>JAAXHN010000207.1 GCA_012270885.1 Acidimicrobiia bacterium | reverse complement strand
CACGCGGTCCGCTCCGGCGGCTAGTTGTCCTTCTGATAGGTCATACCCGGGGCAGGAGTCAGCCCTTTTTGACGGCCTTGCGGTATCGAAGAGATGCCAGAGGCGCGAAGACTCCGACGATGATCACGCCCCAGATCAGGGTGTAGATGATCGGATTCTGCAACGGCCAGGCGGTGGGTTCGGGAGCGCCCAAGGGGATGTTCCCGAACAGTTCCCTGACCGCCTGGGTCAGAGCGGAAATGGGATTCCACTCGGCGAAGGTCCGGAGGACGGTCGGCAGGTTCTCCGAGGGCACGAACGTATTGGCGATGAAGGTGACCGGGAAAATCACCATGAAACTGGCGTTGTTGATCACCTCCACGCTGGGCACCAGCAGCCCGACGTAGGCCATGACCCAAGAGAAGGTGTAGGCGAAAGCCAAGAGCAGTGCGAATCCGGCCAAGCCTTCCCACAGGCTGCTGTGAATGCGCCATCCCACCACCAGGCCCGTCAGGGCCATGATCAGGAGGGTGAGCACGTTGTACACCAAGTCGCTGGCCGTCCGGCCGATCAGCACCGCCGCCTGGGACATCGGCAGCGAGCGGAACCGGTCGATGATCCCCTTCTGTATGTCCTCGGCGATGCCGACCCCCGTGAAGGTTGAACCGAACACCACCGTTTGGGCGAAAATCCCGGCGATCAGGAACTCCCGGTAGGAACCACCCGGGATGTTGATCGAGCCTCCAAAAACATAGGCGAACAACAGGACGAACATGATCGGCGACAGCACCACGAACACCAGTATCTCGGGGACCCGCTTGATCCTGATCATGTTCCGCTTGGCGATCACCGCCGCGTCCAGGAAGAGAAAAGCGACAGACCTCATCGCCGTTTTTCTCCCGCCTCGGCCCCGGATGCATTCCGGTTCCCGTTCGACTCGGCGGCATGTCCGGTGAGCATCAGAAACACATCGTTGAGCGTGGGCCGCCGAAGACCCACATCCCGGAGGCCGATGCCTTCGGCGTCCAGGGCTCGCAGAGCATCGCTCAGCACCGACGCGCCTCCCGCCACCGGCGCGGTGACCCGACGGTTCCGTTGTTCCACCGCCAGGTCGCCCACGGCGAACCTATCCATCACCTCCTGGGTCCGCAGAAGATCGGAAGGGGAGGTCACGGTAACTTCGATCCGCTCGCCTCCCACCAGGGTCTTGAGCTCGTCGGGAGTGCCCTGGGCGATCTCCCGACCCTGGTCGATCACGATGATGCGGTCGGCCAGGTGGTCGGCTTCCTCCAGGTACTGGGTGTTGAGCAAGAGCGTGGACCCACGCGCCACCAGATCGCGGATGACACCCCACAGGTCCAGACGGCTGCGGGGATCGAGACCGGTGGTGGGCTCGTCCAGGAACAACACCGGAGGGGACGCCACCAGGGCACCGGCCAGGTCCAACCGGCGGCGCATACCCCCCGAATAGGTCTTGACCGGCCGGTTTTCCGCATCGGTCAGATCGAAAACCTCCAACAGTTCCCTGGCCCGAGCTCTCGATCTCGATCTGCCCATGTGATACAGACGCCCGATCATGTCCAGGTTCTCAAATCCGGTGAGATGCTCATCCAATGCCGCATACTGCCCCGAAAGCCCGATCTGCTCCCGGACCTTTCCCGGCTCTGCCAAAACATCGGCGCCGGCCACGGTGGCCGTACCCGAATCGGGAAGGATCAGGGTGGCCAGAATCGAAACGGCGGTGGTCTTGCCGGCCCCGTTGGGACCAAGCACCCCAAACACCGATCCTTCCTCGACGGACAGGTCCAGCCCGTCCAGGGCCACCACGTCGCCATACCTCTTCACCAGGCCCGAGGCTTCTATTACGTAGTTCATGGGTCTCCGTTTTCCCAAGGGTCAGCACCCCACCGCAAGGCAAGGCTACGGAGATCCCGGAGCTACCCCAAAACGTACTTACGCCGGTGAAACACTCACTCGGACATGACCGAGCGGGCAACCGCTCAGAGAGCTATACACCAGACAAAACGGGCTCTGCCAGTTCCCGGTCGGTCACTCTCACCTCACGGTGTAATCCCTCCGGATCCTGATTCCTGCGTTGGGCTGCCTGCTTGAACAGATCCCAGGGTTGTTTCGGCTGGGGAGCCCTTGGCCTGAGCCAGAACACACCCCGCCTCCCCGATTCGATAGCTCTTACGGCGGCTGGCAGATCCAACAACAGTGCCCCTGTTGCGCGGATGGGATCATCGCCGACTCCCTGAATTGCAAACACGGCCAGGTTCGTCCTCAGCAGTACAGCCAGGGAGTTTGGATTAAGCAACATCTTGTAGTCATTGGTGACCAGCCCCTCGTGCCCGAGTTGATGAAGAGCTATCAGTAACCGGCGATCCGTGAGTTCGCACAGGGCAGGGTGGATACGCTGCAGCGGAATCAGCTTCGGATCGGGAATGTACTGTTCAAGACACTTGAGGATGGGCTCGGGGAAATTGTGATCCAGTGGAAGGTCCATCAAGCCGCAAGACTGCGCTCGAGGTCGATCGCCTCTGCAACCGCCTGCATCTCCTGACCGGGGTATAGATCAGACACCACTTCGACATCACCGAGACGTTCGTAGAGAGCGGCCACCGCTTTGGTAGTGATACGAGAATTCATGAGATGCGGCTCACCTGAGACTTTGCCTGGGATGATTCTGAGCAGGGGCCTCGGGCGAATCAAGTCGGGGCCGCTACCATCCCGGGTGGCGAAGGGCGCCAGCAAATCCAGGACCTCCCCCATTACCAGTTGGCGTTTGACCGTCTCCACTAAACCCCGTGTGACGATGTGGATGTCCCCCGATGGGTCCACCTGGAGAGGAGACGACCCCGAATATTCTTCGGCCCATATGTCCAGCCCCAGCCGATCCAGTCTTTTTAAGGCCTCGCGGACCTGACCCATTGGACTGGCGGGAATATCTCTCGATTCCCCCACCTTCGGATGCCGAAGCCAATACACGATCCGGAGGGCCATCAGATCGGCATAGGACCAGTATTTGGTCCTTACGGAAGACACAGTAGGCACCACTATTCCCTTTCGCGCCCAGTGGTACACCGTCGAAACGGGGACGCCAGAGAGCGCAGCCGCCCGGGTTGCCTCATAGCAGCCTTCGAGCGCGGCCAACAGCCGATCTTTACTGGTGGTGTGTAAGTTCATAGCGATTCCCCAAGGCAGAAAAGTTTGTCCTGCTCTGCGGTGACGCCATCATACCTGCTGGACACCCGGGGTCGCTGCCGCGTATCGGCCGACCACGCCCACCACCGGGCGATCAGTGGGGGATGGTCAGGAAAGTCGGGAAGTGCGAACCTGGGCCTCGGCCATGTGGAGGGACGCCACCACCGGGTCGATGCAGAAGGCATCGATCTGGTCTGCCACCTCCCCGACCAGGCCTCCCCACAGCGTGCATCCGAAGAAGATGGCCTCCACATGGTCCCGTTCGATCATGGTCCGGGCGCTCTCGACTCCCAACGCATGGAGTTGGCGCCGGAATTGCTCTTCGACGATCTCCGCGGTCACCTCGGTGTTGCCGACCAGTGACGCCTCACCCTCCACATGCAGGGGGACGAAAACCACGGAAGTGAAGGCATCCGCAAGGCCGTAAGCCCCAAGCAGGCGGTGGGTCATGTTGGCGATCCGGCGCCGGCCGTGCTCGTCAGGCGACAGCATGCCGACGGTGGCCCCCCGGGCGGCGGCCATAGCCACCCCGGCCTGCAG
>JAAXHN010000206.1 GCA_012270885.1 Acidimicrobiia bacterium | reverse complement strand
GTGTTCCGCAACACCATCGGGACCCTGGGCGCCGAGCATCGGTTCATCCGAGCCGGTCGTCCCCAACAACGAACGTGCGTGTATATATGGGGGGTGCCGGTGGGGATGGCTCTAAACGAACACGCCCCACTCTTTCGGTGGTGGCTTTCTTCCCGAGTGCCTCCCCACCGGTTTTCGGTTTGGGTGGTGTCGCTTGATAGAAGCTCGAGAAACTGACGGAAGTGATCTCAACGCACGTTTGCGCACACCCAAGCCCTTGTCCAGCCCGCTGCTTGTACGAAAGGAAACCCTGTCGTGACTGTTATCGGGATCGACTCCCATAAGGATACCCTGGCCGGTGTACTGGCTGACGAGTCAGGCCGCCTAGTAGAGAAACGTACCTTCTCGAACACGCCCCGTGGACACACCCAGGTGGTTACCTGGGTTCAGGACACCGCCGCTCGGCGGGTCGCTATCGAGGGATCCGGCAACAACGGCCGGTCCTTGGCGTTGGCTCTTAGGGCTATCGTTGACACCGTTGACGTACCGCCCCAGATGACCGCCCGCGCCCGGAAAACCCAGCGAACCCACACCAAATCCGACTCCACCGACGCTCTTTTGATCGCCCGGGTCGGTGCCCGTGACAACGACCTGCCACCTCCTCGTCTCGATGGTCCCATAGAGGACCTGCGTTGTCTGGTCCGCTACCGCCGTGAACTGGTCCAAGCCCGAACCCGGGACATCTCCCGTCTCCACGCCGACCTCCAACAGATCGCCTGTGGATACCACCGCAAGATCACCACCCCCCTCACCTCAGCGAAAGCTCTCCAACGAGTATCACGCATGATCAGAGGAAACCAAACCCCCCGAGCTCTGATCGCCCGGCACCGCCTCAACAACATCCGAGTGCTCAACCGGAAGATCAAAGACCTCAACCAGGTCATCACCACCACCGTTGAAACCTCAGAAACCACCCTTACCAACATCCACGGCGTAGGCGTCCTCGTAGCAGCAGAGATCCTCACCGAAGTCGGGGACCCCACCCGCTATGCGACCAAAGCCAAGTTCGCCATGGCCAACGGCACCGCACCCCTCCAGGCCAGCAGCGGCCGAACCAAACGCCACCGCCTCAACCGTGGAGGGAACCGCCAACTGAACCGAGCTATCCACACCATCGCCATCACCCAAATAGCCCGACCAGGCACCGAAGGCAGAAAATACTACGAACGCAAACTCGCCGCCGGCAAAAGCAAAAGAGAAGCCACCAGAGCACTCAAACGCCGAATCTCAGACCGCGTCTGGACCCACCTCCAACCACCAAAACCAGCCCCGATTTTGACTGTGAGAATAAGAAGGTGCCTTTAGGGGCTGATCGAGTTCGGTGCTGGTGGCGGTGTCGTGACCCTTGTTTTGACTGACCCGGTTGGGTGTCTTTCCTATGATCTGTCCGACGCCGACCGGGCCCACACCGGAAGATGG
>JAAXHN010000205.1 GCA_012270885.1 Acidimicrobiia bacterium | reverse complement strand
CCTAGAAGCCTCCTCCGGGCAACACACCCGCCACCGACTCAACCGACGAGGCGACCGCCAACTCAACCAAGCAATCCACACCATCATCATCAACCGGACCAGGATCTGCCCCAAAACCCGCGCCTACATCACCAAACGAACCAGCCAAGGCAAAACCACCCGAGAAGCCCGCCGCTGCCTCAAACGCTACATCACCCGCCACATCTACCGACTCCTCGAAAACCCCCCACCAACCCCCACAACCTCAACCTGAACCAACCCCCACNNCCACAACCGATTTGGAAAACATAGAAGCATCACGTTGGTAGGCTCGACCCGATGCAACCGACCGACCTCTCCCGCCTCACTTCGGTGTCCGATCCGCAAATACATCCTGATGGCCACAGAATCGCGTTTGTGGCGACCACCATCGACCTCGACGAGGACCGGTACCGGTCGTCGTTGTGGCTCTGGGACGGCGAGGCGCGCCAGATCACCTTCGGAGATGGCGATTCGATGCCCCGCTGGTCGCCGGACGGTGCGTCGCTGGCATTCGTTAGAAAGGGACCTGAACGCACCGACCCCACCCAGTTGGCGATCATGCCGGCGAATGGCGGTGAGGCGCGGGTCGTCACTTCATTCGAACTGGGAGTGCAAGCGCCGCTCTGGTCGCCCGACGGCTCGCGTCTGCTGGTGTTGGCCACGGAGTGGTTCGGGGAGTGGGCGGACCTCGACAAGGATGAAAGGGCCCGACGCCCTCGGCGCATTACCGGCTTCAATGCTCGATTGGACAACCGGGGCTGGCTCCAGGATCGGCGCACCTACGCCTACCTGGTGGAACCCGACGGCGAAGCCGAACCCCGGAGAGTGGGCAGCGGGGAGGAGAACGAGTCAGGTCTGGCCTGGTCGCCGGACGGCGCCAGGGTAGCCATGGTCACCAGCCGCGACAACCCGAGGTCCCTCGAACGCGGCGCCGAGGTGGTGGAAGTAGACACCGAGAGCGGCGCCGAGACGCTGCGGGCGAAACGTGCGGGCTACTACATGACCGACTATGACCCTTCCAGCGCCCTTTACGGGATAGGCGCGCCGACCACTGACTACCCCTACGTTTTCTCCCTGTGGCGTCTCGACGACCCGCCGGTGGACATCACCGGTCACATGGACCGGAGCATCAGCGGTCTGGCGGTGGCTTCCGCCTTGGAGAGACCGATATGGCTGGATGAGGGCTTTCTTTGCAGCACGACGGACCGGGGACGCGGCCGCGTCGTCGCCTTCGACCGCCACGGGAACAGGACAACAGTTCTGGGTGGCGACCGGTACATCACCGGGCTGTCCAGGTCATCGCAGGGACGTCTGGCCTTCACCGCCACGGATCCCATGAGTCCGGGGGAACTGTACGAGC
>JAAXHN010000204.1 GCA_012270885.1 Acidimicrobiia bacterium | reverse complement strand
GTGGGGTGTGGTTGTGGGGTTGTGGGTGGGTTGATCGGGGTGTTAGGCCGGTTTGGGTGGTCTGGTTTAGGGGGTTTGGTTGGTTCGGGGGGTTGTTGTGGTTGTTTAGGGCGTGTGGGGGTAGAGAGCGGGGCAGGTTTCGGGGTTGTGGGGTGTGGTGGGGGTGTTCAGCAGAGTTGGGGGAGGCTGCGGAGGTTCTGTAGAGCGGTGTGGTAGGTGGTGGCCCAGGGCCAGCGGGTGGGTAGGCGTAGTAGGTGCCGGCCGCTGTGGTTGACTACTCGGGCTGGTATACCGAAGAGGCGGGTGCGGATGCTGCGCCCTGCGGTGAGCTGTCCGGCTGGTTGTGTTTGCCCGAGCCGGGTGATCCATCGATAGAGGTTGTGGGTTAGGGCGGCGCAGGCTAGCCAGGCGGCGTTGGCGAAGAAGTTGGCTGATGGGAGGTGGGCGAGCCCGGCTGAGTGTTTGAGATCGCGGATAGCAAGTTCGCAGGTGGCGTGCCGGCGGTGGTGCTGGTCGGCTTCGACCGGAGACAGGCCGGTGTTGGTCACTAAGGTGTGGTACCGCCACCCGGGCCACAGCCTCAGCTGATGGGGGTCGGTGAGGCGGCTGCGGCGCACAACGATCCGGGTTTGGCGTTTGCCGTGGCGGGCTGCTGAGGTGATGATGGTTTCTGCTACCTGGGCGTTGCCGCCTTCGGGATAGTCGATAGTTGTCCAGTCGTCTTCGTCGATGGTTTCGATAGCAGCCCGCACGTTGCTATGGAGGGGAATAGTGATCGACCAGTCCGCCCCGAGCCGGTCCAGGGCCGCGAGGAGATCGTAGGAGAAGAACCCCGAATCGGCCCGTAGGGTGATATCACCTGTGGCGCCGGCCCGTCGGATACGGTTGATGGCCTCGACCACGAAATGGGTGTTGCCCCGTTGCGAAGACCCTCCCCGGAGGCGGACTCCAATGATCTCCCCCGTCTCGGCCTGTGTCGCTATCAGCGGATGGTAACCCAACACCTTCGTGTGCCCATAGGCGGCGCCGCTCTTGGTTTTGCCCGACACTTCACAGATAGTCGAATCAACATCGATAGTCACCGCTTGGTTACCGGGTCCGACACCCAGAGCCCAGACCCTGCCCAGCGTCTCCGCTACGGCTTTGTCCAACTGGCGTACATGCCCCCAAGTAAAAGAACGCAGGAACGTGCCCAACGTGGACGGAGCCATCACCCTAAACCCCAACACCCGACTCGTAGAAGCAGACCGCAGCCGGTCCGCGTGATCAATATGGGAACCACCCACCAGCATCGACGCTACCAACGTCAGCACCTTCCGACCCGGATGTGGAGTTCCCCCCGCTAGCCGGACATTTCCACAGTGAGCGCGTCTTGTCTCCGACAATGGGACTGCGCGCTGGGAAGGAGTCCTGTTGGGAGGGAAACGACCGAGAAGAAAGTTCTCGGATGAGTTCAAACGAGGATGCGGTGGAGATCGTCCGTACCTCGGGCAAGCCGATACGCCAGGTCGCCAACGAGTTGGGTGTCTATGACTCGACTTTG
>JAAXHN010000203.1 GCA_012270885.1 Acidimicrobiia bacterium | reverse complement strand
CACCAGGTTGGTGGTGTAAACGATCCGGCGAAGCTCGGGAGGGAACCGCAGGAACGGGGTGAACTCTTCCCAGGCCTGGCACCATACGCGTATCACACCCGGGTAGCGGTTTCCCCATTGTTCTTCGAGTTCGTCCAACGCCGCAGCGGCTGTTTCGGCGTTGGTGGCGGTGTACACGGCTCGTAACCCCCGGGCGATGATTTTTCGGTCTTTCCAGCTGCACAGGCGCATCGAGGCCCGTAGCAGGTGGATGACACAGGTTTGCACCAGCGCCTCAGGCCAGGTGGCCTCTATCGCGTCCGGAAGCCCTTTCAGGCCGTCACAGCACACGATCAGCACGTCCTCAAGGGCCCCGGTTGCGTATCTCGGTGAGCACCGCCAGCCAATATTTGGCGCCTTCCCCGCCGTCGCCGAGCCATACACCGAGGACGTGTTTGCGGCCGTCGACGTCAACACCGACCACCACGTACGCTGGCCGGTTGATAACAGTGCCATCGGTACGGACCTTCACGACCATGGCGTCTATGTACAGGATCGGATATGCACTGTCCAAGGGGCGGTTCTGCCACTCGGTGAGCTCCTCGACGATCCCGTCGGTGACCTCCGACCACCAACGCCGGCGAGACGTCCACGCCGTACATGCGTCTCAACTCCGAGCGAATGTCACGGGTGGACAAACCCCGGGCGTACAGGGCCACGATGTTGGCGTTGAACCGTTCCAGGCGGCGGGCGCCCTTGGGAACGATCCTCGGTTCGAACGTGGCGTTACGATCCCGGGGCACGTCCAGATCCACCGCGCCGATCTCGGTCAGCACCCGCTTGGGAGAGGTCCCGTTACGGTTGTTACCCGTCCCATGACCTATCGGGTCACCGTGCTCATAACCCAAATGATCGGTCATCTCCTCGGCCAGAGCCCGCTCCAGCACACGCTTGGTCAACTCGGCCAACACCCCGTCAGGACCCAAAAGGTCCACACCACCCGCAGCCGCATCAGCCACCACAGTGAACCGCCCCGGGTTCATCGGA
>JAAXHN010000202.1 GCA_012270885.1 Acidimicrobiia bacterium | reverse complement strand
AGCGTGGCCCCTGCCTTGATCATGGATCCCCACTCGGGGTTCGGGGGTTCGATGCCGAGGCCGATGAAGCTCAGACCGGCGATGATCTGGATCGCGTAGGCGCAGGTCAGAGGGAACAAGGCCAGGATCTGGCCGCGGGCGTTCGGGATGAAGTGGTGCCAAACGATGCCCCACGCTCCCAGTCCGGCGCACTTGGCGGCCTGCACGAACTCCGCCTCCGTAAGCGGCAGCAACACACTGCGTACCTGGCGCAGGTACAGCGGGAAGTTCACCATGGAGATGGACAGGACCAATACGGCCATCCCATGGTCCACCGGGCCGAAGATCTCGAGAGAGCCGAACGCGGCGAACATGGCGAGCCCGAGTAGGAGAACGGGGAAGGACTGGAGCACCTCGACAACCCGCAGGGCGACTATGTCCACCCACCCCCGCCGGTAGGCGGCCCAGGCGCCCGCGAGACAACCCAGCCCGCCACCCAGAGCAACCCCGATGAGGGCCAGGGTGAAGTCGACGCGGGTAGCCATCAACACCCTCGTGAAGACATCGAGGCCCAGGGTGTCCGTCCCGAACCAATGCTCAGCCGTAGGCGGGGACACCGGATTGAACGGATCCGGGCGGAGCGGATCGTAGATGGGAAAGGGGAGCCAGGCGCTAAAATCGTCAAGCCACGGGGCGACCACGGCCAACAACACCATGAAGAAGAACAGGGAGCGCCGGATGGTCATGCCGACAGTGGGGCCGACGATGATACGCGCCATGAGCCCGCGTTCCCGCTGCTGGGAGAGAGTGGTCATCGCCCCTCAGTCCCGGAGGCGTGGATCCATGGCGAACTGGATCAGATCGACTATGAAGTACAGGATCACGTAGATGACTGCTGCGATGATCACCACCCCCAGCACCACGTCATAGTCGGAGTTGTCCATCCCCCACACCGCGTACGAGCCGATCCCGGGCCAGGAGAACACCACCTCCACCAGCACCCCACCCCCGATCAGGTAGCCGAAGGTCATGGCGGCCAGGTTGAGCACCGGCGGGGAGGCGTTGCGGAGAACATCCCTGACAAGAACGGTTCGCCGGCCCAGTCCGTAGCTGTAGGCGGCCTCGACGAACGGGCTGGACACGGCCTCGCTGACAGCGGAGCGGGTAACACGGAAGAGCGGGGGCCCGCTGGTCAACGAGAGGGTCACCGCGGGGAGAATCAGATGCCACAGGGTATGCCAAGCCAGACCGAAGTCTCCGGCGATCAGGGCATCGACCGTGTAGAGACCGGTCACCATTTCGGGGGGAGTAATGCCACTGCCCACGCGGCCCAAGGGA
>JAAXHN010000201.1 GCA_012270885.1 Acidimicrobiia bacterium | reverse complement strand
CGATTCATGCAGGTAGTTTAAGACCATACCCCAATTCTTTGGAAACACCCTCTTAGAGCCAGAGACCCTCCGGGCCGTTACCAGCGGCCAAAGCCGCCGACCCACGGCAAGCCCCAGTCACGGTTATGATGCCCGGCGCCCCGCTCCTGCCACATCGGCCGCACCGGACCTCCCTCCGGCGGCCCCTCAGGTGGACCTTCAGGTGGACCCTCGGGAACACCGTAGGTCACCGTTTCCGAGTACAGCCTCTCCCCGGACAGCACTACCGCCACCGCCCGGTAGGTGCGCTCCGGAGTTCCCGCTGATATGGTCTGGATCACGCCACCCTCCCAGCCATGTCCCATGTTGCGGCTCCACATCCGCTGGGCCTCATCCTCCTTGAAGACCGGGCCCTCGGTATACCACAGCTGCAACCCGTCTATACCCCCGTCGACCCCGGCCACCAGGTTCACGCCCTCAGACCCCGAGACGCCATTGCCAAAGGGCTCGGCCCGCAGGGTCAACAGGGTGGCCGAAGGCGGCTCCTCACCGCCATAGGTAACCGTCCCTGACTCCACCCAGGAACCGTCAAAGGACTGCGCCCTCACCTGGTAACTCCGCATCTTGGCATGGGGCTCCAGCGTCAGGAGGACCCACTCCCTCGAGTCCGGCCCCACCTCCTCCCTGGACATCAGTTCCCATTCGCTGAAGGGATAGACCGGCCCCTCGGTATACCACAACTCAATAACCCGCAACGCTCCGTCGCTCCGCGCCACCAAGTCGGCGCCGCCGTCCTCCTCTTGCTCTAGTTCCAAAGACACCTTCTCTGGCGGACGCGGCAACTCCGGCTCCTGAACCCCGTGGGTCACCGTTTCCGAGTACAACCGGTCCCCCGCCAGGGTCACCGCCATGGCCCGGTAGGTCCGCTGCGGCGAGTACTCCGGCAGGGTAACCGCCACATCCCTGGTCCAGCCCTCCACCTGCCCGCTGCTCCACAGCTTCTCCGCCCGGGCCTCGTCGAAGGCCTCACCCTCGCTGTAGCTGATCTGCAACAGCTCCACGGCCCCGTCCACCTCGATCACCAAGTCGGTCCCGTCACCAGCCGCTACCGCTTCCAACCGGACCATGGTGGCCGAATCAGGCTGCGGCGTTCCATAGGTCACCGGGACCGATTCCAACCGCTGGCCGCCGGACGTCATGCCTGTCAACAGGTAACTCTGTTGCGGCATCTCCGGCCGCAGGTAGCCGACATAGGCCTCGGACCAGCCGTCGTACATGATGTTTCTTGCGAAGTTCCAAGGATTGCCAGCACCCGGTTCAGCTCCCTGGACATACCACAGCGACAACGACACCACCGG
>JAAXHN010000200.1 GCA_012270885.1 Acidimicrobiia bacterium | reverse complement strand
ATGGCAAAGGTGACCACCAACACCGTCATCGCCGCCAGCGTGAAATACAGAAGGGGGATGGGCAGGTCGAGACGCCCACCGATGCCGTGACCCAGGATCATTCTCTCACCTCAGGGCGACACTTTCAACTCGATCAGGAGCCGATGGCTCACGTGATCCTCCACCTCGAAGACCCCAGGCAGGTCCCCTACAAACTCGTTAACAGTGAGAACGCCGGCCTCTACAGAGAACTCCTCGTCGTAACCGTGAATGTGCACCAACAGCCGGGTGTCAGAGTCGAACCGGAGAGAGATCCGATTGCCCAGGGGAACTTCGACTCGGTCTTCCCCCACTGCCCTCCCCTCCCTCACTGTTATCTCCACGACAGTCAGGTCATCGGAGAGGGTTGTGGTCGTGGTAGTAGGGGTGGCGGCGGTGATGGCTGTGGGAACAGTCGTGGTTGGGTTCTGAGAGGTCGTATCGGCGATCGTAGTCGTAGTAGCAGCCCTGGGAATGGTCGTGGTAACTGGCAGGGTGGTGGCCACCATGCTCCGAGTGGTCGTCGGGGATGGTGCGGCGCCGGTGGAGGTTGTGGTTAGGGCTGGCTCCGCTATGGTGGTCGCCGGGTCAGCAGGGATGGTGACCGACGATGGAGGGGCAGCAGCTGCTGACTCGGGCGAGGTGGAGGATTCCCCGTTCGCCCCGGCCCCTGATGTGCACGCCACCGCGAACAACAGCAAAAGCCCCCACCGGAGTCCTGGGAGACTACGTCCGGGCATCTGTGGTTTGGCAGGCGTCCAACGACATGGGACAGTCTGTTAACCGTACTGCTGCCACGGGTCTTGGAAGCCGAGCAGGATAGGGGAGGTCGGTGAGGTTCGTCCGCCTCCCTTCCCTGGTCCCACTTGCATGAAAGCGGGATTCCGGGTGGATCCCCGCCCGTCGTCCCCTCCTGGCGCCAACCCCATGGTGGGGTAACCTGGTTCGAATGAGAAAGCACCTCTCGGACCAGGAGCTATTGGAATACGCTTCCTCCCGCTCCATGACCGCGGACAGGGTGGGCCGGAAGGTTATCGAGGACACCGCCCGACGCTATCCCGATCTCTCGAGAATGCAGATCGATCCCCTCCAAGGGGCGTTCCTGGCCCTGCTGGTGAAGCTGACCGGCGCAACCAGGGTACTAGAAATCGGCACATTCACCGGCCTGTCTTCGCTCTCGATGGCCCAGGCCCTGCCGGAGGGAGGCACACTCGTCTGCTGCGATCTCTCCCAAGAGTTCACGAGCCACGCCAAACGCGCCTGGGAGGAAGCGGGAGTGGATGGCCGGATCACTCTCTTGATCGGCCCGGCCCTCCAGACCCTGGAAGACCTGGAAGGTCCCTTTGACATGGCCTTCCTCGACGCCGACAAGCCGAACTACCCGGCCTACCTGCAAAAACTGACGGAGTTGGTGAGACCGGGCGGCGTGATCGTGGCCGACAATACGCTCTGGTCGGGACGGGTGATCGACCCGGGCGATCAAACCCAGGCCACGGAGGCGATCCGCCGCTTCAATGACCTGGCCGCCGCCGCCCCGGATCTGGAGGTTGTGGTGCTCCCCTTCGCAGACGGGGTGACTTTGATGCGCCGCCGCTGATTCGAACCGGGAGATGCGAGTGAAGGCATCCTAAGCGGTGGTCCCGATCGGCCTGGTGGGTGTTCCGTCCCCCCTTACCGTGAACATAACCCAAAAGCCCGCCGCGAAAAGAACGGTGATACCCAACCAACCCGGTGCGTAAACACCGAGCGCATCCACCGACCATCCGAACAGGGGCGCTCCAATCCCGAAGCCGCAGATAAAACCAAAATACACCCTCCCCGACCCGCTTCCGGCCAGATCGGCCGGCAGGACCTCGATGACCGCAAGCATCCCCACCGAGGTCCAGGCGAACACGCTGAATCCCGCCACTACCGCGGCGACCCAAATCACCCAGGTTCCCAGGTCTTCACCGAAGGCCAGAAAAACTCCCGAGATCACCCCCAGCGAAGCAATCATCATCAAACTCCGAACCATTCCCAGGCGACCCTCGGCTATGCGCCCCCACCCTATCCGGGCAAGAATCCCGATCGGCCCGGTGATCGCCAGCACCAGCCCAGCCCGGCCCCGGCTCATCCCCAGGACCTCCTCGGAATAGAGCGGCAGGTAGACGACCAAGACGACCACCCCCATCCCCAACAAGAACCCGTAGACCGTAAGGCGACGAACCACCCTGGGAAGGCGAACCGGACTCGCCTCATCCGTGTCTTTCCGCCCGGTCTCTTTGTCCTGCGGTTGGCCGGAGGAGGGCCCCACGGACGCGGCCCTTGCCATGGAAATCGCTCCCACCGTCAGGGGGGCCGCCGCAAACACCAGGACCGCCCATCGCCAACCCCACCAATCGGTGAAGACCGGCAACAACCAACCTCCCACGAAAATGGCGACCTGCACTCCCGACTGTTTTATGCCCACGATCAGTCCCCGCTGACCGGGCTCGACCTCCAGGGAAATCAACTTGTTGGTGGCCGGGTTGGACATGCCCGATGCGATCCCGTTGAGAAAGGCCGCCCCCACCATCAGGGAGAAATCAGGCGCCACCCCTACACAGAACAACGCGGTTCCCGCCACCATGAGGGTGGTAACAGTGGCTCGCTTGCCGCCTACCACATCAACCCACTTACCCAAACGAGTGGAGAACAGGGCCCCGCTCAGGGTGCCGGAGGTGGCCAGCATCCCCAACTGCCACCGTTCGATGCCCATGGCCGCGATTAACTCAGAGGCAAGAACCCCGAAGGTGGTTATGGCCATGGTGACGGACGCCATCGTTACGACCAACACCGCGCCGAAGCCGAGACGCGCAGAGTTCACAGCCAGGAAGCCACCACCCTACTCAACCCACTCTCCTCCTACCCGTGTTCATCACCCAGAACCCGAACCCGAACAGAACGGTGATCGCCAGCCAACCCGGCGTGTAGACACCGAGGAGATCCACGGACAATCCCACCAGGGGGGCGCCCAGACCCAGACCGGTCAGGAAACCGAGCAGCACCACTCCCGAACCCCGGCCGGCCAGAGAGGTCGGGAGGATCTGGATGATGGCCAACATGCCAACCGCGTTCCACGCGCTCCCGCTCAGACCGGTCAGAGCCGCCGCCAGCCAGATCGTCCAGGATCCCCACTGATGGCCGAAGGCCAGCACAAGACCCATCGTCACCGCCGCCAGGGCAATGATCCGCAGGCTTCTTACCGACCCGAACCTGCCCTCGGCCACCCGCGCCCAACCGAGCCGGGCCAGGATCCCCACCAACCCGGTGACGGCCAGGGCCAGGCCGGCCTGGCCCTGGCTCATCCCGAACACCTCCTCGGCATAGAGCGGCAGATAAGCAAGCACCACGGACATGCCCGTTCCCATGGTGAAGCCGTAGACCGCCAGACGGTAGATCAACCTGGGGATGCGGCTGAACGCCTCTGTAGCAGTGTCCTCCCGGCCGGCGTGAGCCCGCGGGGTTGTCGCCGAATAGAGACCGGCAAAAGCAAGAGGGACCGCGGCGAACGCGATCACCGCCCATCGCCAACCCCACCACACGGTGAAAACCGGCAGCAGCCATCCCCCCAGGAAGACCCCCATCTGCACGCCCGACTGCTTCACTCCCACAATCAGGCCCTGCCTTCCGGTGGCGAATTCTTCGGAGATGAGCCGATTGGTGGCCGGGTTGGAAGCCCCGGATGCTATCCCGGCAAGACACGCCGCCGCCATCATCACCCCGAACCCGGGCGCTGCTCCCACACACACCAGGGCGACCCCGGCAATCAACAGGGTGGAGATGGTGGCCCGCCGACCGCCCACCATGTCAGCCCACTTTCCCAACAGAAGCGAGAACACCGCCCCGCATAGAGTGGCGCCGCTCACCAGCAACCCCAGTTGCCACCGTTCGATCCTCAAGAACGAGATCAATTCCGAAGCCAGCACCCCAAAGACCGTGGGAGCGAAGGTGGCGGCCGCCATGGCAATAGCCAGCACCGTGCCCAGCATCAGACGACGGTAAAGCACGGAACCTAACGGTACTGCCCACCCCTTCCCGCACCTGAGTGGCCTCTCTTGATACGGCCTACCATGTGCCAAGTGGGGACCCTCCCCGGGAATCAGGAGGCGCCAGACCATGTACGACTCACATGTGGGTTTCATTCCAGAGATGAAGACCGTCACTGCAAGCCGCGGCTAGTGGAGTCTCTACCCGTTGCAGGCGCCCAGGCGGTGGACCGCCACCTGTTGGTGGTATTTGGGGCGACCGGTGACCTCTACCGCCAGAAGCTGGCCCCTGCCCTCCATCACCTGGTCCGGCAGTATCAAATGAGCGATCGGTTCCTCGTCCTGGGAGTGGCTCGATCAGAGATGGACGACAACGGTTTCAGAGCGCTCTCGCGGGCATCTATCGAAAGCATCTCCCACCGGCAGGCACAACTTGGCGAGCCGTACGCCGATCCCGCCAGGTGGTGCAACGAGGTCCTGTACTTCCAGTCCGTTGCCGATGGAGGGCCAGAGGAGTTCGAGGCCCTCCGGAGCCGGATCGAACAAATCGAGGCCGTGCACAGTTTGGAGGGCAACCGGATCTTCTACCTGGCCCTACCGCCATCCGCCCTGGGCCCGACGGTTAAGGCCCTGGGAGCATCCGGTCTGACCCACAGCGCCGGGTGGACCCGTTTGGTGGTGGAGAAACCATTCGGCGTCGACCTCGAATCGGCCGTTGCCCTGAACGGAACCCTCCATGGGTGTTTTGACGAGCCCCAAATATACCGCATCGACCACTACCTGGGGAAGGCGACCGTGCAGAACCTGCTGGTCTTCCGGTTCGCCAATCCCCTATTCGAGTCGGTCTGGAACCGGGATCGTATCGACAGTGTCCAGATAATGGTGGCAGAGGCCGTGGGGATAGGAAGTCGCGCCGATTACTACGACCGATCGGGCGCCCTGCGGGACATGGTCCAGAACCACCTGACCCAGTTGCTCAGTCTGGTGGGCATGGAACCCCCGGTCTCCTTTGGCGCCGAAGCCATCCGGGACCAGAAGGTCAAGGTGCTCCAGTCCATCCGGCCCATCGGCCCCGACGACGTGGTGCTCGGTCAATACGCTCCGGGGCGGGTGAATGGAAGACAGGTGGCGGCGTACCTGGACGAGAAGGGAGTGAGCAGTGGTTCCACCACCCCCACCTACGCCGCTCTCCGGATGTTCATCGACAGTTGGCGTTGGCAGGGCGTCCCCTTCTACCTGCGCACCGGCAAACGCCTGGGAAGCCGCCTAACTCAGATCGCGGTGACTTTCCGCGAACCGCCGGTGGCCCTGTTCAAGTCCTTCGAGCGGAGCCGCCACCAGGGCAACGTGCTCTATTTCAAACTCCAGCCGCACGAGGGCTTCGACCTCTTGTTCGACGTTCAGAAGCCTTCGGGCAGTCCCCAGCTGGACACCAGGTCCCTGGCCTTCGC
>JAAXHN010000199.1 GCA_012270885.1 Acidimicrobiia bacterium | reverse complement strand
GTGGACGGGGGATGGCTGGGCGGCGGTCGGGTGGGGTTCGCCACCAACTCCGACGGCGCCACCTATGTGGGGACCATTGCCTCGGTGGTGGACGAGCAGGGGGAGTTGGTGGGTCGAAAGCTGTTGGTGATGTTCGTTCCGGTGGGGACGCCCGGCATGAACATCCACGACGACTGGAACGCTATGGGCCTGCGGGGGACCGCCACCAACTCGGTGACCATCGAGAATGCCTTCGTGCCCGACAAGTACGCGATGGTTCGGGACCTTGATCAGCCCCAGGCCACCTTCACCGACGACGAGGGCGAAGTCCAGCACATGGCGTTCGGTCTTCTCAATCTCTCCGGCGGTGGGATGCAGGTGGGCCATTGCCGCCGGATCCTGGATTACATGGCCGGGTACCTCCGCAAGCGCAAGGGCGGGATCGCGGTGGCTATCAAGGGCCAGGTGGCTATGACCCGCGCCGACGTGGGATGGGCCCAGTCCACCTACGGGCGGATGAGCTTTTGGGTGCGTTCGGCGTCCACGGTTCTCTACGACACCGCCGCCAAGCTGTCCGATCCCCACTTCCCGCAGGAGAAGCGGGCCTGGATCAGCCTGTTGGCGCTCTACCACGTCCGGAGGATGACCGAGGAAGTGGCCCGGGAGTCCTTCCGACTAGCAGGTGCGCACGGGATCGTGGCAGCAAGCCCCTATGAGAGGATGTACCGGGACCTGCTGGCGCAGACCGCCATCATCTTCAAGGCCCCGGAGATGGAAGAACACCTCGGCAAGGCCGAGCTGGGCATGGACTTCGATCCCATGCCGGGTGGCTGATCTCCGGCACTGGCCGGGCGCCGACAGCAATACCCCGCATCATGGTCCCGCAGGCGCCTGGGACGGGTCGACGGTCCGACGACCGGATCAATCCTGGGGAGGCATCAGGGTGTCGGCGATCAGGGCGTCCACCACGGCCTTGATCGCCTCGTCGCCGGTGGCCCCGCAGGCCAGCGCCTGGTTGTAAACAGCCAGCTGGCGATCGGCGGATGTGCCCCTCCGACAAATCACCCGGATGTGCTCGATCTCCTCTGTGCATCCCAGAGCTTGGGCATCGGGCCACACCAACTGGACGATCTCCTCGACCAGATCGGGGACCGGTACCAGGGCGCCCCTGGCAAGGTCGATCATCTCGCCGCCGACGCCGTAGCGTTGGGCGCGCCAGAGGTTTTCCGCAATCAGGAAGTTGGCGTAGGC
>JAAXHN010000198.1 GCA_012270885.1 Acidimicrobiia bacterium | reverse complement strand
AGCGTCCCCGTGATGAGCCCCGCCACAAGGGCGGCGATGGGCAAGGCGATCCCGGGAAACGGCAGCCGGAATGCCACGATGGTGGCCACGGCCAAGGAGGCTCCAGCCGACACCCCGATCAGCTCTGGCCCAGCCAGGGGATTGCGGAGCGTGTCTTGCATCACTGCGCCCGAGGCACCCAGCATTGCCCCGGCCAATGCTCCCCCGATGACGCGGGGAAGCCGGAGATCGCGCACGATGAAACGGTGGCTGTCCTCCACGCCCTCCGAACCAAGCAGGGCGCCTACAACCTTTCCCACCGAGAGAGTGGGTGTTCCCCACGCCAGCGAGCAGAGCACCACCCCCGCGGACAGGCAGGAGAGGACGATCACGACCGTGATCGCCTGCTTCCAGCGGCGACTCCGGTACAGCGAGGTTCCCTCTCAAGTCACGGAGGGCCGCCGCGATGGGCGGCCACCTCGTGGCGCCAGTTGTCGGGGTCGCTTCAGTGGTCCTCCGGGAGCCACACAGCAAGGTCGCCCGGATGGTCATAGATGCTCGGCCATCCAGCGTTCAGGTAGCACTGGTATGCCCACTGGAGCATCAGCAGTCCATGACCGAAGGAACCTGCAGAGTCCTCATTGCAGATCCGACCCTCCCGATGGGCGGTGGTCTCGAACCACGCCGCCTCGGTGACCGAGTCGGCACGGGCACTCCCCGGCCAGGTGATCATCACCCAGACCTCGGGGTCGCCATCGACTATGGACTCCCATGAGAACTCGCTGTCCGGAGAGCCGTACTCGGACTCAGGCTGTGCAGGAAGTACGCAAGTACCGGCACCCGCATGGTGGAGGAACTCGCAGAACGAGGAGGAATCCCAGATCATCCAGTTGGTGTCACCGAAGCCGACCGCCACCCTCGTGCCGGCCGCTCCGGCGGGGAGATCCTCGGAGAGGTCCTCAACGTTGTGCTCGAACCGGTGTATGGCCTCTTCCGCTTCAGCCTGCCTACCGGTCAGGATGCCGATATCCATCCATCCCTCCTTGAGGGTCTG
>JAAXHN010000197.1 GCA_012270885.1 Acidimicrobiia bacterium | reverse complement strand
GCCGCAGCGCATTCGCGACCTGGCGCTGGAGATTACCGCAGGCCACGACTCCCCCTACGACAAAGCGAAGGCACTGGAAAAATACCTCAGCACCCAGTACACCTACCGCTTTGCCGACGGTTCCGGGCGTGAGAGACCTCCCCCCGGGCGCGACCCGGTGGATTGGTTCCTATTCGACCACCGGGAGGGCACCTGTGGTGTCTTCAGCTCGGCCTTCGTGGTGTTGGCCCGTTCGGTGGGCATTCCCGCCAGGGTTGTGTCGGGCTGGATGATTGCCGATACGGAAGAGCGACAGACCGTCATGCTTGACCAGGCTCACCAGTGGGCGGAAATAGCGCTGGAGGGCGTGGGCTGGGTGACCATCGAACCCACTGCGTCCGGCGGCGCACCCTCCCGAATCCCGGAGAATCTCGAACCACCACCCCAGCCTCCATTGCCGCCGCCCGAGCAGCCCTCTCCACCCCCGCCTGCGCGTACAGTGACCGCCATCACGGAATGGTCCGAAGAGGTGCACAGGAAGTCCGAGTTCACCGTCGAGGGCACTGTCCGCACTGTAGGGGGCGCCCCGGTGGCTCAAATGGAGGTGGAGGTCTACATAAACGAGACCAAGGAGCAAGGCGGCGTCGTTATCGGCAATGCCACGGCCCGGAATGGCAGGTTCCGGGCGGAGGTGCAGCTACCGGCATCGGTGGAGAGAGGCCCCTTCCAGCTATTGGCTCGCGCCATCGGCAACGAGAAGTACGTCGAGTCGTGGAGCGACCCGGACATTACCGTATATTCCGAAAGCGGACTGCAGCTCACCGGGCCGGACGAAGTGGCCGTTGACACCAATGCGCTCTTTCGGGGCAAGTTCGTGGACGACACCGGGAGCGGTGTCGCCGACCTGGAGTTGCAGGCGACTATAGACGGGCAGAACCTGCCGCCGCAGCTTACCGACGCCTCCGGCGAGTTCAACTTCGCCCATACTTTCTCGGAACCCGGCTCCCACCAGGTCGAGGTCGAGTTCCAGGACCAGGACTTTCTTACCGGGAACGCCGTCAGGCTCCAGTTGACGGCGGTCATGCCCACCGAGTTGAGCCTCGACCCCCTGGGCAAAGTGGAGGCCGAGGAGAGCTTTTCCATCCAAGGGTCACTGCTCAACGCCAGGGGAGAGCCGATGGCCGGGCAGGAGGTGACAGTAGCGGTAGGCCACGGCGCAGGGCAGAGGGTCACCGTCGGCGAAGACGGCGGCTTCAGCGCCTGGGACACCCTGGGGGTGATAGGTGAGTTCGTGGTGCGGGCCGAGTACGGCGGCGAATACCCGGTGCTTCCTTCCCGAGCCTCCAGCACGGTCTCCGCCCAGCACGCTACCACCCTGTTCGTTCGAGGCCCCCGCTCGGTGATGCAGGGAGAGACGGCCACGTTGCACGGCGGCATATCATCCAGCACACTGCCGGACATAGGAACCCGGGATTTGACCATAAGAGACGATACTGGAAGCATCTTCGGTTCCACCACCACCGCGAACGATGGCTCCTTCGAATACCGGACTCCGCCACTGGCCACGACCGGGACGCATTCCTTTACGGTCAACTTCCGTGAGAGGGATAATCTCGCCTCCAGCTCTGCGGCAGTTTCCTTCGCGGTCCTTGCCCCCACGGCGCTGACGGTAGAGGGGCCGGGAGTGCTCAGGTTGGGGGATGTCCTGGAGCTGGAGGGCCACTTGGCCCAGGCCGACGGCCAGCCGGTGCCCGGCGCCCAGGTATGGGTGGGCGACACCGATGGGGAGCCCCTGTTCACCGCGGCTGATGGCAGTTTCAGGCTAGAGCTGCCGATGGAGCCGGAACTCGAGGACCCGGAAGTGGAGACGACGGTGGAGATCGCCGTCGGCTTCGATGGCACGGAGCATCTGGCGCCGACCCTTGGGGGACACTCCGTTGTGGTGGGTGTGCCACGGCTCATCGCCGACCCCCTTGAACCTGTGACTCGCGGAGAATCGGCTACCCTACGAGGAACCGTCCTGCTGGGATCCTATCCGTTGGCGGATGTAGCCGTTACAACTCGGCAGGGTCTGCGGGCTGTAACCGGCGACGCCGGTAGCTTCTTCCTCTCTCACCCGGTTCCTGCCGGCAACCCCCTGGGAGCCAACGCGGTTGCCGTATCAGCGCCGTCTCTGGGTGTGGATGCCGTGTATCTCTTCGACGTGAAGTCCGCGGTCAACCTGGTGGCAGTCCCGACG
>JAAXHN010000196.1 GCA_012270885.1 Acidimicrobiia bacterium | reverse complement strand
GCACGGGACAAGGCTTGTGTTGGATGCGGCGCCACCGCCAACTGGTGTCAGGCCCATCACATAATCCCCTGGGCGGTGCAAGGAAACACCGACCTCGACGACATGTGTTTATTGTGCTCCCGATGCCACCACAAAGTCCACGACGACCGATGGCAAGTACGCAAGAAGCCATCCGGCAAGTACACCCTCAAACCACCACCAAAACACAACCGGCCAACAACCACCCGACGTAACCGCAAATACCGACGGCGTCGAAGCACCACCAAACAAAGAAAATGAACCACCACCAAAACGTGGGGTTCGGCTGTTCTATGTTCGGTGAAAGGGGGTCATGTTAGGGGGATTCCTCGGGCTGCGTAGTTGCCGTAGTTGGTGAACCCGTGGGCGACTGGCGTAGGACTTGGAATAGGTTGTTGAGCCCTTCCAGGGGCCCGTTCGAGGCTCGTCCGCTGCTGTGGTAGGCGAGTATTTCCTCTCCCCGGCCATGATGGTGTCCACGACTTGGTGGTACTCGGGGATCTGGCCGCTGTCGTACAGAACGGCGAACCGTCCCAGTTGCCTGGTCGGCAGGCCACCGGTCTGTCTATTCCACGGAGTAGAAGAGAAAGAACTCCCCGATCGACTCTGAAACCTGCTCCACCTGTCCCTCTGTCCATCCCCCCGACCGGCGCAATGTGACAGTGTTGGAGAGGGTGAAGACCCGGTTGATGTGGGGATCGAGGTCCATCAAGCGGACCGAAAGTCGAGCAGGGAAGGTCTTATGGGAGCGGGCGGCGTCCGAGTCAGCGTAGCTCTCCCCGTCCTGGCCCCCCAAGGTACGGTTGGTGTCGATCACCAGGACGTCGCCGACCATCTCGGTGGAGAGGATCTCTATCTGCTGTCCCAAGGGGCTCCCTTTCTTCGCTCGGGGGATTCTAACCGGGGACCCGGCCGGCTCCGGGACCCTGCGTGATCGGCCCGAGGTTTACGCCGACCCATGCCATCTGTTCAACTGCGTCGACCCACCATCCCTCGCCGTGGAGAGAAGGAGAGGCGATGCCGTTCTCCTATGGATTGGACTTTGAACAGGTTGGTGGAAGCCTCCTGGTTGGGAGGGGTTCCCGCCACCATCACCACCAAGTCTTCCCTCTGGCAAATCCCCTCCTTCTCCAGGATCTTCTCGGCGGCCGCGAACATCAGGTCGGTGTGGTCCCTCCGGGCGAACTCGAGAGGCGTGACCCCCCGGTACAGGGCCGCTTGACGCAGAGCCCTGACAATGGGAGTGAAAGCAATGATGCGGGCCCGGGGACGGTACTTGGAGAGGATCCGGGCAGTGGACCCGGACTCGGTGAAGGCCACCAGGGTATCGATGCCAAGGTTGTGCGCCGCGTCCACCGCGGAGCGAGCCACCGCCGAGGCAGTGCCGCCGCCCGCGGTGATGTAGGGCACCGCCGGATCGCCTTGCTCCTTCAGGAGTTCCTTCTCCATTTCGGCACAGATCTCCGACATCACCTCGGTGGCCCGGATGGGGTAGTCCCCCACCGCCGTCTCAGCCGACAACATCACCGCGTCGCTGCCGGCTGCCACCGCGGTGGCCACGTCGGTCACCTCCGCCCGGGTGGGTCGAGGAGAGCGAGTCATGGACTCCAGCATCTCGGTGGCAGTGATGGAAATCAGCCCTGCGCGGTTGGTGCGGCGCAGGATGTCCGCTTGCACTATGGGAAGCCGGGCCAGGGGGAGTTGCACGCCAAGGTCGCCCCGGGCCACCATCACCCCCTCTGCCTCGGCCAGGATCTCATCCAGGTTCTGATAGGCGGCCGCCAACTCCACCTTGGCGATCACGGGCGCCATGCCAGCCAGTTGCTTGATTGCCCGCACATCCTCACCGGTCCATACGAAGGAGGCGGCCACGTAATCCACCTCCAGTTCGGTTCCCAACGCCAGATCGGCGCGGTCCTTTTCGGTTACGGGAGGCAGTCGCAATAGGGTCTCGGGGAAAGCCACCCCCTTGCCGCTGGTTAGTTCGCCTCCCCACCGGACCTCGGCCACCAGTCGGTCCGGGAGTCTCTCCACCACCGTCATCCTGATCAGCCCGTCGGCCATCACCACCCCGTCTCCCTCTCCCAGGTCTTCCAGCAGCCTCGGATAGTTGATGGGAATGGTCCGGCTGCCTCCCGGGGACTTCCCCCCGGGGACCAGGCAGACCCGCTCGCCGGCATGCAGAGAGATCCTCCCGTCGGCCACGCTGCCGACCCTCAGCTTGGGGCCGGAGATGTCCTGGAGGACCGCTACCGTCTTCCTCTCCTGCTGCCCGGCCTCTCTCACCCACTCCACGAACCGGCGGTGGAGGTCATGGTCGCCATGGGAGAAATTGAGGCGCGCCACGTCCATTCCAGCCGCCACCAGCTCCCTGATCTTCTCCGGGGACGCCACTGCCGGCCCCAGGGTGGCCACGATCTTTGTGAATCTCTCCATCGACAACCGCAACCCTACCGAATCCGCTGCGTGACTATGGCTCGAATATCTGAGCGCCGTACAACTCCAGATTCGCCCTCCTCACAGCCTCCCGCCCACTCCGGGATCCCAGCCACTCTACGAAAGCCAAGGACTCCTCTCTCACCGGAGAGCCCTTGACCGCAATGGCCCGATAGGGGTTTTCAAGCCCTGCCGGATCAAGGGCCGCGTCCAGCAGGCCGGTGGTCTTCTCCGCGGTCAGGAAAACGCTCAACTCCACCAGGACAAAGGCCTCCCTCTGGGAAGCCACCTGCAGGGTCAAACCCATACCCTGCCGGGTCTCCACATACCACTCCCGGCCGGTCGGATCCACCCCCACCCGATCCCAGATCTCCCTCTCCACCTGATAGGTACCGGATCCGTCAGCCCGGCTCACGAACGGGTGACCCTGCTCGGCGATCCATCTGAACGCTTCAACCGCTGACATTCCCTTCAACGCCCCGGACTCCGGCCGGGGGCCGGCCAGGATGAATCGACTCGAGAACACCTCCGTCGCCAACTCCCCTCTCCCTTCAGCGATGAAGCGCTCCTCCAGGGCCGGGTCATGGGTGATGGTCACATCCGCCGATCCCGCCTCCGCCAGGGCCAACGCCCGGGCACTAGGGGCGCCCACCACACTCAATCGCACGTCCGGACGCCGTCCCTCATAGTCAGCGGTCACCCTTTCCAGGAGTCTCCCGTCCACCAGGGTCGTACCCGCCACCACCGTCACCCTGGTCTCACCAGACGAACATCCCGTCAGTGCTCCCGCTGCCAGCGCGGCCGCCAGGACCGCTGTCAGCCATGACCGGCTTCCCACCTCAGCCGCCGGGGAGCAACCGCACTGCGGACGCCTTCACCCCGGTCACCACCGTCGAGCCGATCTCCAGGCCCATCTCGTCCATCGCCCCCGGGGTAATCACTGCGGTGAGCTCCACTCCCCCTACATCCACCTCCAACTCCACCCAGCGACCGCCCTGGCGAACCTCCGCCACCCTGCCCCCCCACCGGTTACGCACCGAGCCGGACCCTTCTTCGCTGCCCAGAATCGCCACCGACTCCCCCCGGAACAGGACCCGGCACCGAGTCCCGATCTCGATGTTCCCGCCACCCCACACCTGCACGGATCCCACCCTCGCAACGGAAAAGCTTCCCCTCCGGGCCACTCCTATTCCCTCCCAGAGATTGGAGACCCCCACTACACCCGCCACCCGCGAGTCGGTCGGGTGGGCCAACACCTCTCCCAGAGGTCCCTGCTGACGCAGCCGACCCTCCACGAGGACGGCTATGTGGGTGCCGAGCGCGGCAGCTGTCTCCAGATCGTGGGTGACGATGACCGCCCCCCGCTCTCCCACCCCCTCGGCGATCAGCTTGGCCACCGCCGCCCGGTCCTCGGCGTCGATCGGCGCCAGCGGCTCGTCCAGCAGCACCCACGGTTCTTGCCGGGCAAGAACCCGGGACAGGGCAATCCTCTGTCTCTCCCCGCCGCTCAGAAGGGCGGCGGGCTCCGACAGCCGGTCTCCCAATCCCAGTCGGGCGGCGAGTTCTTCGGCGCGGGCGGATTGGGGGGCGTCCAGGCCCAGCCCCAGGTTCCAGCCGGTCCCTCCCCGGAAGAGATGGGGAGTCTGGGGCAGGTAGGCGCACTCCCATCCCGGCCCTCCGGGAAGGGTCCCCGCCAGCAACCTCAGCAGGGTCGTCTTACCGGCTCCGTTAGGCCCGAACACCACCGTCCGGCGACCCTCGATCAACTCCAGTCCCTCCACGTCCAGAACAGGGTCGCGACTCGGGTACCGCAACGAGACTCTCATAGTCCGTCTTCTCCCAATCGGCCCACGGCTATGTTCACAAACAGGGCGATGACCAGCAACATCGCCCCGGCCGCCACCGCCGCGCCGAATCGCGCCTGGCGGGACTCCTCAACGATCAGGGTGGTCAGCACCCGTGTCTCCCCGACGATGTTGCCTCCTACCACCAGCACCGCCCCGACCTCGGCCACCACCCTCCCGAAGGAAGCCGCCACCGCCGTGGCCACCCCGGCCCGCGCCTCCCGAACCGCCACCATCCCCCTCGCCATCCGCCCCAGCCGCAGAGCGGTCAGTTGCTCCATCGGGACCATGCCCAAACCTCGGATGGATCCCGAGACGACCCCGGCCGCGACGGGAGTTGCCAGGACCACCTGGGCGATCACCATTGCGGCGGGGGTGAAGATCAGACCGAGGCCTCCCAACGGACCCGACCGCCAGAACACCAGAAGGAGCAGGAGCCCTGCCAGCACGGGTGGGAATCCCATGCCAACACTCACCGCCAGTCGCAGGACGCCTCTTCCACGAAACCGGCCGAGCGCAAGAGCTGCTCCCAGGGGAACCCCAAGCAGTACGCCGATCATTGTGGAGGCGGCGGAGACGGCGAGAGTGAGCGCCACCACCACCCAGAGTTCGGGACCGGCGCGGGAAAGAACCTCGACCGCATCCGCCAGTACTTCCCACAGGAACTCCATCCTGTATCCGCCTCAGCGCCGCTGCAAAGACCGGCCCGACGAGCTGCGCCGGGAATAAGCCAGGTAGCAGAGAGTCCCGACGGTGGCCACCGGAACCCCCCAGACCAGAAACAGATATACCCCCGTGCGCATGCCGATGATGCTACCTCTGGCGCCGCTGGCGGTCCCTCTGTCCGCTTTCCCCCCGTAAGGACCGCCTAAAGGAGGGACCTTTGACCGTCGAGTTTCTTAGTCTTAGGGTCGCGCCAGCCCAGGAGAGACATTGGCCCGCAAGAAGAACTCCGGAACCTTCCCCAAGCGAACAGTCGGGTTGGCGGTGTTCATCCTCGTTCTGGTTGGCCTGACCGCCAGAGAAATGATCTCGGGACCGACTTCGGAGACCGCCGATAGTGAAAACCTGGTGATAGGGACGCTGTTCCCGATCACCGGAGACCTGGCCTCCTTCGGCCCGACCCTGACAGCCGCGGCCAGGCTGGCTGTGGAGGACCTCAATGCGGCGGGAGGGGTGCTGGGCGCCGACGTCACTCTCTATGAGGCCGATTCGGGAGATCTCAGCCAGGATGTGGCCAACCCCGAGGTGGACCGGCTTCTCGCCCTAGGGGTGGATGCGATCGTGGGTGCGGCCAGTTCCGCCGTCTCAAAGCTGGTTATCGACAAGATTACCGGAGCCGGAGTCATCCAGTTCGCCCCATCCAACACCTCCCCCGATTTCACCACCTACCCCGACAACGGGCTCTACTTCCGCACCGCTCCTCCCGACCTGCTGCTCTCGGCGATGACGGCGCAACTGATGGCGTCGGAGGGCATCGAGACAGTAGGGGTGATCTACCGGCAGGAATCCTACGGGACCGGACTGGCCGTGGCCTTCCGCGACAGCTTCGAGGAACTGGGAGGAGTGATCGATCCCTTCATCGCCTACGCCCCCGGCACCGACACCTTCGACGCCGAGGCGGACCTGCTGGTGGCCGCCGATCCCGACGCCGTTTTCGTCATCGGCTTCGAAGAGGCGGCTGCACTGGTTACAACCATGCACGAACGAGGCATCGGGCCCACCTCCGACACCAAAGTTCACGGAACGGCCGGCCACATCGCCAGCATCGGCGGCTCGGTCTCCGACCCCTCCATCCTCACCGGGATGCGGGGCGCCGAGAACTCGGTGGACCTGAGGACTATCCGCCACTTCACCGACCGGCTCGAGACCGCCTACCCAGGGGGCGTGCACGGCATCTACGGCTACGGCGCCGAAACATACGACGCGCTCATCATCATCGCACTCGCCGCGGAGGTGGCCGGCTCCAGCGACCCGACCGTAATCGCCCGGGAGATCAACGACGTGACCCGGACGGGGACCAAGTGCCGCAGTTTCGTACAGTGCCGGGACCTGATCGCGGCGGGAGAGGATCCCGATTACCTGGGAATCGGAGGAGACTACCAATTCGTGGAAGTCGGAGAGCCGTCCATGGCCAACTATCGCATTCTCACCTACAGCGGGGACTCCCGCCCGGACCAGACCCTCGACGAGTACATCACCTACGGGGGATAGCCCCACGAACCGCCGGGATCGTGGTTACAACCGCGCGGAGAGTATTTCGTTGACCGCCCGGGGATCGGCGCGGCCGGAGGTGGATCTCATCACCTGGCCCACCAGGAACCCCCGCACCTTCCGTTCCCCCGACCGGTAGCGTTCCACCGCCTCGGGATTGGCGGCCATCACCTCTTCCACCACCTGTTGCAAAGCCGTGCGGTCGGAGAGTTGCAAGAGGTTGCGGCGGGTGGCCACCTCGGAGGGGCTCCCCTCCCCGTCTATCACCCCCTCCAGGACCTCGCGGGCGGCGCCGGCAGACACGAGGCCTTCGCTGACCATACGGGTGAGGGCCGCGATCTGCTCTCCCCGGAGCGGAAGACCCTCCAGGGAGACCTCCCTGCGCCGGAGAGAGGCGGTCACTTCGCCCGTCACCCAGTTCCCGGCCGCCACCGGATCGGCGCCGGACTCCACGGCCTCCTCGAACAGGCTTCTGAGTTGTGGATCCGAGGAAGCAAGCACCCGGGCCGCGGCGGGCCTTACTCCCATCCCCCGGTAGCGATCCCTGCGCAGAGCGGGAAGCTCGGGCAGAAGGGAACGGGCCTCATCCACCCAGGAACTGTCAAAGACCATCGGCGCCAGGTCCGGCTCGGTGAAATAGCGGTAATCGGAGCTTCCCTCCTTGGTGCGCATCCCGTGGGTGACCTCCGCATCCTCGTCCCAGTGCCGGGTCTCCATCACAACCCTCTCACCGGCTGTGACCAGCGCGGTCTGCCGCTCGATTTCCGAGCGAATGGCCTTCTCCAGCGATCGGAAGGAATTCATGTTCTTGATCTCCACCTTCACGCCCAGCTTCAGGCTTTCCTCGGGACGGATGGAGACATTGGCGTCGAACCGGATCGAGCCTCTCTCCATCCGGGCATCCGAGACTCCGGTCTCAACCACGACGGCCCGCAACTCCTGGGCATAGGTTCGCGCATCGGCGGCACTTCGCAGGTCCGGGCGGGAGACGACCTCAACCAGGGGGGTGCCGGCCCGGTTGAAGTCCACCAGGGTCTCCGCCGCGGAGTGGATTCTTCCCCCCTCACCCACATGCACCGACTTGCCGGTGTCCTCCTCCATGTGCACCCGCTCGATCCCCACCCGGAACCGGCTCTCATCCGATTCCACGTCCAGCCAGCCGTCCAAGCACACGGGAACATCGAACTGGCTGATCTGATAGTTCTTGGGCAGATCAGCGTAGTAGTAGCTCTTGCGATGGAAGACAGAGCCGGGGTTGATTCGACAGTTGAGCGCCAGCCCCAGTTGGATGATCTTCTCGATCGCCTTCCGGTTGGGCACCGGAAGCGAGCCGGGGAGGGCCAGGCATACCGGGCAGACATGGGTGTTGGGGGGATCGCCGAAGGAGACCTGGCATCCGCAGAACATCTTGGAGTCGGTGTCCAACTCCACATGGACCTCGATCCCGATTACCGGCTCCCACTTCACAGGGGCACCCCGGGCGGTGGGGCCAGGGCCGGCGGGGGCAGGGCGTCAAAGCCCGCCAGTCTCTCCACCTCGGCGGCGACTGCCAGCATTATTTCTTCGCCGAGCGCCGGAGCCATTATCTGGAAACCTATGGGAAGCTTCTGGGAATCGAGGCCTGTTGGCACCGATATTGCCGGGTGGCCCGACAGGTTGGAGGGGATGGTGCAGATGTCGCTCATATACATGGCCAGGGGATCCTGGGTCCGCTCGCCCAACCTGAAGGCAGTGGTGGGACTGGTTGGGGAGACCAGAACGTCCACCTTCCCGTATGCCTCATAGAATTCATTCAATAGCAGGGAACGCACCTTTTGGGCCTGCCCGTAGAAGGCGTCGAAATAACCGGCTGAGAGGGCATAGGTCCCCAACAGGATCCGTCTGATAACCTCCGGGCCGAACCCCTCGGCGCGGGTCTCGCCCATAGTGGCCGAGGCGGTGGGGCCCTTGATGGAGAGTCCATAGCGTATCCCGTCGAACCGGGCGAGATTGGCCGAGCACTCGGCAGGCGCGATCAAGTAATAGGCGGAGAGCGCCACATCAAATAGCGGGAGGGAGACTTCCATCACCTCGGCGCCCCGGGCCTCCAGCATATTCAACATCTCCTCGGTCGTTTCCGAGACCTCGGGCTGGTATCCCTGCCCTCCCAACTCCTTCACCACTCCCAATCTCAGCCCGTCCACACCCCTGTCCAGGCTTCCCGCAAAGTCGGGAGCCTGTCCGGCATAGGAAGTGGCGTCGGCCGGGTCGTGCCCGGCCACGGCGGACAGCAATAGCGCGGCGTCCCGGACGGTACGGGTGAGCGGCCCGATCTGGTCCAGTGACGAAGCGAACGCCACCAACCCGTACCGGCTGACCAGCCCGTAAGTGGGCTTCAGCCCCACCACTCCGCACAGGGAGGCCGGCTGGCGAATGGAGCCGCCGGTATCCGAGCCCAGTGCGGCGATCGCCGAGCCGGCCGCAACCGCCGCCGCCGAACCACCCGACGATCCTCCGGGGACCCGGCCGGTGTCCCAGGGATTGCGGGTGGGCCCGTAGGCCGAGTTCTCGGTGGAGCTACCCATGGCGAATTCGTCCAGGTTGGTTTTCCCGACGATCACCGCTCCCGCCTCCCGCAGCCGGGCCACCGCAGTGGCGTCGTATGGAGGTCGATACCCGGCCAGAATCTTAGAGGAGCAGGTGGTCTCCAACCCCCGGGTGCACATATTGTCCTTCACAGCCACGGGAATTCCATGGAGGGGTCCCCGGTCCTGTCCTCTGCCCAACTCTCGATCAGCCCGGTGGGCCGCCGCCATGGCCCCCTCCCGGTCAAGGTTGAGATAACAATGCAACTCCGACTCGGTCATCTCAGCTCGGGACATCACTGCCGCCAGCAACTCGACGGAGGTTTTCTCCCCGGAGCGCAGCGCCGCGCCTGCGGAGGTAATCGAGTGCGGTCCGGAGGGCATCGCCGGGTCAGTCGAGAGCCGGCGAGGTCACGAAGAAACCATCCCGGCTTTCCGGCGCCATCTCCAACACCTCATCGCGGTTGAGCGAGGGGCGCACCTCGTCGGCCCGGAACACGTTGGTCTGCCCCAGCGGGTGAGCAAGGGGGAGAGCGGCAGAGGTGTCGACTTCCTGCACCCGGGAGGCATGGTCCAGGATGACTCCCAACTCCTCGCGGTACCGGCCCAAGAGGTCCGACGAGAGCGCCAGCCGCGCCAGGTTGGCGACATGGGCGACATCCACATCTATCGGCATAGGAGAAGGAGTTTAGAAAATCCTGGCAGCCTGACCGCTAGGTTGATAGAGATGAGCGATAAC
>JAAXHN010000195.1 GCA_012270885.1 Acidimicrobiia bacterium | reverse complement strand
GGGCATGCTCATTCCGACGGGCACGGTCACGACCACCCCCACGGTTCCGGCATCTGGTCGGGGTTCAAGCACGGAGTGAGTGAGTTGTTCGGGACCCACTCCCATGATCACGCCGAGTCGATCGACACCGCTCTCGAGAGCAGCGAACGCGGTATCAGGGCGCTGGTCATCTCTTTTACAGGGTTGATGGTGACCGCCGTGATCCAGGCGGGGATCATATTCGTCACCGGATCGGTGGCCCTGATCGCCGACACCATTCACAACTTCTCCGACGCGCTTACTGCGGTGCCGTTGTTCATCGCCTTCCGGCTGGGGAGAAGAGCGGCTACCCGCCGCTACACCTACGGGTACCGCCGGGCCGAGGACATCGCCGGCCTGTTCATCGTGTTGATGATTCTCCTTTCGGCGATCATCGCGATCTGGGAGTCCGTCGACCGGCTCTTCAATCCACGCGACCTTGATTACCTCGGCGTCCTGTTTGCGGCTGGAGTTATTGGTTTCCTGGGCAACGAACTGGTAGCCGTATATCGGATTCGGGTTGGCCGCCAGATCGGATCGGCGGCCCTGGTCGCCGACGGACGCCACGCCCGAGCCGACGGGTTCACGTCGCTGGCGGTAGCGGCCAGCGCGGTGGGTGTCGGGCTGGGATTCGAGCGCGCCGATCCGATCGCCGGCATCATCGTCGGCATCATCATCCTTCGGATCCTCTGGTCGGCGGCGCGAGACATTTACTGGCGGCTTATGGACGCCGTGGACCCGGAGGTCGTCGACGAGGTCGAGAGCGTCACGAACTCCATCGAAGAAGTGCTGAGTGTGAACAACTGCCAGGTACGGTGGATGGGCCATCGCCTCCGCGCCGACATCTCGATCGGCGTCGACTCGAGGCTCTCGGTGGGAGAAGGCCACACCGTTGGGAAAGGTGTCCAGCGGATTCTCGAAAGGAAAGTGCGACACCTGGACCAGGTGTTCGTGCACGTCGAGGCTATAGACGTGGTCAAATTCAGGGAGTCAGATCGATTCGACCACAAGATCGATGCCTCCATCGCAAATGCCGTTTCCCCGGCGACCCCCTCCCACCAGGTCGCCGAGCAAAGAGAGTCCAGCGCATGACTTCTACGCAAGATGCAACCCGAAGGGAATGCTCGAAGTATCGACAAGGAGGACAACCATGCCCCTACAGCACAGAAGCCAATGGGCGCGTTGGATGGCGTATGTCGCCGTTTTCGCGCTCATAGCGGCGGCGTGTGGTGATGACGAAGAACCGGCCACCACGGCTGCAGCTCCGGCCACCACCCAAGCGCCGGCCACCACCGAAGCACCGGCCACCACCGAAGCTCCCATGGAGGAGCCAGAGGAACTGCGGCCGGTGCCGACGCTTCGGATCATCACCAAGACGGCCGCTGCCGGACCGCCGAGGTACGAGCAAGCCCGGCTGATTGCTGAATCCTGGACGGCGGCGGGAGTTCCGACCGAGATCGAACCCGTCGAAGACTCCGAGTTGGGGAGGCGCGGTTTCACGGTCAAGGACTTTGATGTCTACATCATCATCTATGACCCCACAACCGACCGGCTGGACCCGGAGAACTTCCTGGCCCGGTTCACCACCGCCAAGGCAGTCATAGACGGCTCAAACCTCTCGGGATACACCAACCCGGCCTATGACGACCTGTACCAGGCTCAGGTGAACGCCACGACCTTCGAGGAGAGGCTCGCGGCCGTGCGCGAGATGCAACAACTTCTGCACGACCATCAGCCGCTGGCGCCCTTCATCCACATCGTGATCGGAGGAGCCTACAACAGCGCGGGTTGGACGAATGCCACCAAGTCGGTGGGCACACCCGTCTATCACTTCTGGAACGCCATCGGCTTGACCCCGGTCGGCGATCCCGAGCCGCTGGTCATCGGTCTCACGTCCGGGGCCCAGACGCTCAACCCAGTGGTGGCGGCCACCTCGGAGGCGGCAGTCGTCATCTCTCACATGTATGACCCGCTGCTCCGCATCGGACCCGACGGCGATCTGGTCAACTGGTCCGCCTCGGACTACTCCATCGATGGTTCGACCATCTCCGTCACCCTGCGGGACGGGATGACCTTCCACGACGGCGAGGCGGTGACCGGAGAGGACGTGGCCTTCACGTTCAACTACCTGGTTGAGAAAGAGTCTCCGCTGTACGGAGGACGCCTGTCCCCGATCGAGTCGGTGACGGCCGAGGGGAACAGCGTGGAGATCGCCCTCTCGGCGCCCAACGCGGCTTTCGCCACGACGGCGCTGGCCCAGGTGCCCATCCTTCCCCAGCACGTCTGGTCGGCAATTGATGACCCCTCGTCGTTCGCCAATGATGATCCGATCGGGTCTGGACCCTTCAAGTTCGAATCGCGCGCCCTGGGCGAGGACTTGCGCTTGGCAGCTCACACCGATCACTTCAGCCCACCGGCCGCACCCGGCCTGGTGTGGGTGGAGTTCGGGAGCCTCGACGGAGTGTTCGCAGCGCTCGAAGCCGGAGAGATCGACGTCCTAGGCGACTTCGTCAGTTTGACCCAACTCGCGATACTCGAAGGTGCCGAGGGAATCGCCATCGAGTCGAACACCGGCCACGGAGTGAACGCGTTGCACTACAACATGCGCCGCGAGCCCTTCTGCGACTTGCACATGCGTCTTGCGTTGTCGATGCTGGTTCCCACCGAGGACATGATCGACATCGTGTACGAGGGCGTGGCGGCAAGGTCCAGGGGGCTCATCGCACCTCCATTGTGGGCCAATCCCGATCTGAATGGGGTCCCCTACGATCCCGACGGCGCGCGAGGCCACCTGGAGGCGGCCGGGTACGTGTTCGGTGACGACGGAACGCTCTACTACCCGCCCTCCAACGCCGACAATCGAGACATGAGCTTCTGCGCCTCATAGGCAGTCGCAGATAGCGTTGTCCGAATAGCATTTGGGGCAGGCGGCCACCCGGTCGCCTGCCCCAAGTCTTCCCGTATGGATCAGTGAGGTAATAGGTGACCCCGTATCTGACCAAGAGGCTCGGGGTAATGGTGTTCACCCTCTGGATCGTGGTCACTGTGACCTTCTTTTTGTTCCGGGCCGTGCCCGGCGATCCCAGCCTGGTGTTGATCGGACCCGAGATCGAAGCCAGTGCCGCCGACTCGATTCGTGAGTCCTTCGGGTTGGACCGGTCGCTTGGAGTTCAGTACTGGTCCTATTTGACCAATGCTCTCCAGGGCGACCTGGGAATGTCCTTCCGCTACCGGGTGCCGGTGTCGACGGTGCTCAGCGAGAAACTCGCCAACACCGCCGTGCTGGTCCTCCCCGCCATGCTGGTCGCTTTCGGGCTCGGCGCCCTGCTGGGCTCGCTGACGGCCTCCCGTCCCAACTCTCGCCTCGACCGGCTCATCACCCAGCTATTCCTGAGCATCAAGTCGGCGCCCTCGTTCTGGCTGGCCACCATGGCCCTGGTGATCTTCAGCCTGTCGCTGGGGCTGACCCCGTCAGGGGGCATGACCACCCCGGGCGCTCCCCGGGTGGAGGGATTCGAACGGTTCTTCTCCGGTGATGTGCTTTCACATCTGATACTGCCACTGGTGATCCTGGCGGCAATCTTCACCGTGGAACCGTTGATGACCATGCGTACCTCCATGATTGAAATACTCAACGACGACTTCCTCGAGTTCGGGCACGCCAAGGGGTTCTCCCGGTCCAGGATCACTCTTCACGCCGCTCGCAACTCCCTGTTGCCCATGGTGAGTCTGGTCCCGTCGATCGCCGGTCATCTCATAGCCGGGTCGGTGATCATCGAGATCGTCTTCTCCTGGCCGGGTATGGGACGGGAGATAGTGGATGCGGTGAACCGGTTCGACTACCCGATGATGCAAGGGACCTTCATGGCCATAGCAGCGCTGGCAATCCTGGTGAATGCCGTCGCCGACATCGTGTACACCTATCTCGACCCGAGGGTCAGGTTGACATGAACCAGCAGGAGAAGCGGAATGTCCGAGGGGCGGGGAAGGTTTCCATAGACCTTCATCGCCGTCCCAACCCGTTCCGGGTGGCGCTTCGCGACAACAGCGTCAAGGTGGGGCTGGCCATCTTCGGTCTCATTGTGGTGGTGGCGATCTTTGCGCCGGTGATTGCCCCATACGACCCGCAGGAGCGTCTGCGGACTGCCGATGGGGAGATCGCCCGGCTGTTGCCTCCGCAATGGGACCACTGGATGGGGACCACCAACTTCGGCCGTGACATCTTCAGCCAGGTCATCGTCGGAACCCGGCGGACCATCTCGGTGGGCGCCGCGGCCGCTTTCATGGCGGTCTTCATAGGCGCCAACGTCGGGTTGATCGCCGGTTTCCGGGGCGGGAGGGTCGACAACCTCCTGATGAGGATGACCGACGCTGCCTACGCCCTCCCCTTCCTGCCCTTTGCGATCGTCCTGGTGGGGATATTCGGGCGCACCGACCTGATCCTGGTGGCGGTGATCGGCCTGCTGTTCTGGCGGACCACTGCCCGCGTGATCCGGTCCCAGGTGCTAACCACCAAGGAACGCACCTTCGTGAAGGCCGCCATCGCCGGCGGCGCTTCTCCCCGGCGGGTGCTCTATGCCCACATCGCTCCCAACGTCGTTGCCCTGGCTCTCGTCTACGCAATGCTGCTTATTGCCGAGGCGGTGATGGCGGATGCTTCCTTGAGCTTTCTGGGTTTCGCGCCGCCGGACTCGCTCTCGTGGGGAACGATCATGTTCGACGCCTTCACCTCCCAGAGGATGAGGCAGGCTTGGTGGTGGCCAATGTTCCCGGGCCTGGCGCTGATGGTCTTCATGTACTCGGTCTACCAGGTCGGTCGGGGAATGCAGCGCGCCCTCAAACAGATGGACATCCCCGACATCGGGGCATCCGCCCGTCTCGATAGCCGGGCTCCGGAACGCAGGAGTCCGCTGGCCGGCGGCAGCACCCGGACCGATCACCTGGTTGTCGTGGAGTACCTGGCAGTGACCTATCGACCGCGCACGCCCGATGAGGAACCGGTTCGGGCCGTCAAGGGGATCTCTCTCCGGCTTGATCCCGGCGAGATGCTCGGCATCGTGGGCGAGAGCGGATCGGGGAAGACTACCGCGGTTCGCGCCCTGCTCCGGCTGCTTCCGGCCACCGCGGACGTCAGCGGCGCCATCTGGTTCGAGGGACGCGACCTGTATGGCGTCGGTGATCGTGAAATGCGCTCCCTGCGCTGGGAGCACCTCGCCTTCGTGCCGCAGTCCGCCATGAACTCGCTCGACCCGGTGCAACGGGTCGGAAACCAGATAGTCGAGGCGATCCGGGTCCACCGCCAGGTAACCCGCCGCCAGGCGCGGCAGATGTGCGCCGCCGCGTTGGAGCAGGTGGGCATCAACCCGGCCCGCGGCAGGCACTATCCCCACCAGTACAGCGGCGGCATGAGACAGAGGGCGCTGATAGCGATGGCGAAGGTCCTGGAACCCACGCTGCTGGTGGCCGACGAACCCACCACCGGGCTGGATGTGGTCGTGCAGGACCAGATCATGGCCGACCTCGATCGCGTCCGGGAGGAACTGGGGACCGCCATCATCATCGTGAGTCACGACCTGGCCCTGGTCTCGGAGACTTGCTCCACCCTGATAGTCATGAAGGATGGTGACGTCGTTGAAGCCGGTCCAACCGACCGGCTGGTTACCGATCCCCGGGATCCCTACACCAGGTTGCTGTTGGAAAGCGCCCACGGTTCAGCGGCGCTCCGGTCACCTTCTCCCAGCGGGAGTGGACCCGGTGGCTAGCCCTTCACCCGCTGCAATTGCCGTGAGCGGCGTCACGGTCGTATACAGTTCCGCACGAGGTCTGGCCACCCTCCTCAAGAAGTTTCAGGTGGAGATCATCCAGGACATCAACCTGTCGATCCGGCCCGGCAC
>JAAXHN010000194.1 GCA_012270885.1 Acidimicrobiia bacterium | reverse complement strand
CAGCCGGGAAACAGGCCGACAGATCGGGGTCAAGGCAGAACGCCAGCTTTTGTGTGGGTCAGACCCGCCCCGGCCAAGGGACCCCTATCAGTATGAGTACTCTTTTGTGGTGGCTTTTTTGCCGAGTGCCTCCCCACCGGTCTTTCGGTTTGGGTGGTGTCGCTTGATAGAAGCTCGGCTAAGGGCTATGGCGGGCCGGTATTCTTTGTCGTATTCACACGTTCCGGTGAGGGCTTCGAGCCCGGACGGGGAAGGAGTGCCTTGCAGTACGGTTTCGTCATCGACCAGACGGCATGTATTGGCTGTCACGCCTGCACGGTGGCTTGTAAGACCGAGCACGATGTTCCGCTGGGTGTGAACCGTACCTGGGTGAAGTACATCGAGTCGGGGACCTGGCCCGACACCAAGCGGGCATTCTCGGTACTGCGTTGCAATCACTGCTCCGACGCCCCCTGTGTCTCGATTTGCCCTACTGGGGCCCTATTCCGCCGCGACGACGGGATCGTTGATTTCGACACCAGCCTTTGCATCGGCTGCAAGAGTTGCATGCAAGCCTGTCCTTACGACGCGCTGTACATCGACCCCTTGGACAACACCGCTCAAAAGTGCAACTACTGCGTACATCGCGTAGAGGTGGGCCTGGAACCCGCCTGCGTGGTGGTGTGCCCCGAGGGCGCCATTATCTCGGGGGACCTCAACGATCCGACCACGCCCATTTCCCGCTTCTTCCAGGACCAACTGCTCCGAGACGATCAACTCCTCCAACGGTCACCCGAGCAGGGCACCCGGCCCAATCTGTGGTACAGGGGAGTGGACAAGTCCGCTATCGATCCCCTGGGCGCCGTCGACCCGGGGGACGGGGGAATCTGGGGTGACCCGGCGCCGTCGTTCATGACCGTCGACCTGACGCCGTCGACCCGGGAGAGCAAGAACGGCCAGAAGACCCCCTCATTGTCTCTCGGCGGACGGTCCGACGGCCCCCCTCGGGTGGTCTACAACACCGACCACCCGATGCCATGGGGATGGCGGGTGTCGAGTTACTTTCTCACCAAGGGAATTTCAGCCGGAATCGTCATGGCTCTTGCGTTGTCGATTCTCTTCGGGGCAGACTCCGAGAGCGCCTTCGCCCGGTGGGGCGCTCCTCTCATATCCGGCTTTTTCTTGGCCCTCACTGGTCTCCTGCTGGTGGTGGACCTCAAGCGTCCCGACCGGTTCCACTACATCCTGACGAAGGGCAATCCGGGTTCGTGGCTGGTGAAGGGCGCTTGGATCCTCACCGCTCATGCGGTGATCCTTGGTCTGTGGTTTTTATTCGGTTTGGCCGGGGCTGGTTTTGTCCCGGTGCTGATATGGGCATCGGCCGCCGTCGGTCTGGGGGTGGCAGGCTACACCGCCTTTCTGTTCGGCCAAGCGGAGGGCCGGGACCTCTGGCAGAGCCCGACTCTTCTGTGGCACATGGTGGCCGGTGCGCTGGCGGTGGGAGGCGGCGCGGGCCTGCTGTGCACGGGGATCTTCGATCTTGGGATGTCGTCGCGTCGGGCGTTCGCCTGGGCCCTGGTGGCTGGAGCGGCGGCGCTCGCCATAGTGACCGCGATCGAGTACTTCTCCCGGCACCCGACCTCCAACCATGCGGCGGCCATGCATCACTTGACAAAGGGAGCCCACGCCGCCGAGTGGTGGCTCGGAGGGCAGGTAATCGGCGTGGTTGCGCCGATGGTGCTGGGAGCGGCATTCCTGGCCGGGGCCCCTGTCCCCTTCTGGCTGTCTCAACTGGGAGGGCTGGCGGCCCTGATCGGCATATGGTTCGCAGATGACGCCTTCGTCAGGGCCGGCCAGAGCGTGCCCCTGTCGTGAAGAAAAGCAGAGGTCCTAGAAGATGACCCAGACGCCGGATCAACCGCCTTCGGACCGCGTGCCCCGCCTCGTTCCCGGGACCGGCCTGGTGTCGTTTCCGCCCGCCGAGCGCTGGGATGACTGGGAGGAGTACGACGCGAAGGCTTGGCCCGAGCGGGTCAAACGTCGCTACCGGCTGGTGCCGACCACCTGTTTCAACTGCGAAGCCGGATGCGGGCTACTGGCCTATGTCGACAAGGACAGCGGACAGGTACGGCGTTTTGAGGGTAACCCGGAGCATCCGGGGTCGAGGGGTCGCAACTGCGCCAAGGGCCCTGCGACGCTCAACCAGATGTACGACCCGGAGCGAATCCTCCACCCGCTGAGAAGGTCGGGGCCGAGAGGGGAGGGCAAGTGGGAACAGGTCTCCTGGGAGGAAGCGCTCGACGATATTGCGTCCCGAATCCGNNCCCGGCGAGGATGGCTTCATCGACCGTATTCTCCGTTCCTGGGGGGTGGATGGCCACAACAGCCACACCAACATCTGCTCGGCAGGGGCCCGCACCGGCTACGCGATGTGGATGGGCTACGACCGTCCTTCCGCAGATTTCGCCAACGCCCGGTTCATCTTGCTGCTCTCCGCCCAACTCGAGTCGGGTCACTACTTCAATCCCCACGCCCAGCGGATCATCGAGGCTCGCCAGCGGGGAGGGAAGGTGGCCACCATCGATCCCCGCCTCTCCAACACCGCGTCGATGTCCGATTACTGGTTGTCGCCCTGGCCCGGCACCGAGGCGGCCATGTTGCTGGCTGTGGCCTCCCGGCTGCTGGAGTGGGGCGCCGTGGATCACGACTTCATGCGACGCTGGGTCAACTGGGAGGCATCGCTCCGGGCGCGGGCGCCTGAGAGGCCCCGCACATACGAGAGCTTTGTGGAACTGCTCCGGGAGACCTACGCCCCCTACACCATAGAATTCGCCGCCGAGGAGGCCGGCGTCGACGCCTGGCGCATCGAAGCTGTAGCCCGGGGCATCGCCGAGGCCGGCTCCCGGTTCGCCTCCCACACCTGGAGGGCGGCCGGGTCGGGCAACCTGGGAGGCTGGCAGGTGGCACGCTGCCTCTTCTTCCTGCATGTGCTGACCGGATCGGTGGGAACCCAGGGCGGCACCTCCCCGAGCGCCTGGGACAAGTTCAAGCCCGATCATTGGAACACGCCTCCCCCCGCCAACCGATGGAACGAACTGATCTGGCCGGGCGAGTTCCCCCTCAGCCATTACGAGATGAGCTACCTGCTGCCCCACTTCCTGAAGGAGGGCAGGGGGCGCCTGGAGGTGTACTTCACCCGGGTCTACAACCCCGTGTGGACCAACCCCGACGGGTTCACCTGGATCGAGGCCCTCTCCGATCCGGAGCGGGTCGGCCTCCATGTGGCGCTCACCCCCACCTGGTCCGAGTCAGCGTGGTTCGCCGACTACGTATTGCCTATGGGGGTAGGCGCCGAACGCCACGACACCCATTCGTACGAGACCCACGCGGCTCGCTGGCTCGGGTTCCGCCAGCCCGTGCTCAGAGTGGCGGGAGAGCGGGAAGGACGCCGGTACCAACGCACCTACGAGGCCAACCCGGGCGAGGTGTGGGAGGAGAGCGAGTTCTGGATCGACCTGTCGTGGCGGATCGATCCCGACGGGTCGCTGGGGATCAGGCAGTGGTACGAGTCGCCGAACGACCCGTCCCGCCCGGTGAGCGTCGACGAGTACTACGGGTGGATGTTTGACAACTCGGTCCCTGGATTGCCTGATGCGGCCGATGTCGAAGGCCTCACGCCTCTGGAGTACATGCGAAAGTACGGCGCTTTCGAGATCGACCGGGATCGCTATTTGTTGAATGAGGCTGCGGCGCAAGAGGGTGAACCCGGCGTGGAAGTCAACGGCGAGCGCAAGATCGGCTTCACGTCCCCGTCCCGTCTCCTTGAATGGCACTCGGAGACCCTGGTGGACTGGAGCTGGCCCGATGCGGCTATTCCCACCTACATCAAGTCCCATGTCCACTGGCGGGACCTGGACCTGGAGGGTCCTGAGCGCATCCTGCTTCCCATATTCCGGCTCCCCACCCTGATCCATACCCGATCGGGCAACGCCAAATACCTGTACGAGATAAGCCACGGCCACCCGTTGTGGATAAACCCGGTCGACGCCGACCAACTCGGGTTCGCCACCGGTGACCTGATCCGGATCAGCACCGACATCGGGTACTTCGTCATGAGAGCCTGGCGCACCGAAGGCCTCCGACCAGGGGTGGTGGCGGCCTCCCATCACATGGGCCGGTGGCGCCTGGATGCCGAGATGGGGAACGAGCGCTGGTCATCGGCCCTGGTTGATATCGGACGCCATGAGGGCGGGTGGCTCCTGAGGCACCGCTCGGGCATCGAGCCCTTCCGCTCGGACGACCCCGACAGCGAGCGCATCTGGTGGCGGGACCCGGGAGTGCATCAGAACCTGGCCTTCCCGGTGCACCCCGATCCGGTATCGGGCATGCACGCCTGGCACCAGCGGGTCCGTCTCACCCATGCAGACCCGGCGGACCGGTACGGGGATGTCTTCGTCGACACGGAGCGATCCCACCGGATCTACCGCGAGTGGATGGACCGCACCCGTCCTGGACCAGGACCCGGGAGTCTGCGCCGTCCCCGTTGGCTCACCAGGCCCCTTCCGCCCCTTCCCGAGGCCTACCAGGTCTGAGAGCACGTGGCCTTGCCGTCCGGGAATGGTGGATGAGCGGACCGCTGGAGGTTTCTAACTCCATCCGCCTACATTGGTGCTTATGACATTCCCTGGCCCTATCCGGAGCACCGGCGATTGACGATCAGGAGCGATTAGAGGCCATCGCCCACGGCCTGTCCATCGGGGGCGCCCGGTGGCATGTGTTCCTCTGCGCCGGCCAGAGCAACCCCCGGTGCGCTCCTCGTGAGGAGACCGACCCGCTCTGGCTCCATCTGAAGCGACGATGCAAGCAACTGGGGCTAACTTCCGCTCCTCCCCGCTGGTCGAGGAATCCCCGCCTGGAGGCCCGGCCTGAGCCCCCGGGCGACGGCGTGGTGCTGAGAAGCAAAGTGGATTGCCTGCGGGTCTGCGAGCAAGGCCCGGTGATGGTGGTCTATCCCGAAGGGGTCTGGTACCGAGAGGTCACCCCCGCCGTGCTCGATCTCATCATCGAGCAGCATCTGATAGGCGGCCGGCTCGTGGAGGAGTACGCCTTCGCCATCGGGCCGCTGGATTGGTAGGCAGCTATTGGCGCTGCCACCGGGTCTCTCTGTATTCCTCCACCCACTGGCGGGTACTGCGCCACAGGCCGTCCTGGCCGCGGGTCGCTCGGAGGCGACCTCGTACGGCGGCAGCGCGCAACGCAGGGGCGTTGAGGTCCCGGGTTGCCAAGGCGGCTAGAGGCACCAGGCGTGCCGGACCGGCGACGGCCGGGAAGACAAACCTATTCAAACTGTCCAAGATTGCTCGGGCGAAGATTTGTCCGAGTGGTCTCGGATCGCCGTCATCGGCTCGGGACAAAGCAGTCAAGTACTTCTCCCGGTCGCGTTTGTAGATGACCATGGGCGGGTAGCCGAGACGGACCAGGATTAGGTTGAGGATTAGGCGGCCCGTGCGCCCGTTGCCATCGAGGAAAGGGTGTATCTGTTCGAAACGGCAGTGTATCTTGGCGAGTTCTTCGGGAAAGGACTGGCGGCTTGTGTCGAAAGAATTGACGGTGTCGATCCAGCTATCGATCTCCGAAGGGACGAAGGGGAAAGTGACAGGAATCATTCCCCCGGGGAATGGTCGTATCTCATGTTCACGAAAGCTTCCGGGTCTTTCGCGGTCTGTTGCGTCGGGATGGGGAGCGACTTCCCAAACCGGGGTCATTGCTTGATAATGAACCTCCCTGAGTTCCGCCAGGGTAAGGAGACTCTCAGGTCTGGTGAGGCCGGATGGGTTCATGGCTTGCCGGTAGACCCAGGAAGCAGCCTGGGCATATCCCCTTACCTCCAGATACTCGCGCAGTTCTTTATCGCCGACCGCCTTTCCGTCGCGCAGTAGGGACTTCACCTGTTTCAACACCAGGGTGTTGCCTTCGATGGCGGTGGAGTGATGGGCTTCCGCATACCAGATGTCCTCCCAGATTCCACTAGCCTCGTCGGGACTCGGCAATCCGCCCATGCGATCATGCAACTCGGTGACTTGGACGGCCAGACGATGAAACACATCGGAGCGTCTCGGTCGGCCCCAGCGCGAGGCCGTAATTCGATTTTGTTGAGTCATGCCGATTTTTAGCGTACAGAATTCTTTTGAATCAAGATGGAGGGTTTTCCCGAAGATGGGCTCTCCGTCCTGTATTTGTTGAGTTGTGGCGATATTTATTGTACAAAACAATTTGGGAGGCGATTCAGGCCCACAAGGCTTTGTGTACTCAGGTCTGGTTGAGTCGTCAGGCCCCCGGATCTCTGTTACTGGGCAGTCGGATAGTCCATCGGTGACCGTGAGCGTTGAGCAGACGTTCTGCTTCTTCGGGACCCCACGAACCGGCCGCATAGGGGGCGGGAGTGATACCGGCCTCAAGAATCGGTGTGTAGAGGCGCCAGGCTTCTTCGGCTTCATCGGAGCGGACGAACAAGGTCCGGTCTCCGGTCATGACGTCGTAGAGGAGCGTTTCGTAGGCGTCAGGAAGAATCCCGAAGGCTTCTTCGTAGGCGAAGGCCAGGGACCTGGTGTCCAG
>JAAXHN010000193.1 GCA_012270885.1 Acidimicrobiia bacterium | reverse complement strand
TTTTCTGCGGCGCAGGCTCCTAGGCGGACCAGGGAAAGAAGAGAGACCGTGGGAAGGCCATCAAGCAGGCCCCCTCGCGATCGGAACCGTCCTTGCATCACCCTCCGTCTCCCGGCGCGGCCTCCCCTTCCCCCTCTCCGGAGGCACCGGACTCCTCCTCATCCTCCGAGTCCTCCGAATCGCCGCACCCCCCGGGCGGGTCGGGGCAGTCCTCCTCCCCCTCCTCGCACTCCTCCCCCTGCACCGGAGATCCGGTGACCGTGTAGCTTTAAGGGCTGCTGGTCTTCTTGTTCACCGTCACCGTGACGCTGCTGATGACCCGTCCACACGCGTTGTACCCCGTCTTCAGCGTGTAGGTCGTCGTTTCGGTTGGAGATACCGTGTAGCTCCCGGTAGCTGGCACGTTAAAAATAAAACCTGGAGGGGTTGGACCGATGTCTGGCTTGATGCTAACAGAATCGGCTTCCGAGACTTTCCATCTCAAGGTCGAGGACTGCCCCAGGGTGATCGTTGTCGGAGTAGCCTCGAAATGGTGGAGTTTCATCGGCTTGTCCACTCTCACTTTGGCACTCTCGAGATCCAGCCCGTCCCGGTTCGTGGCCTTCAGGGTATAGGTCGTCGTGGATGCCGGGGATACCGAACGGCTTCCATCCAGGCTCACCGTCCCAATCCCCTGATTGATCGACACGCTCGTGGCATCGGTGGTTTCCCAGTTCAACGTCGAGGAATTGCCTTCGCAGATGCTGGACGGACTGGCCTCGAAGTGGTCGATGACCGGCGGATCCGGCTCCGGAGGCTCCGTCACCGTGACGGAGAAGGCCTGGGTGGCCGTCAGACTGCCGTCGCTGGCCGTCACCGTCACCGTCGCGCTCCCCGTGGCCACTCCCCTCACCGTCACCGTGGACCCGGAAACCGACACCGTGACTTTCGCTGTATTCGAGGAGACCGGCGTATAGCTCAGATCGTCCCCGTCCGGGTCGCTGAAGTAACCGGAGACATTCACCGACTTGCTCGAGCCCTTGTTGACCGTCCGGGCGGGGACGGTTCCCACCGCCACTGGCGCCCCGTTCGGCACCGTCACCGCGAAGGCCTGGGTGGCCGTCAGCCCCCCGGGGTCCGTGGCCGTCACGGTCACGGTGGCTTCTCCCTTGGCCACCCCGGTGATCGTCACCACAGCTCCAGTGACCGACACCGTGACCTTCGATGTATCCGAGGAGAGGGGCGCATAGCTCAACACCTCCCCGTCCGCATCGCTGAAGTAACCCGAGACATCCAACGACTGGCTGACGCCCTTCTCGACCGTCTGGGCGGGAATACTCCCCACCGCTACCGGCGCCACCCCCGGCACCGTCACCGCGAAGGCCTGGGTGGCTGTCAGCTCCCCGTCGCTGGCCGTCACCGTCACGGTGGCTGCTCCCTTCTCGACTCCCGTCAGCGTTACCACGGCCCCGGAAACCGACACCGTGACTTTCGATCCATCCGAGGATTCGGCCGTATAACTCAACGGGTCCCCGTCCGCATCGCTGAAGTAACCGGAAACATCCAGGGACCTGCCGGCCCCCTTGCCGATGGTCTGGGCGGGGATGGTTCCCACCGCCACCGGCGCCTCGCTGGTCACCGTCACCGTGAAGGTCAGGCTCCCGGTCAGTTCCCCGTCACTGGCCGTGATCGTCACCTCGGCGCTTCCCCTCGCCACTGCCGTCACCGTCACCATCTGGGGCCCGGAAACCTCCACCGTAACCAGGGCCGTATCCGAGGATTCGGCCGTATAGCTCAGCTTGTCCCCGTCCGGGTCGCTGAAAAACCCTGAAGCTGGAACATGCATGGATTGGCC
>JAAXHN010000192.1 GCA_012270885.1 Acidimicrobiia bacterium | reverse complement strand
AAAAAAACCAACCTCAACATCGGACAAAAACGCCTCACCCTCATCCAGGACAACCTCAACCAGATGCCCAGACGACTCCACCAATGGCAAACCCCCCAAGAACACTACAATCGACTCACCGCAAGCAACCACCCCTAGAGCTTGCACCCGTCAGCCCAGTGGTGCCCTTTCTTGGGAGACTGCTCTGCGTCCCAGACTAACCGAAAACACAATAAAGAAACGGCAACGACGCCGCCCAACTCAAGGTTTGGGCCGGCGGGACTGGACCGCCGTCTACAACCTGGTGACCGGTAGAGAACTGAGCCGACCCCTAGCGGCTGACCTTCACTCCTAGGACCGAGCCAAGGGAGGGAGTGTCGGGCTGGTTGAAGGGAACGTACACCACACCGGGTTCCAGGGTGGGATCGATCACCACGCCGGCCTGCAGGGACCCCGAGACGGATGTCACATCGACCGAGTCTCCCTCTCCCACGCCTAGTCGGGCGGCGTCCGAAGGGTGCAGGTGAGCGGCGCTGCCCGGCGCCAAGGGCCTGAGGGAGGGGCTCTCTCTCATCATCACCCCGTCGTCATACATGGTGCGGGCATAGTGAAGGGCCATCTCGCCGGATCGGGGAGAGACCGAGGTCACCTGCGAGAACACCGGCACATAGCCCAGGTCGCCACCCACGACTACGCCGTCACGGTCCTCCCAGTCCAACCGTTCCCAGTTCACGCTCCGGTAGATGTCGGCCAGTTCCTCGACTTCCTGGCTGATCTGCTGGGCGGAGACCAATCCCAGGTCCACTCCCAGCCGGGCGGCCAGGTCCGAGAGGATCGCCCAGTCGGGCCGGCTCTGGCCCGGTCCCGGAGTCAGGCGATTGACCTTGAGCACCCGGCCTTCGATGTTGGTGACCGTTCCCTCCACCTCCGAGAACCCCATGGCGGGGAACACCACGTCCGCCATGCGCGAGCTGTCGGTGAGAAACTGGTCGATAGCAACCACCAGGCCGGCGTTCTCGAAAGCGCGCCGGGCCAACCCCCCGTCGGGCACGTCCCGCACCGGGTCGGCGCCCACCAGCACCAGGGCCTCGATGTCTCCCGACTCAAGCCCCTCCAGGATCCTCCGGCAGTCGCGGCCGGAGGCGGCGGGAAGTTCACCCCAGCGGTCGGCCAGCATCTGGGCAGCCAGGGTGCCCCGCTGAGCCCTGCCGGGCAGGAGGGCCGGGCTGAGGCCCATGTCGAGAGCCCCGAAGACGTTGCCCCGCCGGGCCAGGGGCAGAATGGTGGCGTCGGGAAGGGAGCGGACGAAAGCTGCGGTCGCCTCGGCCAGGTCGGGGCTCTCCCCATATCCGGGCCTGCCCAGGAGAGCCACCACCGGCCCGTTGGACAGAACCTCTCTCGCCTCGGCCATCCTCCCGTTGCCATCCATCAACTCCGAAAGCACCTCCCCGCCCCTCCCCGGCTGGTAGGTGACCTTCACCGAGGCCCGGTCGTCCAACCCCGTGCCGCGGGGATGGATCACCACCAGGCCCGCTCCCAGTTCCTGTGCGGCCCGGCGCACCCGGAGATAGAGAGTGGGGTGCTCCTCCTTCAGATCGGGTCCCCAAACCAGGATGGAACCGGCTCCTTCCAGATCGGCGATGCGGGCCCGGTCCACTATGCCCGACAGCAATCGGGGATCGAGGCCGTCGTCCATCTGGCAGTCCACGCTGTTGGTGCCCACCGCCGACCGGAGGAACTTGGAGAAGGCGTAGGCGTCCTCGTTGGTCCCCCGCGCACCCCCCAATCCCGCCACGGCTCGCCCGCCCGAGCGAGAAATAACCTCCCCCAGGGCCCCTCCGGCGTAGTCCAGCGCCTCACCCCAGGAAGCCTCCCGTAACTCGCCTTCCTCGTCCCGCACCATAGGAGAGGTGAGGCGGGCCGGAGAGGCCACGTACTCGAACCCAAAGCGGCACTTATCGGAGAGCCATCCCTGGTTGGTGGGCTCCGAGTCCAAACCCAGGATCCGTAACAGCCGGTTCTGGCTCGACTGCAGGTTGATCCGGTCGCCGCTCGAACAGTGCTGGCAGGTTGAGACGACGAATGTGAGATCCCACGGCCGGGCGCGGAACCGGTAGGGAGTGGCGGTGAGCGCTCCCACCGGGCAGATCTGAACCGTGTTGCCGGAGAAGTAGGAGCGGAAGGGCTCGTCGGGGAAGGTGTTAACTTCGGTGTAGTTGCCCCTCTCCTGGAACTCGATGAGCGGATCGCCGGAGATCTCCTCGGAGAACCGGGTGCACCGGGCGCAGAGAATGCAGCGCTCCCGGTCCAGCATGACCAACTCGGAGATGGGGATGGGCTTTTCGAAGTGTCGCTTTTCCTCCACGAACCGGCTCTCGCCGGGACCGTATGCCATAGTCTGGTCTTGGAGGGGGCACTCGCCGGCCCGATCGCACACCGGACAGTCCAGGGGGTGGTTGATCAACAGAAACTCCAACACCCCCTCCTGGGCCTTCTTCACCGAGGGGTTGGTGGTGTCCACCGTCATGCCGTCCGAGACCGGCGTGGTGCAGGATGTGACCATGAGTGGGCCGCGAGGCGTCTCGATCTCCACCAGGCACATCCGGCACATCCCAACCGGGTTCATGCGGGGGTGCCAGCAGAAGCGGGGGATATACACGCCGTTGTCCTGGGCGGTCTTGATGAGCATCTCCCCGGGCTGGGCGCTCACTTCCCGGCGGTTGATGGTTACTGTGACCGGCTCAGTCAAAAGGGCAACCTCCCTGGTGGATGTGGGCCATCAGTTCATCCTTGAAGTAGGAGGTGATGGCGAGAATCGGAGAGACGGCCGAGGGTCCCAGCGGGCAGATAGTGGTCATCCGGGGTGGCCAGGCCAGGCCTGGTGAGATGTTGTCCGAGATGTCGAGCAGCATGTCGACATCCACCTCCCGTCCCGACCCTTCCTCGATGCGCCGGAGGATCCGCTCCAGCCACGAACACCCCTCCCGGCAAGGAGTGCACTGACCGCAGGACTCGTGGGCAAAAAAGCGCACCAGGCGCTCGGTGGCTCTCACGGTGCAGGTGGTCTCGTCCATGATCACCACCGCGCCCGAGCCCAGCATCGATCCCGCCTTGGCGGTGTCGTCGAGGGTGACCGGCAGGTCGAGATGATCGTCGGGGACGAACCACGGCGCCGAGGCGCCTCCGGGAATCCAACACTTGAGCGCCCGGTCCTCGGGTATCCCGCCCGCCACGTCGTAGATCAACTCCCTCCAGGTGAGCCCCATCACCAACTCGTAGTTGCCGGGCCGGCGCACATGGCCTGAGATGGAGAAGAGCCTGGTGCCCCGCGACCCGTCAGGTCCGATGGCCGCGAACGCCTCCCCGCCGTTCTCGATGATCCAGGGGATGTTGGCCAGGGTCTCCACGTTGTTGACGATGGTGGGCTGCATGTACAAACCCTTGGCGGCCGGGTAGTAGGGGGGCTTCAGCCGGGGCTCACCGCGCCGGCCCTCGAGGCTGTTGAGGAGGCCCGTCTCCTCCCCGCATATGTAGGCGCCCGCTCCCAGGTGAACGGTGACCTCCAGGTTATACCCGCTCCCCAGGATGTCGGATCCGAGGTAACCAGCCGCGTAGGCCTCCTCGACCGCCTGCTGCACCCGCCGAGCCGAGCGGGGATACTCGCCCCGGATGTAGATGAAGGCGTGGTTGGCGCCGTTGGCGTAGGAGGTGATGATCGTCCCCTCCAGCATCTGGTGGGGATCGCGTTCCATCAACTGGCGGTCCTTGAAGGTGCCCGGTTCCGATTCGTCACCGTTCACCACCACGTACGCGGGTTTGGCGGGCGCCAGGAAACTCCACTTCACGCCGCACGGAAAACCTGCTCCTCCCCGGCCCCGGAGGTTGGCGGCCTTCACCTCCCCGGTCACCTCGTCGGGCGGCATCTCGAGGGCTTTGGCGAGCGCCCGGTACCCGCCGGTTCCCAGGTAACGATCCAGGGTGTGGCTATCCGAGGGATGCCTGGTCATCCGGTCGGTGACGATGCTCCGAACGCTCACAAACCTATCCCTCCTGGTCCCCGGCGGGACCCGAGACGGTGCCCAGCGGGCCGAATGCCGGATAAGGTCCGAGTGCGGAATCCCGGTCGAAGGCTCCCCAGTCAAAGCTCCGCCTGCCACCAAACAGCTCCTGGCACTCGGCGCCGACGATCGCCTCGGGCCGAGCGGTGCGAAGCCATCTGACCAGTTCCCGGGCCTTCTCGGTGGTCATCCCCTCGATCAACTCGTAGTTCACGGTGACGGCCGGCGCTCCCCCGCATGCCCCTATGCACTCCACGTGCTCGACCGAGATCAACTCCGCCGGGTCGGTCTCCCCCGCCGTCACATCCGATTCGTCCTCTATGGCCCTCAGCACCTCGTCGGATCCCAGGAGCATGCAACTGATGGAGGTGCAGCAGGAGATCAGGTAGCGGCCCGGATTCTCCCGCTTGTACATGGTGTAGAAGGAAGCCACCGCCCGGACCTGGGCGGGCGTCAAGCCCACGGCTCCTGCCACTTCCCTCATGCCGTTGTCGGTGAGGTATCCCTCCTCGGCCATGGCCAGATAGAGGAGCGGCATAACCGCCGAGCGGGGCTCTGGATACTGTTTGACTATCTCCGAAGCCCGGGCGCGAACCGACTCCGACCATCCTCTCCTTACGCTCGGGGAGCGAATCTCCACCATCGCAACGGAGATTAGTTAGCGATACACCCTTCTCAAACCTAGCTCTCGGGGTGCCGCTGGCCGATGCCCGCCGGGACCACCGGAGGCCCCCAAGAGCTTCTCAGCGGATCACCAACTCGGGATGGGACCGGATGCGGGGACGAGCCTTCTCCACCGCGTCGGCCAGCCGGGAGAAAGCCTCGGCCACCTCGCTCCGGGGAGCCGCTATAGTGACAGGCTCTCCCCGGTCGGCGCCCTCTCGCATGAGCGGCAGCAACGGTATCCGGGCCATGAGCGGGACTCCCACTTCGGTGGCGAGAGCTTCCCCGCCGCCGGACCCGAACAGCTCGTAGCGGGTTCCGTCGTCACCGGTGAACCACGACATGTTCTCCACCACCCCGATCACTTCCTGGTTGACCTGTGCCGCCATCAGGGCCGCCCGGCGCGCCACCCGCTGGGCGGTGGGCTGGGGTGTGGTGACCAACAGGACCTGGGAGCGAGGCAGGAAGTTCTGGATGGAGATGGCGATATCTCCGGTTCCCGGAGGCATGTCGATCAGGAGGTAGTCGGGAGAGTCCCAGAAGACGTCTTTCAGGAACTGCTCCAACGCCTTGTGGAGCATCGGACCGCGCCATATCACCGCCCGGTCGTCGGGCACGAAGTAGTCCATGGACATCACACTCACCCCATGGGCCCGGGGCGGGACGATGGATTGCTCGATCACCACCGGCGCCCGGTCGATTCCCAGCATCTGCGGTATGGAGAATCCCCAGATGTCGGCGTCGATCACCCCTACTTTCCTCCCCACTTCCTCGAGGGCGAGGGCCAGGTTGGTGGTGACCGAAGACTTCCCTACCCCACCCTTTCCCGATGAGACCGCCACCACCCTGGTGCGCGAGCCCGTCTCACCGGGGCCGGGACCGGCCTCGCGGCGCACCCGGGCCATCATCTCCGCCCGCTCGGCGTCGCTCATCTCCTCGGTCCGCAACTCCAGGTCCGAGACCAGGTTGGCCGCCGCCTCCCGCATTCTCTTCGCCAACTCGGAAAGCTCCGGATAGTTCGGGACCGGAAGGGCGAGGGTGACAGTCGGGGACCCGAACCTGCGAGCCTTTACCGAGCGGATCATGCCCAGCGAATGGAGAGAACGCTGCAGAAGCGGGTCTTGGACCGCCGAGAGAGCGGACCCCAACGCACCCTGGGAGACCATCATCGATAACTATACTCCTGGGTGTCGTCCCGTCAGCCAAGGTGTTGTGATGTCCCAGCCGGTAGTCGAGCAGCAGATCGCCGACCTGACCTCGGTGCTGGGAGACCCCACCCGGCGGGCCATCTACATCGCCGCCCGGGAGTCGTCGGAGCCGCTCACCGTGGGCAAGGTGGCCGAGTTGTTCGGCATTCACCGCAATCTGGCCCGTCACCACTTGGAGAGACTCACCGACGAGGGTTACCTGAAGGTAGGGGAACAGCCCGCTCCCGTGGCAAGAAGAGCGGGAAGACCCCCCAAGCACTATGAATCCACGCTCCGCCACATCGAGATCAGCTACCCGACCCTCAGATACGACCTGTTGGTGGAACTCCTCACCAAGATCGTGAGTCGTATCTCCCCCGACCAACTCTCCGAGGTCGCCGAGGAGGTGGGACGCGAGTACGGCCAGGAGTTGGCCGACGAGATCGGTACACCTGAGGACGCCGGATACAAGGAGGCGGTGCAGGGAGTCATGGGAGCGATGAGCGGGATGGGATTCGCCATGAACGCCGACTGGGACGGCGGAAGGCTACTCACCTATCACTGCCCCTTTGGCGAAGCGGCCCTCAGCAATCCCGAAGTGGTTTGCTCCCTGGACAGGGGGATCATATCCGGGCTTTTCGAGGCGATAGAGCGATGTTCGGAGACAGTCCTGCATCCCCACCGCGTTCGCCATGAAGACTGCGTGACGGAAATACCGGTCGAGATCACGGCCCGCTCCTGATCCGACGAGAATGAACGACACTCCCGGCCGGACCGCAGACACTCTCACCACGCCCCTGGGCCGTCGGAAGATCGCACGTCTGGACTCCGTTGCGGAGGCCGATTCCCTCCCCTACTCGATCAAGGTTCTCCTGGAGTCGGCGGTGCGCAACCTGGGCCGCCCCGGATTCTCGGCGGAGGACGTCGCCACCGTCGCCTCCTTTAACCCCGACCGCTCCTCGGAGAAGGAGATCCCGTTCATGCCGGGGCGGGTGCTCCTCCAGGACTTCACCGGTGTCCCGGCGGTGGTCGACCTGGCTGCCATGCGGGACGCGATCGTGGCCATGACCGGCGATCCCGCCGCGGCCCGGAAGGTCAATCCTCTGGTGCCGGTCGACCTGGTTGTCGACCACAGCGTCCAGATCGATGTCTTCAACCGGCCCGATGCGCTCCTGATCAACTCCCGCCGGGAGTTCGAGCGGAACCAGCAGAGATACCAGCTGCTCAAGTGGGCCCAGTCGGCCTTCAACAACTTCCGGGTGGTGCCTCCCGCCACCGGCATCGTCCACCAGGTCAACCTCGAGTACCTGGCAGGGGTGGTGTGGGATGATGGCGAGTGGCTGTATCCCGACAGCCTGGTGGGCACCGATTCCCATACCACCATGATCAACGGCCTGGGAGTGGCCGGCTGGGGAGTGGGTGGGATAGAGGCGGAGGCGGTGATGGTGGGCCAGCCCATCTTCATGCTGCTGCCCGAAGTGGTGGGCGTCCGCCTGGTGGGCCAACTCCGGGAGGGCTCCACCGCCACCGACCTGGTGCTGCGGATCACAGAGATCCTCCGGAACCACGGCGTAGTGGGGAAATTCGTGGAATTCGGCGGTCCGGGGCTCGACAACATGCCGGTGGCTACCCGGGCCACCATAGCCAACATGGTGCCCGAGTACGGAGCCACGGTGGGCTTCTTCCCCGTGGACGGCCAGACCACTCGCTACCTGGAGTTGTCGGGCCGTTCCCCCGAACTTGTGAAGACGGTGGAACAGTACTGCCGCGAACAGGGCATGTGGCGTGACGAACGGGAGATCTCCTATCACGCCCATCTGGAGTTGGATCTCGGGACCGTCGAGCCTTCCCTGGCGGGTCCCCGCCGCCCCCAGGACCGCATCCCGCTGTTCCGGATGAAAGAGCAGTGGCGAAGCGACCTCGACACGGTGTTCAACCGCTCCGGAGACAACGGCGCCGCGGCCGGCGCCAATGTGACCCTCAACGGAAACTACTTCGAGATGGGAGACGGGCAGGTGGTGATCGCCGCCATCACCTCCTGCACCAACACCTCCAATCCGGCGGTGATGGTCGGCGCGGGCCTCCTGGCCCGCAATGCCCGACGCCGAGGACTGCAGCGCCGGCCCTGGGTAAAGACCTCCCTGGCCCCCGGTTCCCAGGTGGTGACCGACTACCTCGACCGGGCCGGACTCACCGAGGACCTGGAGGCCCTCGGTTTCTACCTGGTCGGCTACGGCTGCACCACC
>JAAXHN010000191.1 GCA_012270885.1 Acidimicrobiia bacterium | reverse complement strand
CCAAGCTCAACGTGGGTCCCCACCACGGCGGGGCGGTGCCATTGGCACATGACCTGTTCGCGATCACCATCCCGCACCCGGACTTTGCCGCCAACCCCAAGGACTACCGTCTCCCCATCGGCGCCAAGATCGTTGACCTGTCGGGGAAGGAGTTGCATCGCCAGGAGGGCTGCAAGGATCTGCACGGCGACGCCGGGAACGGCCACGTGGCGGCCTTCGCCTGCAGAGGCGGCGTCATCACCCTGGAAGCGGACCACGGAAAGTACAAAGGGAGGTTCATCCCGTTCCCGGAGGGTATATCCAAGGAACTCCGCGTGACCGCGATCTGGGGTTATAGAGGTCTGGACCATTTCTTCCCTCTCGGTTCCGCGGCTGGCGTGTACGCCGTGGATGCCAAGAAAGGCGTCATGAAGCAGTTGGTCCCTGCTTCGGACACCCTGAAGCCCATCAACGCCGCGGTAAGCCACGACGGCAAGGTGCTCCTGGTGGTGATGAGCGACGGCGAGTTGCGCAAGTTCGATACGCGCAGCCTCGATCTGTTGGCCTCGGCGCGCGATTTCCTGGCCACTCCGGTGGAGACGGGCTTCTGGGCGCGCCCCCACGTCACCACCATTCCCGGGGCGGTGTTCATCACCGATTCGGTGGGTGGCAAGGTGTTCCAACTGGACGACAACCTGAAGGTCGTCAAGAGCTGGGAGATCGCCGGCAACCCCACCAAGGTGGCCTTCGTCGGCATCTCGGGAAAGACCAAGGGCCGCTAGGACCGACGTCTCCATTAACCCCCGGACCCGACGTGAGGTCTCCCCGTGTGACCCCCGCGTCGGGTCCGGGGCCACCGCCTGCGCACCGCGTTCCGCCAACCGCGGCCGAGCCCGAGCCGTTGTTGCGCAGGGGCATCTTCGACCCGGCCCGGGATCCCCTCGGCCCTCCAACCGTTTCGATGACTTCCGGGAACGCCGCGCCGCCGCCAACGGCCCCCGATCTCACAAATTCTCCCGCACGGTTGCCTTCCTTTTGGTCGGGTGTCGCATGTATTGTATAATGGCCGGAGGGCGGGTCTTGTGGCCAAATCCGGCATCTGCATGGTGGGGGTCACCAGGGAGTCGCTGTCCCCAACAGAGGAATCGGTCTCTTGAAAGGCTCCGAATCGAACTTCGAGACGCGTATCGACGCCATGCTGGGCAAGTTCGAGGCATTGGCGCAACGGCAGATCGGCTATCCCTGCAGCCAGGGCTTCGATTACAGCGAGCTGCTGCCGTTCCTGCGGTTTTCCGCCAACAATGTCGGCGATCCTTTTCACGACAGCAACTTTCGCAGCAACACCCACGATATCGAGCGTGAGGTCATCGCCCGTTTCGCCGGCCTGATGCGGCTTGGGGCGGAGGACGGTTGGGGATACGTCACCTCCGGCGGGACCGAGGGCAACATGTACGGCCTGTACCTCGGACGGGAGCTGTTCCCCAACGGCGTCGTCTATTTCTCCCAGGACACGCACTACAGCGTCGTCAA
>JAAXHN010000190.1 GCA_012270885.1 Acidimicrobiia bacterium | reverse complement strand
CCGATTTGCTGGGCGGTCCGCTCGAAGGTCTCCTGCTGCTGCGAGACGAGTTGGGCGCTGGACCGCGCCTGTGTCTCCAACTCGGCCTTGGCCATCCGGGCCGCCTCCGCCGCAGCAGCCGTGGCGGTCCTCGCCGAAAGAGCCTCGGCTTGTAGCTGCCGTACCTGTTGGTCGCGATCCAGAGCCGCCAGGATCGCCTCCAAGACGGTTTCGGATTGATCCCGAAGCTGTCTCTCCCGATGGTGACGACGACGCTGGACGATATTCCAAACCAACAACAGAGCCACCGCGACCAAAACGATAATGATCCAAATATCCATGCCCCCAAGTATGAGACGGGGGTGTGACAAAACCCGGTATTGGCGGTGCCCCGACTCCCCGGCAGCGGCCCTTTCTAGTGAACCGTGTCCCCCGCCAGCAGGTCGAGAGCATGGGGAAGCACTCCCAGCACCGGCTCGAGATTCTCCACCGCTCCCTTGGGACTGCCCGGAAGGTTGACTATCAGCGTCGGTCCCCTGGCGCCCACCACCGCCCTGGAGAGGGCGGCCATGGGAGTGACCGCCAGGCCGGCGGCCATCATCATCTGGGACAGGCCGGGGACCTCTCGGTCGATCACCCGTCGGGTGGCTTCGGGCGTCACGTCGCGGGGGCCCAGCCCGGTCCCTCCCGTCGTAACCACCAGGTCCACCTCCTCGCAGGCCTCCACCAGCGCCGACACGATCAACTCCTCAGTGTCCTCCACCGCCTTCCGTACACGGATCTCGTATCCGGCTTCCGCCAACATCCCCGACAGCACCTCCCCGGAACGATCCTGGCGGGTCCCGGCGATCACCCCGTCGCTGAGAGTGATCACCGCCGCTCGCCACGTCTTGTCCCGGGCCATCGGATTCGAGTCTACCCGGCGGTGATAACCTCCCCGATTTGATGGAGATTCCTCCCGCCCCCTACCTGCCCACCTCCGACCCCCAGGTGGTGGAGTCGACGCCCCTGTCCCAATCCGGATGGTACGAGGACGGACAGCACGGCGGGCTGGTGGCCGGCCTCCTGGCGCGGGCCGTGGACGCCGTCCCCACGCTGACGCCCATGGGGATCGCCCGCCTGACAGTGGACATCTTCCGGGTGGTGCCCACCGTACCCCTCCGGGTCACCACATCTGTCCTCCGGGAGGGAAAGCGCATCCAGTTGGTGCAGGCCTACCTCCAGGCAGGGGATATCGAGGTGGCCCAGGCAACCGCCATGCGGCTCCGGATCGCCGACCGACCCACGCCGAAAGCCGCCATGCCCGATCCGTCCCTGCTACCCGTCCCGGTGGCCGAGGCTTCGCCCGTGGACATGGAGCGGGTGGGAGTGGGTGTGGGAGGGCGGCTGTACTTCCATCGGCATGGAGTCGAGATGCGCCAGGCCGAGGGAGAGTTCGATCAGGCCGGCCCGGGAGCGGTGTGGATGAGGATTCTCACTCCCCTGGTGGCCGGGGAAAGGCTGACGCCCCTGCTCCGGGCCGTGATCAGCTCCGACCACGGGAACGGGATCAGTTCGGCCCTCCCCACCTCCTGGGTCTTCATGAACGCCGACCTCAACGTCCATCTCCTGCGGATGCCGACCGGAGAGTGGGTGGGTCTCCGCTCGGTGTCTTGGTTCGCCGACCTGGGCCGAGGGGTGGCGCACTCCCAGCTATTCGACGCCGACGGCGGGATCGGTAGGTCCGTGCAGACCCTGTTCGCCGACTACCGCACCTCACTGCCGGGAACCATGGCGCCTCCCGATGTCTCCCGGGCCTAGAACCTGCGCTTCCATGCCTCCCGATTAGCGGCCGATGAAGGTCCCGTGCTACCCCTCCTCCTCGAGAGCGGTCTTCACCGACTCCAGGACGTCGTTAACCTGTAGGGAGACGTCGTCGAGCCGTTGGCGGCAGAACCGGATCAGCTGGCCGGCCCGTTCCACCTTCTCGGCCATGGCTTCCAAATCCACCTCGCTTCCCCGGAGATAGTCCAGTATCTCCTCCAGTTCGGCCAGTCCCTTCGCATAGCTCCGGGGCGTCTTCGGAGGAGGGGGGGATTCACTCATGGCTTTGTCACTCCTTTGGCGTTGGGAGACGGCGGGGCGGAGGATGTGTCCGATACTCTGCTGACCACCGTACCATCCGACAGCCAGGTCTCGATCGTCTCGTCTCGATCCACTCCGGAGACAGAACTGATGACTCCCCCTCCGACACGGCGGGTGATCGACCAGCCCTTCGCCAGGTTGCGCCGCGGATCATAGGCGTCTGTGACCGTCACGGCCGTGTCGATGCGGGTGTGCTCCCTTCTCAGACTCAGACCGGTTTCTCGCGCAAGGGAAGCATGGCGAGAAAAGAGTTTCCCACCGGCCCGTCTCAGGAGGGGCAAGACTTGAGCCGGCAACAGTTGGCGCGATCGGTTAAGGCGCCGTCGGAAGCGAGCCACAGTTCCGTCCACGGCGGCGGTCAACTCGGTGGGAGAGCGGTCCAGCAGCCGTCGATGACGCATCACCACCGACCCAGCCGTCTCGGCCAGGCTTCTTCCAACCCCGTCAACGCGCCGTATATAGAGGCGGTTCCGGGTTACCAGCCAGGAGGCGCAGGCGGTTGGGGTCTTCTCGGAGCGATGGGCAACCAGGTCTGAGACGGTCCGGTCCAACTCGTGGCCAATGCCCGTTATAACGGGCACCGGGCAACTTGCGACCGCCCGCGCCACGTCCTCGTGGTCGAACACCGCCAGGTCGGTGGTGGATCCACCTCCCCGGACGATGCAGATGACGTCCGGACCGAGTTCGGAGAGCCGTTCGAGCGCCTCGATGATGGAAACCCTGGCCGCGTCACCCTGCACGCCGGAGTGATGGAACTCCACCCGCCATCCCAGTCCGCTCTCGGCGAGAGTGGACATGAAGTCGGCATGTGCCCTGCTCCCCTCGCTGGTGATCAGGCCCACTCTTTGGGGAGCCGCGGAAAGGGGGAGACTCTGGTTGCTCTCGAAGACCCCTTCGGTCCGTAGAGCCGCCACCACCCGCTCCCTCTCCTTCTTCCACCTGCTCAGGGTGTAGGCGGGATCGACCGCGAGGATCTGGAGAGTCAATCTGCCCTGGGGCCGGTAGAATTCCACCCTCACCCTCACCTTTATCTCGTCGCCGTCCGACACTCTCCCCCACTTGGCCCTTCGGAGTGCCCGGTTGATCTCCAGGCGGCGACTCTCCCATATCACCGCATGCAACAACGTCCGTTCATCCCCGGAGTCCTCGGGAGCTCGTTCCATCAGATCCAGGTAGATGTGTCCGGCATTGGACCTGTTGAGGTTGGCCACCTCTCCCGTGACCCAGACCGGGGAAGGAAATGCGCCCTCCAAGATCTCTCTGATACGTCCCGCCAACTCCGAGACGGTGAACGTGGTCTGTTCCGGGGAGGCGCCGGCGGAAATCACGGAAGACTCTCT
>JAAXHN010000189.1 GCA_012270885.1 Acidimicrobiia bacterium | reverse complement strand
TGTACCGGGGCAAGGTGCGGGACACCTACGAGGTGGAAGACAAGCTGCTGATGGTGGCCACGGACCGGATCTCGGCGTTCGACGTGGTGCTCCCGACCGGGATACCTGGAAAGGGGAAGATACTGTCCCTGATGTCGGCGTTCTGGTTCGGGCTGACCGGTCACCTGGTCCCGAACCACTTCATCGCCATGGCGGGAGATGCGGAAGGCCTGGGAGGGCTGGCCGGGCCGGTGGAGGCGATGGCAGCGCCGATGGAGGTGCTGGAGAGGGCGATGGTGGTGAAGAGGGCGGAGCGGATCGACATCGAGTGCATAGTGAGGGGGTACATCACGGGGTCGGCGTGGTCGGAGTACAAGAAGGTGGGCACTGCGGGGTCGATACCCATGCCCTCGGGGCTGCGGGAGTGCCAGGAGTTCCCGGAGCCGCTGTTCACCCCCACGACGAAGGCGGAGACGGGTCACGACGAGAACATGACCTTCCAGCAGGTGCAGGACATGGTCGGGGATGAGATGGCCGACACCCTGCGGGACACGAGCATCGCGGTGTACGGCTTCGCCCGGGAGTTCGCGGCAAAGCGGGGGATAATCATCGCCGACACGAAGATGGAGTTCGGCATCATTGACGAAAAGCTGCACCTGATCGACGAGCTGCTTACGCCGGACTCGAGCAGGTTCTGGGACGCCGAGCGATACGAGGTGGGCAGATCGCAGCCCAACTTCGACAAGCAGTTCGTGAGGGACTGGCTGGTGGAGTCTGGGTGGGACAGGGAGCCTCCGGCGCCGCCCCTGCCGGAGGACGTGGTGAACAGGACCGCCGAGCGCTACGGGCAGGCTTACCAACGGTTGACAGGGGAAAAGCTGTAATGGGATACTTGTTTGTGAAGTCAGGTACGAATAGAGGCTAAATTGGCAAGACAGAGAGGACCGGCCAGGCCGCCCACCGGCAAATCATTTTGGCAGAAATACCAGTGGTTCATCATCGCGGGGGTGGCCCTTTTCTTCGTGATCACGGTGGTAGCCCCTGCATTGCAAAGAAGCCCGGAAGAGCCCGCGGAAGACCCGTCCGCGCCGACGGAGGATGGACCTTCCACCACCGTCTCGGGGGAGTTCTACTTCCCGGCGAACAGCAGGGACCACATACCGGTCGGGACGCGGGGTTCCGGGTACGCGTCCGATCCGCCGACCTCAGGGCAGCACTATTCGCAGCCGGGTCTCGCCCCCATCAACTGGGGACTCTACAGCGATCCCATTCCGGATGAAGTGCTAATCCACAACATGGAGCACGGCGGGATAATCGCTTACTACCGGCCCTCGGCGCCGCCGGCGGAAGTGCAGGCATTAAGGACATTCATCGAATCGCAACCGGGGTACCCCAAGGGGTTCATCGTGGCTCCGCGGGCCTCTTTGCCGGCGGACATCACCCTCGCCGCGTGGGAGTATTACCTGCCGGTCTTCCAGTATGACGAGGTAACGATGACCGCTTTCGTAAGCGCCCACTACGACAAGGGGCCGGAGACCCTGGATGGGACCGTGAGGTAGGAGTTCCCAGATACGCAGGGATGTACCTAGCGAAAGTCCACGTAAGCCTGAAGCCGACCGTGAACGACCCCCAGGGGCTCACCATCCTGGGGGCTCTTCATTCCTTGGGGTTTTCGTCGGCGAGGGA
>JAAXHN010000188.1 GCA_012270885.1 Acidimicrobiia bacterium | reverse complement strand
TCGGACGAAGTGCCGGGAAGCGAGATAACCTACGGCGGGGACCCCCTTCCCCTGCCTGACCACTACGACGGGTCGGGCCTGGCCGGCCTGCTGGGTGGGGTGGAATACCTCTCCATGGAGGAGGGCGTCCGCTCCTCCGTCAGCCGTTTCCGGGAACTCCTCGCCGACGGTTTGATCACACCCCCTGGTTAAAAAAGTTGGCGAGCGCCCCAGGGGGACGCCCGCCAACTTTGATCGGTTACGCCTGGTGGGTTAGCAGGTGAAGTTCATGAACTCGTAGTTGTGAACGTAGAACGCCACCGTACCCGGCAGGCTGTCCCACTCCAGGCACGCGTCCTTGGCATAGAGCAGGTCGGCGAAGGCGATCGGGAGACCGAGGCGGTTCTCAACCGCGAAGTCGAACAACGCTCCCGCGGTGGTCTCCTTCTGCTCGTCGGTTCCACCCTCACCGGAGAGAGCCTCGTTGATCAAGCGGTCAAGCTCCTCCGACTCCCCGGAGTAAGAGAGACGGTCGGTGGTCCGGCTGTAGAAGCTCCACAACTGGGTTCCCGAGTTGTAAACCGGTGGCGGGTAGCAGAACGCGAAGTTGGCTTCCCGGGTGCTCGTCAACCCTTCAACTATCCCGTACTCGGTGAACTGGGTGTTGACCGAGATACCCAGGTTGGTCCACTGCTGGGCCACGGCTTCCGCCACCTTGCCGCACCAGGGCCGTCCCGGGTGCTGGGCGAAGTCGATGGTGATCTCGAGATCCCCGGGGCTGGCATAGCCGGCTTCCGCCAGCAGCGCCGTTGCCCGGTCGGGATCATGCGGGTCGGATTCGCAGTTGGGGTCGAAACCGGGGAAGTGTGGCCACCAGGAATGAACGCAGGCGTTCTCGGTAGTTCCCCTGCCGGCCAGCACGAAGTCCACGATTTCCTGGCGGTCGATCGCCAGCGACAATGCCTCACGGATCAGCTTGGCGTTGCCCGGGTTGGTGTGGTCGCTCCACGGAGGTGGATTCTCCGCCGCCGCTCCGGTCGGGTTCACGTAGTTACCCGTCAGGTAGATGGTCGGCATACTCTGGTTGGGCAGGGACTGGATTCCCAGCTTCGCTGCCTCGGCGGTTGGAATCTGCTCGGCGCTGAGGGTCATCAGGTCGGCATCTCCGACTGCCAGCATCGCTAGGCGGGTTCCGAACTCGGGAACGGCCTTTCGCACCACCTCACCAATGGAGGGCGGTCGGGCGTAGTGATCGGCGAACGCCTCGAACACTAACTCGACGCCCGGAGTGTGGCTCTTGAACTGGTAGGGGCCGGCTCCGATCGGGTGCAGAGCGGCGGCGTCCTCTCCGACTTCCTCGATGTACTTGCGAGAGGTGATCGGGAAACTGAGGGCCATCTCGCTCAGGGCGGGCAGTACCTCAGGCGCCGGCTCGCCATTTACAGAGACCAGCTTGAAGTTGTAGTCGTTGATGACTTCCACTCTCACTCTGCCTAAAACGGAAGCGGCCGGGCTGTTGGTGCCTTCCCGGATGGCGAGTTCGTGGCTGAAGACGATGTCGTCAGTGGTCAACTCTCCCCACCCCTGGTGGAATTGGACGCCTTCATGGATCTCGAAGGTGAACTCGGTGAAGTTGTCGTTGACCGACCAGGACTTGGCCAAACGACCCTCTCCTTCCACGATCTCTCCGGTCACGAAGTCGTGGTAGATCAACGGCTCGTACATTGGCTGCAGGTTAAGAAGAGCCCCCAGGCTGCAGTTGGGGCACAGCCAGTCTTCGCCGCGCAAGGCGGGCAGCAGCACGACCATCCGGTCCTGGACCA
>JAAXHN010000187.1 GCA_012270885.1 Acidimicrobiia bacterium | reverse complement strand
ACCGGGGACTGGTCATTGGCCGTGAAGGAGTCCGAGGTGATGCTGATGTTGAGGTTCCAATATCCGTAGTTGCCGTTGCCGTCGCCAACGACCGCGGAGGCCTGGTAGGACTGCCCCGGGGTGAAACTCGCGCCGGGGCGTATGGTTATCCGGCCATTATCCCGGTTGATGACAAAATGGGACATGAAGGTTGAAGTGTGGAGCAGGCCGAAGGAGACCGTGTCGCCCTGTGGGTCGGCGGCTTTCCCCGTCGCCACGAGGTACGCCGGGTGTAGGTCCTTCTGGCTGATGGTCTTGTTTGAAGGCAGGTCGTTCAGGAAGAAGCCCGGCGACTGGCCCGGGGTACTGGTTGGGTCATTGGCTGTGTTGATCGTCACGTCGATGGTCGCCCGGTCGCCGTCCGCGGCGGTGGCGGTCACGGTCATGGTGAAGGTGCCCGTAGCGAAGTTGTTGTTGGAAATGAAAGTGGACCCCTGCGTGGGGGTGACGGATATGCCGCCCGTGTCCCGGTTGATCATGAAGCTGTCCGTGCCACCGGTGCCGCTGTCGACGGTCGTCGTCGCGCTGTAGGTCACCGCGCCGCCATCGGGGTCGGTGGCGGTTACCGTCAGGTATTCGACGTCGGGCACCAGTTGGCTCTCGGTCAAGGTCAGGGTGGTAACCTGGCCCGAGGCGAAGGTCGGCGCGTTGTCCGGGTCCTGCACCCGGCCGTAGGTCGTCCTCGAGGGCGGTCCGAAGTAGTCGGTGCCCCCGCTGTTGAATTTATACCGAAGCTGGACGTAGCGCTCGTCACCCGCGTTCAGGCCGGTTATCGCAATGGTCTTCAGATCACCATCATCACCCGGGGTCGTATCGAGCCAACCAGTGTCATTATCCGTCCAGCGGCCGTGATTGTTCCCTCGGATCTGGACGCCGTGATTGGCGGGAATGTCGTCACTCGGCACCCGCACCGTAATCTGCCCTGCCCCGGAGTGGGTGGTTACCGGGAAGGGTTGGGGCGGGCCGACTTTGATGGAGAAGGTCACGGAGTCGGTATTGCTATTCCCGTCCGTCGCAGTGTATTTCACCTCCAGGTCCCGGTAGGAGCCCAGCTCCGGCGTGATGG
>JAAXHN010000186.1:809-1069 GCA_012270885.1 Acidimicrobiia bacterium | reverse complement strand
CAGATCCGCACCCGGACCGGAAACCGACTCACCGAAGACAAGCATTTCTTCGACAAACAGGGGGTTGAAATCACCGAGGCCGACTATCGCAAGACGCTGTCGTTCATGCGGGGGGATTCGACCGTGGCGTTTGTGCCCGACGAGGCGGATTGGAGTCCGTGGAGCCAATTTTACGAGCGATCCGGCGAGGCCATCACCTCGCCTAGTCCGCGGCGCTATATAATTATTGAGGCTGCTCTGCTCTCGGACGATCCTCACCA
>JAAXHN010000186.1:0-643 GCA_012270885.1 Acidimicrobiia bacterium | reverse complement strand
TTCACGCTGTTCTTGACGATCCCGCCCAACGAGGAAGGGTCGGCGGGTTTGGGGTTCGATCAGGTGCTCTTTGAAATCCCCCCGAGCGCCGAAGTGGAGTTGGTGGATGTGACCGTGGGCCCAGCGAGCGAACTAGAGGCGGGGGGCGGCCAGATATACCCGGCGAATGAACTGGAGATTAAAACCGGAGTTGACTCGTTGTGGGTTCGCCTGTCCGAGGTGGTCCGGGAGCCAGAGTCCGAGGTTGTGCTGCGTTTTTCGAGTGTGTTTTATCTGGCGAGCAATGCCTTTCTCGTCTCGGTGGGCTTGGGTGAGGAAGAGGAGGTGGTGTGGCAGCGAGTGGACGCGACGGCCTCGGGCGAGGGCCTGACCGTACTGACGCCGGTGGCCGGTGGGCTGGTAGGCGATATGGAGGTACTGGGGAACCCATTCACGCCGAACGGAGATGGCATCAACGATGCGGTGAAATTCGTCTTCCCCGTATTTAAGATGCCGGGGCAGACCTCGCTGATATTGGAAGTCTATGCGCTCGACGGAGCGCTAATGCACCGCCGGGCGCAGCCCGTAGCGCACGCCGCGGGTGTTCAGGAGGTGAGTTGGGATGGCCGGGACCGGGATGGAGTGCTGTTGCCGCCTGGCTTGT
>JAAXHN010000185.1 GCA_012270885.1 Acidimicrobiia bacterium | reverse complement strand
AGCCACACGTCCACCATCCCATGCTCAGCGGCCTTTCGGTGGACTTCGGCCTTGCGATTCATGCTGTCGGGCGAACGGCCATCCTTCCGAGTCCGCGTGTGTCTCGCCAGTAGCAGAGAGTCTCCATGGACATACCCGTGGAAGGTCAGGAACTCGATGTCGATGCCCCTGTTCCCCAGGTATCCAACCATTCGGCGAGCGCTCGTATCGATCCCGAGACCGACGAGCACCATCCTGACCGGCTTGATGGATTCTCCTCCCTGGCTCCCGTACCACTCCTCAAAATCTGAAATCCTGGTAATCCCGCCCGTGCCGGATCGCTCGGTGATCAGGGTCGCGAGTTCCGAGTCCGGCAGGGCCTCGAGGTAGGTGCCGTAATCCAGCACCTGCGCCACCGCATCCCGGGTGAGCTTTTCTCGTTTCAGTTCGAACACCACCAGACGACCGTCCTCATCGATGCCGAGCAGGTCGGCGTACCCGGTCTCGACTGGAAACTGACGGCCAACCAGTGTGAGTCCCCGCATCAGCATACTGGGGTTCTCCACCAGAACGGCTTCCAGCATCTCTTCGGTCTCGACCCGCTCGGCGAAGCCGAGTTTCGTTCCGGCCCGCGACGCCCGGTCGATCTCCCAGATCCCGATGTCGGTCTCCATGCGATCCTCTCGAAGGTCTCCCACAGCTCACCGCCCCCGCGACGTTGAATCCTTGCGCGGGCACCGGATCTCATCAAGGTCGGGAGCACCGAAGGGTTGGCAGGCTCATCTGGGATTCAGGTATTCGTTGCCGCTCGGTACACCATCTCCATCGGAAGACCAGAGAAGTCCCTGGCCGGATCCTTGGGCAGGGTCGTGATCGCTTCCGGACCGGTCGCGGCAGTGATCGCGGCGGCCGTGCTATCGAGCACGTTATATTGTCGCCGGCTCGACAGCCCCCCACCGGCGGGTTCGGGGCGGATACATCGGCACCGCCCCCGATCGTGCCGCCCGGCATGACATCGATCCGCAACGACCAGCAACCCGATTCCCGGAGGGAGACAGCACCATGCTCGGTCTTCGCAAGTCCCGTCTCTTCCTG
>JAAXHN010000184.1 GCA_012270885.1 Acidimicrobiia bacterium | reverse complement strand
TTGGCCACGTATTCCGGCGGGGTCACATCCTCCAACGGGTTGTTGACGTAGAGGCGCCACCCGAAGTCGGCATGGCCCTCGAACCGCTCGTTGCTGTGGGCGTCTGAAAGGCTGATCTGATCGGGCGCCCAATACCCGGACTTGGCGTACTTGCTGAGCGTGAAACTCCCCGCCAGCACCGTGCCCGCCTGTCCCCAAGGGACTCCCACCGGATAGAGGTACAGATCGGTGAAGGTGCCGATTTCGCTGAAGATCCGGGTGTATGCGTGCACGGCGCCTTCCAACTCCCCGTCCAGCGCATGCAGTTCAATCTCGATCCGGACCTCCTTGTCCTCTTCCGGGGCGCCCTTTACTTCGATATCCACCCGGCGGATCTTCCCCGGATACACGTAGTCTGGGTAGAGGTTGTAAACCTCGAACGTCAGGTCCTCTCGGATCTTCGAGATGTAGAAACTGCCCTGCATGATGCGGTCGCGCACGAACTCGTACTTGCCAGGCGAGCGGGAGCGCAGCTTGTCTGGGTTGACGACGAAGTACGCGATGGACTCGGCCATGTCCTCGTTGGGGTTCTTTCCGTGAGCGTAGGCGCTGACGAACTCCGTCTGCTTGGTGGTGGACCAACCTTCCGGGTCGTCCGGGTTCTCGTACCATCCCCCCAGTTCGATCCAGTCTTCCCGCAACTGGTCGTCGAACAGGTGCGCCCAGAGGAAATGCGCCTTCTCGTGAAGGATCAGGCGGTGAACGTACTGAATGGAGGACATTTTGAACGCCTTTTCCATGAACTCGATGTAGCCGGGTCCGGTCCAGGCGACGGCAGGAGCCCCTGGATACAGGGGGTGATCGTATCCGTCCCCACGCCTCACCAGGTACTTCAGCCCGGCGACCTTCCGCATTCCGGCGGGCATCTCCTCGAAGGTGTTGATGATCTGGACGATCTCCTCGGCGTGGAATTCCTGGAAACGCCAAGCGGGCTCCCGCGTCGTGGAGGCGGTCAAGTCACGGTACGTCGTGTGATCGGTGACTCGTGTCGTCACCCCGAACCGTTCTTGCAGGATCTTCTCGTAGGCCTCCTCATCGTGACCGTCGTCCGTGACGAACCGCACCCCGGCGTGATGCAGGCGCTTCGAGTAGTATCGCCCCCGCTTCCCCTCCACCTGTGCAATCCGGGGGGTGGCGTAGACGAACGTCTCCGCCGAAATCGAAACGGTCCGGGTTCCGTCCGGAGCGGTTTCCACCTGGATGTCGTCCTCGAGGTGCTCCGGAACGAGGAACCACTGGCTCGGGGACAGGTCCTGCTTGCGGTACGAATCGCGTTTTCGCTGGGGGATCGACTCCATCGTCTGCCAGAGGCGGTAGGCGTGCTCCTGCGTCCAGGCGCTGTCGCCCTCATCCATCAGCGTGATGTTGTAGTCGTGGAGCAGCTGATCGGCTGAGGAGTGGTCTGCCGGGGCCGCTTCCTTGCCGAGAATTTCGACTTCGATGGGCTCGTTGACGTGGGCCTGGTACTCGTACCCGGCGGTGCTCTGATCCTCTTCCCAGTGATAGACGAAGGTGTTCGGATCCAGCGCTTCCAGACGAAGGGTGCGGTCCGCCGCGCCAACCCGAACCTGGCCGCCGTCGGTCACGGAGAAAGAGCGCGCCGGAGAGGCCCTGTACCCTGGTTTGCCGGTCTTGACGGCATAGGCCCCGTCGCCCAAGCCTTGGAATTCGAACTCCCCGCCTGCATCCGGGCGGGTGATCCTCAACACACCGGCTCCGGTGAGCGTCACCTGAACGTCGGTGTACACCGCCCGGCCCGCCAGCCCGGAGACCTGCCCCCGGTAGGTTCCGTCCTCGCTGCTGAAATCCGTGTCGTCCAGAGCTTCGAGCACGTCCAGAACCGCGCTGGCGGGGAGCCATTCGCTGGCCTGCGTGTCCTTGTATGACGTGAATTCGTAGCGCCCCAACTGGCTCGCTTCGGTCGGGCAGGCGCGCGCCTCCCCGGCGCCGTCCAGGGTTGGCCAGCCCTGAACGGTACGGGCCGCTCCCTCGTGGCTGAAACGAAGGTCCAGCGTCAGGCCCGCGGCGCCCTCCACCCGGAGCGTGTAGCACTCCCCCAGCCGAACTGCGTCCGGAGTCACTGAAAAGCCCGCTGCTCCGACGGGTGCCTTGGGGGCCGCAGTGGCAACGATCCAATCCACGACGGAGGCCACGCGGGTGTGAACGGAGAGGGAGTTGCCGCCAGGAAGGTGCCCCAGCATGGACGCTATGCCAACCTGGATCCACCGGCCCTCCCTTTGGACCACCAGCGGACCTCCGCTGTCTCCCGAGTTGGTCCGCCGATCGGTCCGGCCAAAGCAGATCGTGCGGTCGTGGGCGACCTCGTTCTCGTTCTGGATCGAAAACCGGTCGCGGCACTCTCCGGGGAGCCACGCTGTGTCCGACACCTCCCGGAGATCGTCGCTCCAGGCGTCCCCTTCTTTTCGCCCCCAGCCAACGGCGACGGCGCGAGTGGGGGGATCTGCGAAGATCTCCGCCTCCTTCTTGGGGTCGGCAACCTCCATGGCCTCGATCTCGGCCGGGAACCCCGACCGGAGCCGGAGGAGCGCCACGTCGTTGATGAAGCCGGCTCCGCGCCAGGCGTAATCGGGGTGCACGAGGACCTCTTCCACGGTCCCGCGGGCCAGCTTCTGGTAGGCCTCCGGGTAACCTCGTTCCACCACAATGGCCGCTGGGTTCTCCACCGAGCCGTCGCCGTCCACCACGCAATGCGCGGCGGTCAGGACGACCAGTTCGTCGATCAGCGACCCGGTGCAGAACCACCCGCTCGCATCCAGGTAGACCACGGCGGGGTGCTGATAACTGTCGGTGGGGGTCCCCCCGATGATAGTCTGCGGCGACCGGTCAACTCGGTCCGGCTCGCGCGCCGCCAGCAGCGTCGCCGATCCCACGACAATCAGAAGGCAGGCGGCAAATCTTTGCGTCAAGGTCGACTTCCCTTTTTGGGACGGAGCATAGCAATAAGACCCGGTACACGGCAACGTGGCCCGATTACAAGTTGACGAGGACTCGTTTCGCCGGGGCGCAAAGGGGGGGCGTGCCGATCCGGGAGTGTGAATGGGATACGCCGGGCGGATTCACAGATGGCGGTCCCGGCGATTCACAAATCCGCCCTCCCGATCTCATTTTCTCTCAATGAGTTACGGCCATATTCCCGGCTCCGCCGTGGCGCTCGGGGAAATCGGAGGTGGACGGGAGCGCCCCCCCTGTATTCCCTCCCGGATCGGCAGTGCAG
>JAAXHN010000183.1 GCA_012270885.1 Acidimicrobiia bacterium | reverse complement strand
ATGAATCTGCGGCAGAAGGCCCCGTCCATCACCGCGTTGGCAAGGCCGGCGTGACCCCCCATGTCGATGGTGACCGACCGCATGATTCTCTCCAGCCAGTGGGCGTCCAGGACCCGGTCCAACACGATGCGGTTGCCCCGCTCGTCGGCCAGGGCGGCCGGGAACGGCGATCCTCCGTAGATGAGGTAGGTGATCATCTGCAGCTCGGGGAAGGCCCTTCCCATCCCGTCGCCGTCCACCACCGGGATGCGGAGGCGGGCCCCGACCACCAGCGGCACCATCGAGTTCCCCCCGCCCATCTCGAAGGGGGCGATGGCGGTGAATTTCCGGCCCAGGTGGCGCTCCAGCGCCCGGACCGCGTCGGTCTCCTCGTTCCCTCCCGCCACCTTCTCGTATGCAACTACGGGAGAGCCCATGCCTCCCACCGCCACCAGCAGATCGTCGTCGGCAATCTCGGAGGGGTCGATGACCTCGATCTTCCTGCCGGCGCGCAACTCTGCACGGGCTCGCAACCGTCCCAGGTAGGGGTTTCCCCCGCCGCCGGTGCCGAGGATGGCCGCCCCGATCGCCGCGGGAGTGAGATCTTTCTCGGTTACATTCCACATTTTGCAACTGTTCCCGTTGGCGAGACACCACCCGACCCTGTCAGTCTACGCGCGGGATTGGTCCTGTCGTTCTCAGAAGGGCCGTGGTTGGGGGGTCAGCATCCTCAGGTCCTCGCCTGCGATGTAGTCCATCGGATCGAAGGACAGGTCGGCCCATCGAGGATCGGCCTCATATAGCTCCTCGGCTTCTGCGAATGACAGGTCACCGTCGTAGTGCACTATCCAGACGTACTGGCAGGTCTCCTCCACCAGCCACGGGCCGTCGAGCCTGAAACCGTGATCCAAGCGGATCGGCACGATTTCTTCATTCACCTTCCGGGCGAACTCCTGCCAGGTGTCGGGATGGAGGTCGTAGATACGTAGTTGGGCGGCCATTTTCCGCATCCTACCAGGTCAAATGCAGAAAGCCGGTGCGGTGGCGGAGCCAAATTCTCGCTCTTATGTAGACTTCGGGAACCGAATTTCCTGAGGTGACGATCGATGACATTCCTGGCGCCGGACACGGTGGAAGAGGCCCTCCGGTTGCTGTCGGATGGGGGAGAGGATCTCCGGGTGTTGGCCGGCGGAACCGACGTGATGATTCAACGCATGACCGGTCAGCTACCCAGTTCCGAGTCGCTCCTGTACATCGGAGGGCTGGCCGATCTGCGAGGGATTAGCTGCTCGGATGGACT
>JAAXHN010000182.1 GCA_012270885.1 Acidimicrobiia bacterium | reverse complement strand
GCCATGTTCGGGTCACCAAAGGCATACGGGCCGATCAGATCGAGAGCCGACCAGTGCATGTTGGTGCACGCAGCAGACACCGGATCGCCGTAGCCAATCACCTCCGCCACCTTGGTGCGGGTGGCGATGTTGTGGCCCGGCCCTCCAAACTGCGGATGGATCGCCATAGAAGGCACCCCGACCGACTTCAGGGCCGCCATGTTCTCGAACGGATAACGAGATTCCCGGTCGTTCCGGGCGGCCCTGCCGAAGAAGTCCTCCTCGCTGACCACCTTTTCCACAAGGCCTACGTACTCGTGATCAATAACTGAAGGGCTTCCGGTCACACTCATCCAGGCAGAGATTAGCGGAGGACGTAGGTGGCCGGGTCGATGACCGGTCACTGCACGAGACGTGAAAAACACCCTCCAAATGAGCTAGTAATCCCCCGTGGAATCCGACATGTTGTAGAACGATATTTCACAACATGAAAGGGCTGTATATAATGTCGGGCATGAAGGTCACCATCACCCTGCTCGGTTTTGGCCCTCACTCAGTTGTTCACCATCGGCCTGCTGTGGCGAACCAAACATCCATTTCCAAGCCCGACTCGACACCGTGGCCGCCGAACTGAGAACGGAAATACGCGCATTAGCCACCGAAATCCGAAGAATGGACTAGCGGTTCGCCCAGATCGACCAGAGGCTCGGCCGATTCGAAGAACACTCCGACATCGAGGTCTGATACCCTCCCTGCCCCTTTTTCAGACGAACTGCGTCACCTCGGTGGACCCCGCCAGTGCGAGGGTGGATGCCGCGCCGCCGGTCACCACTTCCAGGACCCGGTCGAAGTAGCCCGCTCCGACTTCCGCCTGGTGCCGGGTGGCGGTGTAGCCGTGAACCTCGGAGGCAAACTCCCGGTTCTGAAGCCGGCTGTAGGCAGCCATGCCTTCCGCGCCGTAAGCTCGCGCCAACTCGAAGGTGTGGTGATTGACCACATGCCATCCGGCCAGTGTGATGAACTGGAACCGGTATCCCATCGCAGCCAGTTCGTCCTGGAATCGGGCAATCTCGCGGTCGCTGAGGTGCTGCTTCCAGTTGAACGACGGCGAGCAATTGTAGGCCAGCAGCTTCCCGGGGAACCTCGCATGGACCGCCTCCGCGAAACGCGCCGCCTCATTGAGGTCCGGTTCCGAAGTCTCGCACCACAGAATGTCAGCGTAGGGAGCGTAAGCCAAGGCCCGTGCGGTGGCTGCCTCCATTCCGCCGCGCACCACATGGTATCCCTCGGGGGTTCGCTCTCCGGTGAGGAACCGGCGATCCCGCTCATCGATGTCGCTCATCAACAGATTGGCGTCTCGGGCATCGGTCCGGGCGATCAAGACAGTGGGGACCTCCAGCACGTCAGCCGCCAGCCGGGCGGAGGTCAGGGTACGGATGAACTGGGAGGTAGGCACCAGGACCTTGCCACCCATGTGCCCGCACTTCTTCTCCGAAGCCAGCTGATCCTCGAAGTGAACCCCTGCCGCACCGGCTTCGATCATTGACTTGGTCAACTCGAAGCTGTGGATGGGACCGCCGAAACCGGCCTCCGCATCGGCGACGATCGGCGCTAGCCAATGGATTCCGCGCTCACCGTTCATGTGGGCGATCTGATCGGCCCGGATCAAGGCGTTATTGATCCGCTTGACCAGTCTGGGCGTGCTGTCCGAGGGATACAGACTCTGATCCGGATAGGTCTGTCCGGCGAGGTTGGCATCGGCTGCCACCTGCCAGCCGCTCACGTAGATGGCTTTCAGTCCCGCTTTGACCATCTGCACGGCCTGGGAGCCGGTCAGAGCTCCGAACGTGCGAGTCAGGGGCTCGGCGTGGAGCAGACCCCAGAGCCGCTCCGCTCCGGCCCCAGCGAGGGTGTGTTCGATCTTGAGCGAGCCGCGCAGCGCCAGCACGTCTGCAGTGGAGTAGGGACGCGCAATGCCTTTCCACCGTTCATCGAGATCCCAGCGCATCTGAAGGTCTCCCACTACGGCCGAGAGCCCGTTGTGGCCATTGATCGACATGATCCTCGTCCTCCTTTGGCGTAGCCGGTTTAACTGTCTTGGAGTGAGCGCCGCCCATCGTCTGGGGCGCCCGGAGACGCATTACAGGTACTGATGGTCAACACAAAAGAAAGTGTGTACCTAACCGAGTGATAGGACTAGAGGCTTTTTTCGTATAAGTGTGATAAGGTATACCTATCGCTTCACCGTAGGAGTCCAAGTGGAACTGATGCAGCTCCAATCATTTCTCGAAGCGGCCAAGTCGGGCAGCTTTCGCAGTGCCGCCAGAGCCTTGTATGTGAGCCAGCCATCGCTGAGCGGGAGGATCAGGGCCCTCGAGCGGGAGCTGCGGGCTCCGTTATTCCATCGCCTGGGGAGGGGTGTGAGGCTGACTGATGCAGGTGAGGCTTTCCGGCCGTTTGTCGAGCAGGCGCTGGAAACGCTCGACCTGGGGACCGAAGCTGTCCGCAATAGGCAGGAAACCCAGAGAAAGACCATCACCATCGGCTCGGCCCGGATCATCGGCACCTACATACTCCCCCCGACCCTGGAGCGCTTCCAGCAACGCTTTCCACAGGTCTCGGCTCGCATACGTACCGGAAGGTCTTCCGATGTGATCGAGATGGTGGCGAACGGCGTGGTGGACATCGGCCTGTCAAGAGGTCTTTACCATCCCGATGTCCTCTCAATACACCTGTACGACGAGCCGATCGTGCTCGCCACCTACCCCGATCATCCTTTCGCAAGGAGGGGACATGCCTACATATCGGAGGTTGCCCGCCAACCTCTCATTCTCTACGACCCAAGTTCCACGTATTTCCTGTTGATCAACCAAGCCTGCCGCGAAGCGGGGATCGTGCCCCAGATCGAGACGATGCTCGACAACATCGAAGCCACCAAGCGCATGGTGGCCCTGGGGCTGGGCATCTCCTTTCTACCCCACAGCGCCATTCTCGCCGAAATCGAGCAGGGATCCCTTCGGTATATCGAGTTGAAGGGCGACCAGCATGTTCATCTGCCCACCCATGTGCTGGTACGCCGGGCTCAGCACTACAGCCCTCCCCTTCTCGACTTCCTGAAATTGCTGCGTGAGATCTACGGATGCGATATCTCCGAGATCGTCGAGAGTTGATAGGCACCGAGATAGCTGCAAGCCAGATCGGCTATTACCCTCGGGCTTGATGTCGACCCCTCATGCGGTGGTGACCGGCGCCTCGGGCGCGATCGGCTCGTCTTGCGTGCGCCTGCTCCATGAACGAGGGTGGAAGATCACCGGGATCGATGTGGTTGATCCGCCTGAGGGGCTCGAATACGTCTCCTGGCATATGGCCGACGTGCGGGACCGGGAAGCGCTGGGCAAGGTGGCAGAGGTCACCGGACCAGTCAGACTGCTGATCAACGGCGCCGGATTCGGCGACCGCGCCCCGGCGGCTGAGATGACCGTGGACCAGTGGCAGAGCGTGCTGGATGTCTGCCTGACGGGGACATTCATGACGTCCCAGGCCTTTTATCCCAACCTCTGCCAGGCGCAGGGAGCAGTGGTGATGAACATCGCATCCATGGCCGCGCAACGATCTTGCGCCCTTCACGCCAACTACTGCGCCGCCAAGGCAGGAGTGGAGTCGCTCACCCAGGTGCTGGCGCTCGAATGGGCTGCCGACCAGATCAGGGTGATAGCCGTGAGCCCGGGGGTGGTGAACACTCCCATCGTCCGCAAGAACATGGCCCCCGGCTCGGACCGGGAGAAAGCCATCATCGGGATGACACCCCTGGGACGTCTGTTCGGACCCGACGAGTTGGCCCGCCTGATCCTTGCCTACTGCTCCGATGACTTCTCGCACGTCACCGGGTCCACCCTGGTCGCCGACGGAGGATTCGCCACCGCCAGCGGTCTCCCCCAGTTCTACGACTGACTAACCGCCGCTCTCAATCAGGGGAAACATCCCGTCAGGTACACGGGAACCCGGACGTGGATTGAGACAAACAGGGAGCGCTTCGTTCGGACCCCGGGTAGACCCGGGCCTCCCCCGCATGCAGGGGTGATGTCAACGGAACAGGGTGAAGCCTTGGTCAACGAAGTCCCTGTCAAATGCCAAGGCCAACTCCACGGAACGCTCTCGCATCAGCTCGAAAGAAGTCCAATCCACCAGTGAGACACCTCGGCGACCGGCTGCGAGCATTGCGCTGACCGCCCTGTTATGCAATGCCTCATCAGGCCGAACCACCTGTATCACCTCCAGAAGACCGTAATGAAGATCCCGGAGCGCCGACATTCCGAGCCGCCGCTGGACAAGTGCGCTGCTCTCGACAACCACTCCGTGGTGGGTCAGAGCCCCGAAGTTCCCATCCGCAATCCCTTCGAGCAATCGATCCCAACCCGCGGCGGCGTCTTCGTGGACGGCGTCATCGCGGTCCAACAACGCGAACAGAGCAGAGGTGTCGATCAGTACGGCGGCGCTCATGCCGAGAAGGCGTCGTCCAGAGCCTCATCATGTTGGACCGCGGTTCTAGAGTGTCCTGACCGATAGACACCGACCGGACGCCGCGCCCTTCGCACCCGCTGGGAGAGATCATCCTCGGCGAGCAGAACCTCCAACGCTTCGCGCATGAGAGAAGCCTGTGAAACATTCCGCTCCCTGGCGAGATCACGCAAGCGCGCCGCCTGTTCCTCTGTGATGGAAATCTGGGTTCGGATCATGGCCACCAATGATAACAACAATTGCCATCATGATGTGCCAAACCAGCGGCACCCCACCGGGTTGAAGCTAGTTGACCGCCTTCTCCATGCCCTCCCAGTAGGGGGCGCGCAGTTTGAACTTCTGGAGTTTGCCGGTGGCGGTCCGAGCCAGTTCCGTCCGCATCTCTACCGAGGTCGGACACTTGTAGTGGGCGATCCGTTCGCGGCAGTGGTCGATGAGATCCTGGGCCGTCACATCGGCATCCGGGGCCAGCACAACCAGCGCCTTGACCGTCTCGCCCCACTTGGCGTCGGGAACCCCGATGACGGCCACTTCGGCCACCGCAGGATGAGAGAACAGGGTGTCCTCCACTTCGATGGAAGACACGTTCTCGCCACCGGAGATGATGACGTCCTTCTTGCGGTCGGTGATGGTGTAGTAGCCCTCATCATCGGTGTAACCGCCGTCTCCGGTGTGGAACCAGCCGTCCACAATTGCCTCCGCGGTTGCGTCGGGCTGCTCCCAGTAACCCTCGAGCACATGATTGGTACGGGCCAGAAACTCCCCGCTGGCGCTCACGGCCATGCGCACGCCCAGGCCGGGCACACCCTGGCGGGCCAGCTTGCGGGCCCTCTCCTCCGGGGACAGGTGGTCCCACTCGGCTCGTCGACGGTTCATGGTGAGGAACGGCGCGGTCTCGGTCAGGCCATAGATTTGGATGAACTCCCAGCCCAGTTCCGCCTCCACCCGCTCGATGGTGCGGGTGGGCGGCGGAGCGCCGGCCACCACGATCCTGGTACGGCCCGCACCCGGGATGGGTCCATCCCATTCGGCGGCCGCGTCCAGGATGGCCGCCACCACCGCGGGCGCACCGCACATGATCGTTATGCCGTGTTCGTCCACCCGGCGCAGGATCTCGGCGCCGTCCACGTTGCGGAGCACCACCTGCTTGGCGCCCATGCCGACCAGGGCATAGGGCATCCCCCAGCCGTTGCAGTGGAACATGGGCAGGGTGTGCAGGTAGTTGTCACGGTCGCTCACCGTCGCCTGCCAGCC
>JAAXHN010000181.1 GCA_012270885.1 Acidimicrobiia bacterium | reverse complement strand
GGGGGCCGGACCGGGCGCAGGAACGCCAAGCCGCGTTGCTCCCAGACCGCTCCACCTCGAACCCGCCAGCGCCGGGCGATGGCCTCCACCGTCAAGGCGGGTCCTGGCCTCCGGCGAACTGGCATTTTCCCCCCTCGGGGGGCCGAACCTGAACTGGCATTTTCCCCCAGCGCCGGGATCGCGCCAACTGGCACTTTCCCCCCCCTCACCAAAGGCGGAAAACTGGCACTTTCCCCCCTCGGAGGGGCACCGAAAGCGCCGGTCGAGGCCAGTGAGGCGGTCAGCGCCCCCAGCAGCGTCCCTAGTGGTGCACATCCCGGCGGCCGCCGCCTCGATCCCGCCCCCCTCCGGTCGCACACTCGCCGCCAGCGCGCCCGTTCGGGCCGCGAAAGCGGCCGAAATTCGCCGGAACACCTATCTAGAGACTCTAAAACCAAAGAACGGGACCCCCCCTCACCCCTAAGAGAAGATTGGCACTTTCCCCCTTCCCCCCCACGGGAATCCTCGAGGCTCCGAACCCGATTTTGGACCGCCTCTTGCACCCATTCGAACTCCCTAACGATCTGCCCCACGCGCTGGCGGGTGAGGCCGTACTTGGCCCCTACATGGGACTGGGTGGCCCCGAGGGCGCACCAGGCGGCGATGGCCACGTTCCGCGCCCAGAGATCCGCCACGTGGCCGTGCCAGCGCTTCACGGCGCGGCGGGATTGCGCCGGCGGCGACGTGTCCAGCCACCACGACCGCTTCCGATAGCAGGGAACGGATCGGTAATCCCGAGCGAGGACCGCCACTGACGGCTGCTCCGCAACCAGGGCCGACACAATGCCGGACCGCCAGTCGCGGTCCGGAGAAGGCCCCGGGCGCACAGTCCTGCACCCGTCAGCGGCCCGGAGCGGCGGCCTCGGGGTTGTCTTTCGTCGGGGGGTTAGGGTAGATTTTCTGTGCATTCGGCAGGTGTGATGCCGAGGCCGTCCACCTTGCAGGGCCAACTGCGAAGGTCTACAGAAACCCCGCCCTTCCATCCGGCGGGGTTTCGTGTATAGGGACGGCTGTTCATGTGTATGGCGGCCCGAGTCTCCCACACAGGTCCGACCACAACGGCGGTGCGGCCCTCCACCCGCCTGAGATTTCCCGTCTCCGGGCCTCTCCCGGTCTCTCCCTCCTTGTGGTCCAGCGGATCCAGGCCGGAATCGGTGTGCCTCGAGGTCTCAAGGGCGATTTCGGCCCGATCCGAGAAAAGCCGGCCCCCGTAGACGGCCTATGTTGGCCTGAAAAGGTGGGGTAAGGGGTAGGTATAGGCCCTTGGGAGACGTCCCTCACCCGCCAGCGCGGCGGGCGGGGTCGCAGCTCTCACTGAGGCTCATCACCGGGGAAACAGCCAGGTCCAGGCCCTCAGCAACAACAACGATGTCATCGTTACGACGAGGGTGAAGAAGATGTACGCCAGGCCCCACCGCGCCCGCGCCTCACGGGCGAGCCCTTCAATCTCTTCCCGCTGCTTCTTCACCGCCCGGCCTAGTCGCTCCACGTCCTTCACCGCCGCCTGAATCTCCTCCTGCACCCTCGCGCGCCAGACGCGGTTTTCCTCCTGCCAGTTCCGCAACTCCTCGACACACCGGGTGAGTTCTTCGCGGGTGCCGATCAGGTCTTCGTACAACGACGCCACTCGCTTCAT
>JAAXHN010000180.1:1433-1885 GCA_012270885.1 Acidimicrobiia bacterium | reverse complement strand
CGCGCCTGCCTGAAATCTCTCCTGGACCAGACCTGGCCCCGTCTGGAAATCCTGGTGGTCGACAACGGATCCCGGGACCACAGCACGGATGTCGCCTCCTCTTTTGCGGACCGCGGAATACGGCTTCTGGCCCTCACCGAAAACCGGGGTTTCGCCGCCGCCGTCAACCTGGGGGTCCGCCGGGCCCGGGGCGAACTGGTGGCCCTGCTGAACAACGACGCCGTGGCGTCACCCGATTGGATCGAGCAACTCGCGTCCGGGGCCGCCGCCTCTCCCGATGTCGGCATGTGCGCCTCCAAGATCCTCTTCCACGGGTCGGACGTCATCGACAAGGCGGGGCATCTCATTTTCCCGGACGGCCAGAACCGGGGCCGGGGAACCGGCGAGCGGGACCGGGGCCAGTACGACGGCGCTCAGGAGGTCCTCGCGGCCGACGGCTGCGCCGCCCTCTA
>JAAXHN010000180.1:0-1397 GCA_012270885.1 Acidimicrobiia bacterium | reverse complement strand
GGCCCGCTGGCTGGGCTGGCGCTGCCTCTACGTGCCCGGGGCGGTGGTGCACCACCACCACTCCTCGACGCTGGGCCCCTACTCGCCCCGGAAGATCTACTGGGTGGAGCGGAACCGGCTCTGGCTGGCGCTCAAGAACTTCCCCCTCCCCCTCCTGCTCCTGAACCCCTTCTTCTCCATCTATCGTCTGGCCTGGAACCTCTGCGCCGCCCTGCTCCGCCGCGGACCCGCCGGCAACTTCCGCCGGGAAGGCTCCCTGTGGCTCCTGCTCCGGGTCCAGCTCCGGGCCTACCGGGACGCCCTCGCCGGAGCCGGCCCGATGCTCCGCAAACGCCGCCGCATCCGAACCACCCGCAAGACCGGCGACCTCGAATTCTGCCGCCACCTTTTCCGCTTCCGCATCTCCGCCTACCGCCTAGCCTTCCAGGAGCGCCGAAATCCTCGCCGCTAAAGGGAGGTGGAGCGGCGACTTTCTTGTCGCCGACAGGGGGGGTGGAGGGGGGACTACACAACGGTGATCTTCTAAGTGTTGATAATACAGGAGTTAGGATCTATTCTCCCGAGACGCGTCCCTCATTACATCCCACCTTTTGAACGGGATTCCATTCGACCCTATTGGAGGTCCGTGGACTCCAGGGACAAGTTTCTCGCCTCGACTCCCAGGTTTCAAGAGCCTGCGCGCTCCGGAAATTGGGACCTCCATTCGGAGCCGACCGGGTCCGTTGGGCCAGGACTTCCGGAAACGGGCCGATGTCTCACTCCCGGCGGGTTGCCCGAGGAGACCGCGCGAGGGTCCCATTCTCATGGGACGCGCGACGAACAGAAGCGCCCGGTTCACTGGCGGCAAGGTGAGCCGCCAGGGGTTCTGGCGCCACTGGGGGGTCTGGGGGGATAGGTTCCCCCGGTCCGTCATCCGTTCCGGGTTGCCGGAGAAACCGCGCCCTGCGCTTCGTCCGCCGCCTGCTCCGGTGCCGCCACGGCGTGGAGGCGGCTCTCGACGGCCGGACCACCACCCGCACCGGCCGCCTCGCTGCCCAGGCCCTGGACCGGGGGCTGGTCCTGGAGCGGACCCCGACGCGGACCTCCACCTGCCGTTCCGAGTTCAGACCTTCCGGGGTTCGGTCCACCTCCTCGTCCAAGAGGACGCCGAAAATCCACCTGCACCTGCGGACCCCAGTGGCACGTGTCGCCTGTGGTCATGCCTGGATCCTGCACCGCGTGTCGAGGATGGAGGCTTGGCAGAGCCCTAACAGGTCTTCCGGATTCTTCTCCGGGGCCTTCCCGCAGGGATATTTTGGGAAGTGAGCGACCCCCCCAGGGGGTGTGGCGCAGATGTAAATTGCGCCACACCCCCGCGCCCGCACCGGGCAGGAAAAAGGGGGGGTCGCTCACTTCCA
>JAAXHN010000179.1:386-3700 GCA_012270885.1 Acidimicrobiia bacterium | reverse complement strand
CTGACCATCATCCTTTCGGACAACGGGGCATCGGCCGAAGGGGGGCGACTCGGAATCCCGACTCGGGTGCTCAACTTCAACAGCATGAAGCCGACGATGGACCAGCTGAGGGCCGCTTTCGATACCGTGGGCGGTCCGGAGTCCGACAATGCCTATGCGGAGGGGTGGGCGCAGGCTGGGAACACGCCGTGCAAGTGGTACAAGACTCATACCCATGGGGGTGGCGTGAGGGATCCCCTCATCGTCTCCTGGCCGGGCAGACTCGACTCCCCAGGGCGGATCCTGCACCAGTTCGTCCACGTCACCGACATCGCGCCCACCATCTACAACGCCTTGGCCATCGAGGCGCCCCGGACGTACCGCGGCAGCCCGCAGATGCCGATCCATGGAACCGGATTCGACCACACCTTCGAGAACCCGGACTCGCCGACGGAAAAGAAGCGCCAATACTTCGAGATGTTCGGTCACCGCGGCATCTGGGCCGATGGTTGGAAAGCCGTCACCCACCACACCAAAGGAGATCCCTACCAGGACACCGAATGGGAGCTGTACGATCTCGACTCGGATTTCTCCGAATCCGTCAACCGATCCTCATCCGAGCCTGAGCTTCTCCGGACCCTGATCGACGCTTGGTGGCACGAAGCCGGCAAATACGACGTCCTACCGCTGGATGACCGCCGCTTCGAATTGTTTCGTCGAACCTGGCCACGACCGGGAGACAGCAACGTTCGCACGAGGTATGACTACTACCCCCCGGTGAGTCACTGCGATCCTATCGCTGCTCCCCCCTTCGAGCACGGCTCCCATCGGATCGAGGCGCTCGCCTCTGCGCCCTTCGAGGGAGTCATCGTCGCCTACGGCAACTCCAGCAGCGGGTTCGTGCTCTATACGCAGGATGGCAAGCTCGTATACGAGTACAACGGAGCAACGGGCGTGCCGATCTCGATCGAACTCTAATTCCTGAGATCGAACACGCCCTCCTGGGATTCGAGTTCGAACTGGGACCCGGCAGGACCGGCAGGGGACGGCTCTTTGCCAACCACCGGACCGGCGAGTGGCGCCACTTCCCGCAGGTACTGGAGTTCCTCGCCATGAGCGGCATGGACGTGGGGCGCAACTCGCTGTCTCCTGTGTCGACATGCTATCGGGCGCCGTTTCCCTTCCGCGGTCGGTTAGCCCGGGTCAGGGTCAGCATGGAGAAGCTGAACGAACCCGTACAGAGGCGACTCGACGATTGACCAGTCGTTGCACAACCGCCGGTTCCACCGTTCTGTAGGAGGGTACTGAAAAAACGAATCTTGCGGGGGTTTGCCGTCGGCAATACCTGGTCTGGCCCGAGTTTGGCGGGTTGGAGGGGTTTGTTGGTGCGGGGAGGCCGCTGTGGTGGGGTTTTGTGGTGGTGGGCACTGTTCGGGTGGGGATTTGTAGGGGCGACATATGGTTGATGGATCGGGCTGTTAATGGTATTGTTCTGGGTATGTTCGTGAAGACGACCCGCCGTCGCAGGGGCGACAAAGTGTACGAGTATTTGTCTTTGGTGGAGTCCGTCCGCGACGGCCCCAAGGTCGGGCATCGGACCCTGCTACGGCTGGGGGAGGTGACCGCTTTGCGCGAGTCCGGCCAGCTGGAACGCATCGTCGCTGCCCTGGAACGTCATCTGGGGCGCGAACGGGTCGATGTCGAGACGTTGGCAGCTGAAGGAGCGCCTGCGGTGGGAGCGGTAGCAGCGATCTGGGCGGTGTGGCAGCGGTTGGGCCTAGACAAGTGGTTCGCTCAGGTCGGTGCGAGGCGGGGCGCGAAGGCTCTGGGGGATGCGGTGTTCGCGATGGTCGCGAACCGGCTGGTGGCGCCGTGCTCGAAGCGGCGACTGGTTGAGTGGACGGTTTCTGATGTGGTGATGCCCGACGGCTGGTCACATCCGTCCCTCGACCAGTACTACCGGGCTCTGGACGCGGTCGCCGCCGTTGCGGACGACACCGAGACGTATCTGTATGGGCGGTTGTGTGATCTGACGAACCTGGACCTGAGGCTGGTTTGCTACGACCTCACGTCCACGTATTTTGAGGGTTCGACCCGCCCGTCGGGGAGGTTTCCCTCCCGGGTGTTCGGGTACTCGCGGGACCGTCGCTCCGACCGGCCCCAGATAGTGATCGGTCTCCTATGCACCTCCGACGGGATCCCGATCGCTCATCGGGTGTTTGCGGGGAACACCAACGACGTCACCACCCTACCGGCCGTCCTCGCCGACCTCACCGAGCGGTTCGCGGTGGGCCGGATCTGTGTGGTCGCCGACCGGGGCCTGATGTCGGCAGCCAACATAGAAGCGGTCGCCGAAGCCGGCTTCGATCACCTATTGGCCACAAAGCTGCGCCGCGACGCCCACACCGCACAGGCCCTTGCGGCCATCGACGAAGACACCGCCTGGGTTGAGATCCCCCAGCGTGGCTGCCGCGCCGCCGATATCCGCCTCGACGACGGCACCCGCACCGTTGTGGTCCACTCCGACACCCGCGCCCGTCGTGACACCGCCCGCACAGCCCAGATCGTCGCCGCCGCCGAAGCCAAACTCCAGACGTTGGAGGACCGCGTCCGTGCCGGCCGGCTGAAAGACCCCGCCAAAATAGGGGCAGCCGCCCAACGTATCCTCGGCGTCGGCGGTGTCGGGCGGCTCTTCGATGTCGAGATCGCAGAAGGCCGGTTCGTCTTCCACTACAACGAAGACGCCCACACATACGAAGAACTCCTCGCCGGCCGCTACGTGCTAGCCACCAGCCTAACACCCACCCAAGCCGACACCACCCGAGTCGTGGACTACTACCACCAACTGCAAGCCGTCGAAGCCCGCTTCCGGGTCCTCAAAGACTTCCTACGTCTCCGTCCCATACGGCACTGGACCGAACAACGAGTCCGCGGACATGTCGCTGTCTGCGTCTACGCTGCCCTAATCGAAACCCTCATCAACCACGCCCTCGCAGCAGCTGACGTCCGCGACCCCGACCTCGGAGACCAACACCTCACCGCCGCCCGAGCCCTACGCGACCTCAACCGCATCCGCCGGCACCAACTCACCGCCCACAGCCGCCGAATCACACTCACCACCCGGCAGACCCCCCTACAAAACCGAACCCTCACCGCCATCGGAGCAGACACCCACACCTGGAACAAAGCCACCATCACCTAACCCCACTCCGTCCCGACACACCGGCCCCCACACCACCCATGTAGTGGAAACACCCCACCCCCAAACCCCCCCTGACCAGGCAAAACATAAAACACCCGCCAAACTCGGGTCTGAAGCTTGTGGCTAGCGGGCG
>JAAXHN010000179.1:0-356 GCA_012270885.1 Acidimicrobiia bacterium | reverse complement strand
GGCGAACCCCTTTGCACGGGGTTTTTAAGTACCCTCCTTGACAGCCGGCCCAGCATCGAACAAAGCGAGCTAGGCGGTCGGAAGACTCCTGAACTCGCGTACGACGGACCGGATCGCCCGCTCCACCGGGATCCGTTCGATGCTCGAGGCCCCGACGAAGCCGACCGCGGAGGTCAGAACCAGCGCCTGCCGTACTTCGGCAGGCGTTGCCAGCCTCCCCCCATGCAGGAGCGGGATCACGTTCGGGTTCTCGGCCACCGCAGCGTCGATGAGTGTCTGCGCCTGGCGGCATACCGCCTCCACAGAGCGGTCATCCTCGTACCCGACGGCGCCGCCGGTGGTCGGACCCGAATGGG
>JAAXHN010000178.1 GCA_012270885.1 Acidimicrobiia bacterium | reverse complement strand
CCCACCTCTGTGGGAAGGACAGCTAGGCTGCAGGCTCTTCCGCCGCCTCTTCCTCCGGTCCGGCCCCTTCGGGCTCCTGCTCCTCTTCACCCTCGACAAGGCCGCATTCGATCAGAGTCTGGTCAGGGTCGGCCCCGCCGAAGCGGATCCGTTCGAACGCCACTACGGCGGCGATCTCTTCGGCGGTGTTGCTGGTGGCGAATCCGGGCATGAATCCTCCTCCGCCCACGGTCGCGGCCAGATCCCCATATGTCTCTATCCCGGCCTCCTGGAAGCCGCCGGTTGCCAGTGTCACCCACTCGATGTGATCGGGACAACTGGAAAAGGTGGAGAGCACGGTTGCAAGCGCCGGTCCGACTCCCCCTTCGCCGTTGGCGCCGTGACAGCCTGCGCAAGTCTCGAAGACCGCCTCCCCTATCGCCAAGACGTTCCCGGCGGTGTCCTCGGCGCGTCCGGTGAACTCGCTCCCGTCGCAGTTGACCACCGTGGAGTCGAGCCGGTTGACAGCCAGTTGCACTCCTCCCTCCACGCACCCCGCTCGGGCCGAGTTCCCGGCCAGATACAGCAGACCAATCACCGGGACGATTAGAAAGAGGGCGGCCAGCCAGCGCGGAAGCGTGGATGAGGTCCTCTCGGTCAAGCGGGCGGTGGGCACCGACACCACCACCGGGAAGGAGACCGCCTCCTTGGTGGTCACCTCCGACGGCGGGGGTAGAGGCGCCGCCACCACCGGCGCCGGCGCGGCGGCGGGAACGGGCGAAGGGGCGGCCGGAACGGGCGAAGGCGCGGACGGGGCGGCCGGGACAGGCGTAGGTTCGGGGGTAGCGGCCGGAACGGGCGAAGGCACGGACGGGGCGGCCGGAGCAGACGCGGAGGGCGAGGGCGAGGCGCCGCCGCCCGCCCAGGCAGCCAGGACCTCGTCGACCGAGATGCCGTCCGCCGCGGCCCGCGCCTCGGCGGAGCGCTGCACCAGGATTTCCGGTGCGCCCAAAACCGCCGCGGCTCTCGCCAGATTCTCACTCATCGGGTCCGCTCCCGGTCAGGACTCGGGACTCCGACAGATAGGCCACCAGGGAGTCCCTCCAACCGCCTCCATAGGTGAGGTGTCCCCCGCCTCCGGACAGTATCGCCTCGATCTCGGTCGGGGACATCCGATTCCCGACGTTGGCCAGGTCGGGACCGTACCGCTGGCGACCCATCACCTGGTTGGTGTCGGACAAGGTCACTCCACCCACCCCGGCCAGGACGGCAAGCTGTGCGTCGGCGACCACCGGACGAACCATCTGGGTGTGGCAGCCGGCACATCCCTCCGCCAGGTAGATCTCCTGGCCTCGCAGAGCCTTTGCCGTGTAGGGGATTTCGGAATGCACAGCGCCCCGACCCGTTCCGGAGAAGGAGGGAAGCACCAGGGTGACGACCAGGCAGAGGACCAGGAGGGCGGTGGCGCCGAACAGATACCGGAAGGGCCGGTCGACCCGGCCGGTGAGCACCGGGGGAGGGCCATCCGCCATCAGGGTTGCAGCAGGCGTGGCGGGAACAGTGGGCGCGGCGGGCGCAGGGGCAGAGGGGGCAGGAGACGCCGGCGCAGTTGGGGAGGGCGCCGGCGCGGCGGGCGCAGGGGGCGGAGGAGCGGCCGGTTCGGGCGAGGCAGCCGGCGCCGGTGCGGGGGCCGGCGCCGAGGAAGGCGCAGGAGCCGAGCCGCCTCCGGCCCAGGCTTGGAGAACCTCGTCCACCGAGACGCGGTCCGCCGCGGCCCGTGCCTCGGCGGAGCGCTGCACCAACTCGGGGGGCGCACCCACTACCTGGGCGGCGGCCTCGAGAAACTCGCTCATTCTCCTTCCTCCGTCTCAGGCGGACCCTCTTCCTCCTCGGAGGAATCATCGGCCGAGACCAGGGTGAAGACCTCCTGGGCAGCGACGCGTCCGGAGGTAAAGGTCCGGAGAACGGCCAGGCAGAATGACATCTGGCCCAGAAGGGTCACGAGTCCCGACAGTATGGACAATCCCAGGAGCAGCGAGGCCATTCCCACCAGGTTCCCCCAGCCCTCCCCGGTTGGACTGATCCCGCCGAATGATCCTCCCGCCCAACCGTAGCCGGCCACCAGGCCCGCCCCCACCAGCAGAGCGGAAGTCAACCCCACCCCCCAAAAGGTGAGACGCAGATGCAGCCGGGCCAATCCCGGACTTGCCAGAGTCCGGCCGGTGATGGGGGGGAGCGCCTGGTACGACCAGGCCGCCACCAAAAGCCCTCCCGCCCCGAACAGGGTCGCGTACAAGACCCCGTCCCAGAAGGGGGTCAGCCCGACTACCGCCGCTGCGGAGCGGACTGTGCCGAAGCTGGCCAAAGCGGCGGTCATCAGGGCGAAGAAGGCGCCGGCCAGGGCGGCGGCCACCACCGGACGGTCACGTCTTTCCGCCCAGACCTCCTCGGTGGTCAGAGAAAGGTTGGCGGCGTTGGCCAGGGCCGAGACGGGAAGAGCCAGGGTCATCAGGAAAGCCACAGCCTCCAGCCAATCGGGGACCGGGCCGAACACCAGCGGGCCGGCGCCCCCCCAGGCCGAAGCGAATGCCAAGGACCAGAAACCCACTCTCGCCAATTGCCTGCTGGCGAGAGGTTTTTCCGTCTCCTTCACCACCGCGTAGTACGCCAGGCCGATGCCCATCCCCACCACCCACAGGTTGGAGAGACCGAAGAGAGACACCGACTCGGATATGGCGCCCCCGATCGCCGAAGGGGCGGGAACAGCCCCGACCAGATAGAGAAGCGGCAGCCAAACCACCCCGGCCAGGGCATACCACAGGGAAACATAGATGTTGGGCTCCTGGCGACGGCGGACCGTGGAGACGGTCACCACCATGGGCGCCAGCAGGGTGACCAGAAGCGGCAGGGAGACCCACCAGGGCAGGGAGAAGGGACCGGTTCCGTCCCCTCCGCCCAACAACACAACCAGCGCACCGACCACGGTCACCCCGGCAGTTGCGGCCCCGCCCGCAAGGGCCAGGGCCTCGCCGCGCATCCGGACCCCGGTGAGCCGGGGCAGAATGTAGTAGACGCCGCCCGCCAGGGACAGGGTGAGCCAGCCGATCACGGCCGTCAAGAGAGCGATGGGACGGATGCGGCCGTAGGAGAAAGGCCCGGTTAGGGTTCCCGGGAAGCGCAGTTCCACCATCCCAACCACCCACACGATCCCGGCCGCTGCCAGGAAAGCGGTCGAGACGATGATGTGCCACTTGGCAGCAGTGTCGGCGGCCAGCCCATCCGACCATGCTGCGTAGCGCCCCACTCGACTATTCGGGCTTCCAGTTTGATTATTCTTGGTTGTACTCAGAGCGCTACCCCCGGGTGCCCCGGAAATGAAAGGCCTGCCATGAGAGCCGCTCCGAAAGATAGCAAGGTTGAAACCTCCCTCGGCGCGAGTCAGGGCCGGGGGACGGGAGCGGATTGGCTGTGATGGCCGGAAGCGTCATAACTTTGTTTGAAACCCGCCCCGGTGTAAAAATAGGAATGGTTCGACCCCGGAAGGCCATCTGGTAGAGATGCATCGCATCGCCGCTATAAACCACCGAACACGGATCCTCATCGGGTCATTGTCGTTGCTGCTCGGGACGGGACTCATGGCCGTCGCGGTGCTGTGGGTCCATTACTCCGCCCTCCCGCAGAGCGAGCTCGTCAACGGGATACCCACGCCAGTGGTCGTGGACTACTTCAACTGGATACCGAGGGGCTGGTTCTGGAAGAGCCTCGGGTACCTGGTTGCTCTGGGGTCCTCCCAGATGATGATTCTGGGCGCGGCTTTCCTGTGGGTGCTCAACCAGAAGATGACCTGGGCCCGGGCTGCCTTCGCCGCATTCCTGGTCTGGATAGAACTGGTGCTGGTATTCGGGATCGTTCCCTCCGAGTGGCTCAACCTCTCCCAGACCGACCTCGACTGGTCGGGCCAGCGGATCGCCTTCAGGATCCCGCCGTTCCTGATGCTGGGCAACGACGTGGCGATCAGTTGGGCCGCCATCAAGGACTCCATCTCCGGCGCCTACAATCTCGGTACCCTGGCGGGCGCCGGCGTGGTCGCCTACCTGCTGCAGCAGGTCTACAAGGCGCCCAAGAGGCGCGCCGCGGCCGCCCGTACCTCCCCGTACGGCCGCCCGCTCGTGAAAGGGGACGGCTGATGCCCCGAGGAGTTGTGGATGAGACCCCTCCGTTCCGCGACGACTATCAACTCGCGCTGGTGGAGAACGACTTCTATTC
>JAAXHN010000177.1 GCA_012270885.1 Acidimicrobiia bacterium | reverse complement strand
GTCTTCATGAGACCGCGAGCAGCCCGGCCCGCGCCGCCCCAGGAACCCCCTCGCTGATGCCCGCCCGAGACCCGTGATAGCATAGACTCATCGCTATGAAAATTGGCTCATCTGGAGTAAAGCTATGGTGAAAGTGAACTTTGGCGTCGGCATGGGCCGCAACGAGAGGATGGACGAAATAGCCGACCTCGCCCGCACCGCCGACGAGGCCGGTTTCTCCCACATGACCCTGGTGGACGAGCCTTACCTGGCCCGGGACGTCCATGTCATGTCCGCCATCGCCGCCGTGAACACCCGCCGCATCCGCATCGGGCAGGCGGTGGTGGACCCGAGGACCTACCATCCCTCCGCCATCGCCAACGCCGCCGCTTCCCTCAACGAATTGACCGGCGGCCGGGCCTTCCTGGGAATGGGCGCCGGCGGACCCTTCGGCAAGATCATGAAGCCCATTCCTCACCGGGAGCTCAGAGAGGCGACCATGTTCGTCAGGAAGTTCCTCGCCGGCGAGGAGGCCGAGTACCAGGGGCAGAGGATGGTCTCGGAGTGGATACGCGGCCCCGTGCCCCTCTACCTCGCCGCCGACGGGCCCCGCGCCCTGGAGTTGGCCGGTGAAGTCGCCGACGGCGTCTACTTCATGGGCGGGCCTCCGGCCATGGTCAAATGGAAGGTGGACAACATCCACCGGGGCGCCGAGAAGGCCGGCCGAGACCCCACCAAGATAGATATCTGCGTCCGCTCCTACATCTACGTCACCAACGACAAGGAAGGGGCCCGCCGGGAGCTTTCCGGCTTCGTGCCCTTCGGCATGCACGTCCTGGAGCGAAACAGGAAGGAACCGGCCATATTCGATCTCTTCGAGGACCTGGAACGAAAGAGCCCGGGGATAGTCGACGAGATGAAACGCTACGATTCCGCCCGCGCCGAATTCATCCGCCCCGACGGATATGACCCCTGGTTCGAGAAGATGGACGCTCCCTACTCCCAGTTCATGACCCAGCGCATGATCGATTGCATCCACCTCGTCGGGTCCGTGGAAGAGATCTGCGAAGGGATCGAAAAGCTGGTCGAGGCCGGGGTCACCACCGTCTCCACCGCCACCTACACCATCATCGATAAGAAGTGGATGCTCCAGGAGGTCGGCAGCAAGATAATGCCCCACTTCCGCAGCTAACCCCCTAAAGCCCCCCACTCCCCTCCCCGTCATTCCGGCCCCCGAGCCGGAATCCATCCCCTTCCCTGGTCTATATAATTCACGTCCCTGTAACGTGGGCCCCAGAACAGGGGACGCCATCCCCCCACCCCTGGATTCCTGCCTTCGCAGGAATGACGGAGAGAAGGGGAGGAGTGGCGGAGAGAGGGCCGGAATCCATCCCCCCCNNCCGATTGGCGCTGAATCGTACTCGGTCTTGAACTTTCATCCCAAACGGGGTAAACTCGCCGCGTTTACTCGGATGATAAGCATTGGGACGTGCCCCATAGCCAAAGCTTGGAGCGCCGCCCGTCGTGACGACTCCATACTCGAGATTGGTGACAGCGATGCAAGTGTCTAACCCCACCGTGTCGAAGATATGCAGCTTTACCGGACTGCGAGTCCTGCTGGGGGTCCTTCTACTGGCCGCGCTTCTGGCCGTTGGCCCGACCCTCACAGGGGGCGATCAGGCCCAGGCCCAGACCCCTTCCGATCTGTCCTTTGGCGACGCGGAGTTCCCGGACCTGTACTTCGTGAAGGAAGACGGCGCGACAGCCTCCCCCAGGGGGCTGCCGGCGGCCACCGGCGGCGTAGGAGAAATCACCTACAAGCTGAGGAGGTTCATCGATGCCGGCCCTGTGGGTTCGTGGGTTGGTTGGCAGGCCGACAACCGCACCCCCAACTCCCCCCGCACCATCGCACCGGAGCTGGGCGCCTACCGGTATCTGACGGTGCAATACACTGCGCACGACGATAGCGGCACAATTGTCGAGGGGCTCTTCGCCATCACCGTCGGCCCGCCCGCGCCCTTCCCGGTAACCACCCACTCCGGGACCGGACAGATTACGGTGCGGGTGCCGAGCGCCGACATTCCCGCCAATCACGGCGTCCAGCTCCGGGGGAGCAGCAACGGCAGCTGGGCGAATGATGACATTGGTTGGACCGATGCGACGCTGGGTGATGATGGTGATCTGAAGACCATTGCGGCGACCGGCCTGAACCCGGGCCACGCGCAATACTTCCAGCTTCGCTATTCCGTCGACAGCGGCACGCCAGCTGAGACCTATTACGGCCCGCCCTCGAGGGCGGTGTACGGCCGGGTGCAGGACCCGGACAACGCGCCGACCTTCGCCTCGGACCAGGTTACCACCCTGACGTTGCACCAAAGCCAGCTGGTGCCCGACGTCGAATACCTGACGGTAACCGCCACCGACCCGGATGGCGGCGCGGTGACCTACACCGAGGAGACGACCGTCGACAGCGGCACCGGAGACTCGGATAGCTTCATGATCAACCGGGACACGGGCGGCATATCCGTCACCCCCCGCCACGGGTCCACTTTCATCTCCAACAACAACTACGCCACGGGCACTTTCACCATGACCGTGACCGCCACCGCCGATGATGGCGACCGGGCGACGATCGACGTGACCATAACCACGGCCAACGACCCGACCCAGACCCCGGGCCAGGCGCCGGGGTTCTTCAATGCCCCTACGCAGCAGTTTAACTTCACGGAGCGGGACCTCTATCCCGGGAACGTCCTGGTGACGCTGACCGCCCACGATCCCCAGGGCGATACGGTCAGCTACGGCATCGGCCACCGTTCGACCTTCGCCAAGAGTTTTGCCGTTGGCCGGACGAACGGCCAGATAACCGTCCGCCCCGGCGCGCAAACGTTCCTCGCTGGGCAGGGATACCAGGCCACAGTAATCGCCTCCGACGGCAACGGCAACTACTCGCACTGGAACCTCGACATCCGCATAGCGTCGGACCCGGTGTCGGCCAATGACCAGTCCCCGGTGTTCGACGCGAACATTGCCACCGAGAGGTTCATATCCGATAGTGAAGGGAGAACGGCCGGAACCAGCGTTGGCGCCGTGACCGCCACCGACCCCCAGGGGGATACGGTCACCTACACCCAGCACTTCGACTCCTCCACCACCTCCTCAGGCCATTTCGCCGTCAACAAGACCACCGGCGAAATAACTGTCCGGGGCGGCGCGGAATTCACCCTCGGGGAGACTTACCCGGTCGTTGTGGTAGCTTCCGACCACGAGGACCCGGCCCACGACGACGCCAACCGGAGCCAGTTAACCCTGTCTGTAACCGTGGTGTATGACCCGCTGGATACGGCGGCGAAACCGGTCCCGGACCCGAACCAGGCGCCGGTGTTCGCCAGCGGCCTGGCTACCACGGCGACGGTGGAGGAGCAATTCACCCGAACACCCGGCTACGTAGTTGCCTCGGTGTCCGCAACCGATCCCGACGGCGACGAGATTACCTACAGCAGACACGTGGACTCCATCAGTGCGTTTGGGGTCCACCAGAACGGCGCTATAACCATCCGTGACGGCAGGGACCTGGAAGTTGGCAAGTCATACGCCTTCACGGTGGTCGCCTCCGACGGCAAGGGCCCCAGTTACAGAGCCCTGTTTACGGTGACGATAACGGTGGTCGAAGACCAGCCGGACACCAAGCCCACGCCGCCCACGACCACGCCTCCGACCACGACCACACCTCCTCCGCCGTCTAC
>JAAXHN010000176.1:921-2549 GCA_012270885.1 Acidimicrobiia bacterium | reverse complement strand
CGGGGGAGCGTCGGGGAAGGACGGAGCCTCGGGTTGTGGTGTCGGGTGGTGCGCCTCGGGTGGCTCGGCGAAGGCCGGGTACTCGGGTATGGGGGGAGTCTCGGGGAGGGATGGAGCCTCGGGTTGGGGCATCGGGTGGTGCGCTTCGGGTGGCTCGGTGAAGGCCGGATATTCGGGTATCGGGAGAGTCTCGGGGTAGGGCGGAGCCTCGGGGAAGGACGGAGCCTCGGGGAGGGACGGTGCCTCGGGTTGTGGTATCGGGTGGTGCGCCTCGGGTGGCTCGGCGAAGGCCGGGTACTCGGGTATCGGGAGAGTCTCGGGGTAGGGCGGAGCCTCGGGTGGCTCGGCGAAAGTCGGATATTCGGGTATCGGGAGAGTCTCGGGGTAGGGCGGAGCCTCCGGTGGCGGCATCGGGTGATGGGCCTCCCGTGGCCCGGCGAAAGGTGGATACTCGGCTACCGGGTCCGGGTACGTCGGGTACGTCGCCGCAGGATCGGCCTCGAGTGGTGGGGCGTAGTACACCGGGGCCGTCTCCGGCGGCGGGAACACCGGCTGGGGCTCCGTGTATGCAGGGGGCTCAGGCATCGGCGGGGCCTGGAACACAGGCAAGGGCTCGGTCACCGGCGGCGCCTCGTCATACGTCGACTGTGACCCGTAGTACGCCGGCTGCGGTGCGGGTGGCTCGACGGCGAGTACGGCGAGGGGTGTCGTCGCCTCGACGGGGGGAGGTGCGGGCGTCTCGACGAGAGGTGCGGGCGTCTCGGTCGGCGCCGCGGGCAGGCGGGAGACGCCCGACTCCGGCGGTTGCGCGTAGGGGTACAGCCTCTCGCCGACCTGCTCCAGAGAGAGGCGCCACTTCTTTGACTTCCGCTTGTGGCGGCGCAGGAAGGTGGAGAGATCACCGGTCATGTCCGCCGCCTCCTGGACCGCACCGTGGAAGCTCAGGCCGCAATTCTCGTACCATTCGGATTCACTCCAAGGCGAATCACCGATGGTCACCACTCCCCGCTCCGGCCCCCCGGTGGAGGCGCCCTCCGCCATCAACTCTCCGACGTGTTCGAGACTCGTCGGTGCGCTGTTCCCGCGGATCACGACGACCACACCGGCGGCGTTCACCGTCAACTCGGAGGTGGAGGCCTCGGCCGTGACCCGGCCGGCGTCGAGAACCACCGCCATCCCCTCCTCCGAGAGCGTTCGCAACTCCCCGGCGCGGCCGGCCAACCAATCGACGATCCCACGAGCACCCATCGGGCTCGATGTGGACGGCATGACGTGCAGGCCCTGGAAGAGCACGTCCTGGGAATGATCGATGAGATTGCTGCCGAGAATCGGCAGGTTCGACGCCACGAACGAGGCCGACCCCGGGGTGAACTGGATTCCGAGGCGATGGCTCAGCGTTCCTCCCGCCGGATCGGCCTCGATGAGCAGCACCTCGCGGCCCGTCGAAGCCCAGTGGGCGGCCAGGTACATGGCCGTCGTGGAGGCCCCCGGTGAACCCTGCGCGCTGTAGACGGTCAGCACGGCGTCACCGTCGGTCGAGATGATGACCGGGGTTGCGGTTCAGGCGACGGATAGCTCATCGTCACTGTTCCTCGAGCATCTCGAGGTTCGAATCGCCCCCGGAGAAG
>JAAXHN010000176.1:0-837 GCA_012270885.1 Acidimicrobiia bacterium | reverse complement strand
ATGGCCTTCGCCTGCTCCGGGGTCACGGTGTAGAAGAGTTGACCTTTCTCAACATCCTCCACGATCAGCACACCGAGGAGTCGGACCGAACTCGCCTGGCCGTCCAACTCCGACAACTCCGACAGCTCCGAGGGCTCCGCGCCGAACAGAGCGAGCCGGTCGCCCTCCTCCAACGTACCGAAGGGCGCTTCCCCCGCCGGGAGGCCGACCTCGATGAGGACTTTGTCCACCTCGTTCTCACCCGACAGGGGTGGGGTCCGGAACATGCCGGGCGTCACGACGGTCCCGGCGGGGATCCTGCCTGTGGCCCACTTCCCCACCAAGAGGTCGACGAACTCGACGGGTACGCCCAGAGCGTTGCCCAGATTGGCCTCGACCGCAGTGAAATCCCCGACGGTGGCCACCTCCCAGCGTTTGATGGTCCGTGTGGTCATCAGGTATCCCTGGCGCTGATCCACACTGTCCAGGACGTACCAGAACCCGAGCCCGGAACCCACTACCATGGCCAGGCCCAGCAGCAGCAGCCAGCCGCGCACATCGCCCCGACGCTGCCCGCCACTCGGGAGGGCGACCTGTCGCTTCGGGGGCTGCGGTGCGCCGGGTTGCCGCGCTACGCCGGGTTGCGGCTGCCTCGGGCCTTGCGGCTGTCTCGGGGGTACTGGGTTCGTCATGGCTCCATCTGGAGGGAACACCGAAACAACGTCTCCGCCATGCCGGTGTCGAGCCCATCGGTAATGTTGCGTGCCTGCAAGAGTTGGGAGTCGGTCGCAGCGTTGACACGCCCATGCTCGTCTGACCTGACGACTGTTTGTTTGTAGAAATTCTACTACGGCATCC
>JAAXHN010000175.1 GCA_012270885.1 Acidimicrobiia bacterium | reverse complement strand
ACCGACCTCGACGGCTACCAATGGGCCACCCCCAGCATCAACTGTGTCTACGGGCTCGGTGTCACCACCGGCACCACACCCACCACCTACGGACCCGACCAACCCGTAACCCGGGTCCAGATGGCCGTGTTCCTAGCCAGACTCTGGCAAGCCCTCGCATAACAACCCACAAACCGCTACACCCGGCAAAACACCAGCCGTCGGCATCTCCTAGGACTCTGCAGCCTAAGCCACTGAGGTTGACCAGGTTTGATGGTGAGCTCCTATGTCAAGTTGGGGGCTGTGGATGCTGTGGATATGTGTTGTAGGTGGGTCCAGATTCGGTCTGAGATGCGGCGTTTTAGTATGCGGAGGGCTTCGGGTTTGCTTTTCCCGCGGGTTTGGAGCCGGTCGTAGTAGAGGCGTCCCTCGGTTCCAGGTCGGCTTATCTGGGTGATGGCTGCGATGTGGATGGTCCGGTTTAGGCGGCGGTTTCCTCCCCGGTTCAGCCGGTGGCGGACGACCGTCCCGAGGAGGTTTGGAGGGGGGCGGTTCCGTTCGCCATGGCGAAGCGGGCCTTGGTTCGGTATTTGGTGGGGTCGCCGACCTGGGCGAGGATCTCGGCGGCGCCTAGGGTCCCGATTCCGTAGATTTCTGTCAGGGTGGTTCCAGAGGCTTCGACGAGTTGGCCTATCCGGCCGTCGAGTTCTTTGATCTGTTTGATCAGTCCCCGGAGGGTGTGTTGACGATCATCGAAATTCCCCACTCTCGATCACTGAAATTCCCCACCCCGGGACGGCAACCATCGACCCCGCGCCGGCAGGTTGGTGGACGTCTTCATGTCCACCAACCCCGAGATGGCCTTCAACGATGCCGGCCTTTGTACCGGTCATGTCTCCACGGCCGTAGGCCTCGGACGGGCCTGCGTTATGGATAACCCCGACCATTTAACGAGCCCGTCCGGATACCTGCGGATCGATCTGGACGTAGCGGCGGATGCGGGCGCGTTGCGGGTCTGGGCCTGGCGAGGTCCCATAGGCACCTTGTACGACAACAATGCCGGCACGGCGGCGGTCGCCGATGTCCGGACACTCGGCATCCCCACCGCCCTGGAAGTGACGGACGACATGCGGACCACTGCCCGCAAGCTCCGCTTCGACACCACGGTGAGGTTCACCTTCCAACTGGTCGACGCCAACGGCGACCCGGTACCCAAGGCGGGCGTCGAGTTCAGCATCGGTGCGGAGGAGTCCCGGAACGGGCGAAGCCTCGGGCTCCGCACCTTCGTCAAGGAGACCGGCCCGGACGGTTCGTTCGAGATGGAGTTCTACGAGATCGATCAGAACCCCAAGTCCGAGGACTTGGGCGACATAGCCCAGCTGGACCTCGATGTTTTGGACAGCGGCATGCTGAAGGTGATAGACCGGACCACCCTCGGGCTGCTCATGGACGACGGCACCACCGAGGACCGGCTGCTCGACTGGTCCGACGAGGAGGCAGTGGTCACCTCCCTCACGCTGACCGTGCCGGAGCAATACCTGGTGGCCTCCTCGGAGGGCGCCGGCGCCGGCAGCCGGGCGCAGGCCCATCTCACCGATCAGTACGGGTCCGGAATGGGTGGTCGCGAGTCCATAACCTTCACGTCCACCGACCCCTCCATGACGCCGAACAACATCAACCGCACCGCCAACGTGGGCGGCGTGGCCACCCTTGTCTACCGCCGTGACTCCGAGTCCGGCGGCACCGAGACGATCACCGCCCGGAACGGCACGCTCACGGCCATGGTCAGCCTGTACTGGGCCGCCCGGATCCCTGTCGGCGCCGATGGTTCGGGAGGGGTGGTAGTGGCCGACCCCGCCAACAACCGGGCCGTGGTGGTGTCCGGCGACGATGTCTGGCTAGTGGAGTACAGCCCCGCCGACCGCATAGAGATCGGCGCCGAGCGCGTCCGCATCTCCACCTTCCGGGATGCTCTCACCGTAGGCGACCACCTCGCCTTCCAGATCTCCCCTACCGGCGCAGCCAACACCTACACCCTCACCAACAACTAACCCCCCACCCTGGCCCGCGCCCGATTGGCGCGGGCCAGCCAAGGGACTAGCCAAACCCGACGGGAAGCCTTACAGTTCTGGGAGCGAGGTGAGGCACAGGGCGAAGTCGAACATCCCGACACCTTCCCGAATCGACCAACGGATGGCTGGCCTATGGACACGTTGCTGAAGTATGCCCCCCTAGCCACCCTTGGGTTGGTTCTGCTCATGGGGGCCAGGCTGTGGCCAGATCGTTCCGATCGCAAGGAGGAGAAGGGGGAGCGGGAAGGGGCTGTTGACACCGACAGGAGCCACTTCAAGGACTTCATGGAAACCACGCAGGAGAGTCAAGCGGAGAGAGCGAGGTGGGAAGGGGCTGTTGATGCCGACAGGAATCACTTCAAGGATTTCATGAAGGCCGTCCGGCGGCAACTCAACGAGATACTCGCGACAGTATCTCCTGAGCCCTTGGTGTCAAGGTCCAGCCCGTTGCGGTTGACCCAAGGAGGGGAGAAGCTGGTTGAGCAACTCGGTGGTGCAGCGTGGGCGAGGGAGACGGCCGAGGGGCTTGCGGTTGAGACCGAGGGATTGGAACCTTTCGATATCGAGGACTTGGCCTTCGCCCACGCCAACGATTTGAAGCTTCCCGCGCTCATGCGCAAAGTTGCCTATGACGAGGGCGTACCGTCGGCAGTCGTAAGGCAGGTCCTCGGTATCGTCCTGCGGGATGAATTGATCCAACGTCAGGACGCGACCAGCACAGATGCTCGATCAGAGAAACGCTGAGCGCCCACTCCGAGGCCCGTACCGATCTAGCCCGAGCAATGCTCTCCCCCGATCTGGAGGGTATGTAGGTGTGCGTCCGAGGGCTTCG
>JAAXHN010000174.1 GCA_012270885.1 Acidimicrobiia bacterium | reverse complement strand
TGCTCCAGCCTGTTCCGGGAAGGGGCCGGAGCCTGCACCGCCCGCTACCTGAACGCCACGAAGGTGGAGGACTTGGTGATCGAGAAGGTCAGGGAGCGGATTCTCACCGAGGAGACCATCACCGAGCTGGTGACCCTGGTGGCCGAGGAGATCGACAACCTGGCCGGTGAGGTCAACGGCAGGCTCACCGCCATCAACAGCGAGCTTACCGACGTGGAGACCCGGCTGGAGAACCTCTACCAGGCGCTGGAGACCCAGCAGTTGCCCATCGAGGTCTTGTCGCCCCGCATCCTGTCCCTGAAGGCCCGACAGGACCAGCTTGTGGCGGCGAAGGAGGAGGCCGAGTTCCAGTTGGAGCAGCGGCGGGCGGAGTTGCCCACGTCAAAGGAGATCAAGGGGTACGTGGCGGACTTCCGGGAGTTCCTGATGGAAGGGACCTTCCCGGAGCGCAAGGCCCTGATCCGCAACTTCGTGCAGGTCATCGAGATAGTGGAGGACGAGGCGGTCCTGACGTATACTATCCCCATGCCCCAGGATGGGGTGACCAAGGAATCGGCCTCGGTTCTTGATTTTGTCCAGTCCGGCCCACCACCATACCCGATACTGCGAACTCCTCCATTCAAGGCGATTTCGGCGGCGTCCGCTCCCCCTATGGGACTATCCTCCGGCGTGGGTATGGTGTAGATAATCGTCGCCCCGCCGGGCCGCACCAGCACCTCCTTGACGAATGACCGCACGAAGGCCTTGGTCTCGGTGAGTTCGCTGGTCTTGAGGAACGCGCTCATATCGGCGGCAAAGGCGGCGATGGTGTCGGCGCTGTCCAGCAACTCCTGCCTCTGGGCCAGAACGGCCTTGGCTTCTTCGGCGGCGGCTTCCAGTTGTTCCCGTCGGTGGCGGTGTTCCAGGATGCGCTCCGAGGCGTCGGCCATATCCAGGTCGGTGCTCTCCACGAAGTGCCAGATCCGGTCCAGCTTCCTCCTCACCTCTTCCAACTCGGCCTCGACGGTTTCCAGGTTCTGCCGCTGCTCCCGGGCCACCCCGTCCATCTCCTCGTCCAGCAGTTTCACCAGGTCGCGGATGTTGGACTCGGTGAG
>JAAXHN010000173.1:3970-4731 GCA_012270885.1 Acidimicrobiia bacterium | reverse complement strand
GTTTATGCCTCTACGCTTGATCCATGTAGACGACTGTCGGCATCGAATCCATTCCTCGGTACTCTTCCGCGAAGGGAATTCGTGGCGTCATTCGGTGTGGAGCGGTCCAACGGATGCTCGGGACCGAGAAAGGAAGTCACCATCGTCTGGAACCCGGGCGCCGGCCTCGAAGGCAAGGGTGTGATGGTCACCGGCGCCGCCCAGGGCATCGGGAAGGCCACAGCCGTTGCCTTCGCCGAGGCTGGGGCGCGGGTGTTCGCGGTCGACATCAAGGGGGAGACGGTGCGCAGGACGGTTGCCGCACTGCCACGTCCGGCCCTCCACCATGCGAAGCGCTACGACCTCCGCGACTTCGCCGGGTTCAGCGACCTCGTTGCGGAGGCGTCGGAGTCGCTGGGGAACTTGTGGGCGCTTGCTCACGTGGCCGGTGTGCTGCGGAGGCAGCCGCTGGACGAAGTGGGAGAGGAGGAATGGGATCTGCAGCTGGACGTGGACCTCAAGGCAGGATTCTTCCTGTGCCGGGCCTTCGGCCAGGCGCTCGTGGCTGGCGGCCGGGGAGGAAGGATCGTCAACTTCTCCTCACCGGGTTTCATCCGGGGCACCAGGCTGGGAGCGCATGCCTACGTGGCGGCCAAAGGAGGGGTGGTGTCCATGAGCCGCGACTTCGCCCGGTGGTACGGTCCGCACGGGATCACCGTCAACACCCTCCTCCCCGGTCCGATCGACACGCCTATGCAGCACACCGACAACACCGAGGAGGT
>JAAXHN010000173.1:0-3905 GCA_012270885.1 Acidimicrobiia bacterium | reverse complement strand
TCTGATCATGCCAGCTACATAAGCGGCGCCGCCATCAGCGTAACCGGCGGCGCCCTCATGTATTGAATCTCGGTGGTTATGCAGGACCGAGAGGGCTCCCGACGCTGGGAACTTGGACTACAAGGATCGGATTCCTGTCCGGTGAAACAATGTTGTTGGCGATCATGTCGACCGGGCCGCGCCACGAGACGCCTCCTACCGGGTCGATCAGCCGAACGGTTTCATCCCTCGTTGCATGTTGCCTGAGCACCTCGGTTGCCCGGGCCTTCTCCCCATCCTGCACCAACCAGAGCTCGCCTCTCCGGTCGGCGATCGCCCGCACCGTCGTCCCCTCGAACCCTCCGCCGGCCTGCACCGGGCGGTAGCTGCCCGGTCTGCGCCCTTCCCCGAACAGCACTGTGTTCAGCACCCTGGTCACGTGGAAGGCGGGTCGTGGGTTCGACAAGCGGTCGAGCAGCCCGTGGACCACTTTGGTTACCCGGTCGAGATCCTGCAGGGGATCGAGATAGATGCGGCAGCCGGGCATCGTGGCGGCTGCGAACAGGGCTTCGGCGACCGCCAAGGCGTTGGCTCCGTCGTCGGTACCCAGTGGGACCAGGAAGTCGAGGCCTCCGACGGAGCGGAGTTCGGTATCGAAGCTCCGGATGTCGCTCCATATCGACTCCGACTCGTCGACCATGCAGACCGCCCGATCCAGGTGAACGCCACGGTCGGTCAGTATCTCGTCGAGTTGCGGTAGTTCCCGGGGTCGGAAGCCGGTCCGGCTGCGCAGGTGCACCTTGCCGGTGTCCTCCAGCGCCAGCGGGGCTAAGGCAACACTCACTCCCGCTCTCCGCAGTGCCGCCAGAGCTTCCAGGTCCTCGCCGTCCGGTAGGAAACGGTTGGTCAACTGGGCCTCGATGAAGTCTGCTTCGGAGGCCTTCCGAGCCGCCGCCGCGATGTCACCGGGCTTGGGACACAGGACGGTGGCGGTCAACTGCACGCCTTCGCTCCGCAGGACGGCGAGTCGTCCGGCTTGGAGAGCCACGTCGAGGTCGTGGATCGGGAAGCGCACGTGGCGGAGTCCGGCCTCGGCGCAGGAGAGCAGCGGGTAGTCGTCACGGATCCGGTGCCTCACATGGTTGGGGTAGGAGATGGCCCCGTCGCTCTGGTTGGTGATGGGGAGCCGCAGGTACACGGCCGCCGGAGAATGCGGTACGTCGGCGGGCGTGCCACTTAGGATGCGCGTTCCTGGCGCGTGGTTGGCGTGGGTCTCCCCGCTGGTACGGATCAGATGGACTGATATGGCGTCACCGCTGACCCGCACGAGGAAGAATCCGAGCTTGGTGGTGTCGATCCATCCCCGATCGGGGGGGCACACGTTGAAGGCCTCGTAGAAGCCCGGGCGGGTCGTGGTGGTCGAAGGCAACGTGTAAAGGCGAGTGCTCCCGGCCCGGTTGAACACTTGGAAGTGGGTATGACCGCTGAAGAGGATCTCGACGTCATGCTGCCTGCACAGATCCAGCAGCCAGCTCCGGTCCGGATTGTCGAGCACGTCGTAGCTGCCCAGACCCGGCTCATCCTCGTCCACCAGAAAGGGGGGCAGGTGCATGAAGACGAAAATCCGGTGCGAGGCGTGGGCGGCGAGGTCGGCCTCCACCCACTCCCGCTGCTCCATGGCCTCGGGCAGCGTCGTGTTCATTATCTGGGAGTTGAGGACCACGAAGTGACAGTTCCCTGCGGTCCGGCTGTAGAACGACTTGCCGAAGTCCTCGTCCCAACGCTTCAGGTAACCCGGTTCCACCCATCCGGCGGGCACCGTGGGATCCGGTTTGTCGCCGATGTCCATGTTTCCGGCTGCGAAGTTGACCGCCAGTCCCGACTCCTCGAACTGGGTGACCGCCGCCCGCCGGCCCGTGTCGAAGAACCGGGAACCGGGATACTCCTGGGCCAGGTCTCCCACATGGAAGACCAGGGCGGGTTCAGTCGCCTTGGCGAGGGCCAGGGCCCAGTCGCCCCGGTCCGACCATTCCCGCACGATCTCGGGGGTAACCGAGTCTCCCTTGGCCGAGTACATGCCCGGATCGACCAGGTGATGGGTATCGGCGATGACCACGAACTCCATATCGGCCTCGGGCACGTCGGAGCGGTCGAAGCTGGGCATACCCGGAACCTCCTCGGTGGTGTCTGCAAGCGTCACGGTCTTCAAGACCGGATCCGGTCAGATAGTACTCGAGGTCGCGAAAACCTTTTCGGATGAGGGGGTTGAACCTGTCACAAGCCTGGTGCATATTGGTTGTTACCCAAGTACCTGCGCGGTCATCGTTCATCGGCGTCGGCGGGACCGCCAGCGGGAGTCATAAAGATCGCAGGGCGTCGCGCCTTTGGGCTGACGCGTTCCGTTCCCAGGCTAGGTGGTGGGTGGGGGTGGGGCCCAAACCGGAGGCCCCAGCCGGCGATTTTCGCGACCTCGTTTGGTCCTCCAAGATCTAAACCTGTCGCGCAGCCTCTAACTTAAGTGGGATCGGCTGATCATCGGTGTCAAAACGGCCGGTTGTGCTTCGTCTAAGGGGTAGTAGGTGAACTCGCTTGAACACGTCTATCTTGCCCTGATTATACTGTTAGTAGTATACTCAGGGGTATGGCGGAGGGCTTTTACCATCCGATGTTCGACCAACAACTTGGCGAGCTAGAAGCTATATCCGCCGCCGAAGACTACATCTGGGAATGGTTAGCCGAAGTGTCAGCTCTCCTTCGAGCCCTCCAAGATCATGGCCACGAAATCGAAGGTGCCGGTCGCGGGGACGCTAGCCATCCGATAGTTACCTCTCGGTTCGAGATGTACGCGCTGCGACGGACACCACCCACCGTATACACACCCTACGCCAACAGTCCGCCCATCCTGCGGATCCCGTACGTCTGGTTCGACGTTGCGGGTGGCGGGGAAGTAGCCGTTGTGATGCTCGTAGGGGACAAAACCCGCCTAGGAAACGCATGGTACCCCCAAGTAGTGCAACAAATCGAGAACGTCATGATCGCTCAATGGCGACGTGCCAACCCCGGACACCATCCCCAAGTCAGAAGGGCCAGATAGAAGCGGACTAACAACCAAACGGTAATCTAGTGGGTCAAGAGAGGACCAGGCTCAATGCAGAAGACAACAGTCGGCAAGAACACCAAGCAAGTACAAGACATCCTAAGTAACCCAGACATCGGATCCCGCAAGTTCACCGACCAAGACTGGGCAACAGCCGGGGAGGCAATCGAGGTCATCCGACAACGGATCAAGGCCAACCCCGAAGCGGCTGCTGTTGAAGCACGCACATACGATGAGATCACCAACCGGGTCCACACTCTCAGAGCCATCCGCAAAGCTCAAGGACTCACTCAACAACAGATATCCGAACAACTCGATGTCAGCCAGGCCGAAGTGTCACGCATCGAACGCCGAGACAACCTCCACCTCACCACCTTAGCCCGATTCATCGAGGCCACTGGAGGCAAACTACGGATCACCGCGGTCTTCGACACCCACGAAGTCGAAGTCTCCATCGGTGACCTCGTACCCGACGCTTAGTTCGAGCACTCACATATATAGGAGCGACCGGTGAGAATGGCGGAAGTCACCATTGCGAGGCGGTCGGCGGGATAGACGAGGGAGGTATACCGATGAGTTTCATATCGATCGACCACATCGGGGTGACGGTGACCGATCTCGAGGTTTCGGTTCCCTGGTGGACCCGGTTTCTGGAGAAGGAGCCGTTCATGCAGGGCACCTGGATAGCGGCCGAGGTCGAGGACTACGTGGGCCGGATCGTCGGCTACCCCAACTGCGACATGTCGGGGGCGTTCTGGGCGCTGCCCGGCGGTTCGGTGCTCGAGATGCTCCAGTACCACAATCCGCCCCCCGGTCGGGTGGACATGGC
>JAAXHN010000172.1 GCA_012270885.1 Acidimicrobiia bacterium | reverse complement strand
CCGCCTGGCTGACCAGGATGATCGGGAAGCTGGTAGCCGGGTCGCTGCTGGTGTTCGACTACGGCGACACCACCGAGGGCCTGCTGGCTCGCCGCAAGGAGGGGACCTTGCGCACCTACCGGTCCCATCATCTGGGTCCCCACCCGCTCGATGAGCCCGGCACGACCGATCTGACCGCCGACGTGAACTTCTCGGCGCTGTACGAGGTTGCCCGAGACACTGGTATGGAGTGCGAGCTCCTCCGCCAGTGCGAGTTCCTGACCCGTTTGGGACTCGGTGACCGTCTGAGGCGTTTGCGGAGGGAGGAACTCGAGCTAGCCCGGTCGGGCAACCCCATCGAGCGGCTCCGGGTACGCAGCAAGGTCAAGGAGATCGAGACCCTCCTCCACCCCCGCGGCCTCGGCGACTTCCGGGTCCTCATAGGCCGGCACTGACTTACCGGAGTGTGATGAGCCTGTGCGGATCTTTGGGTTGATGAAGTTACCTGGAGGGAATCGGTCCGGTTAGGTCATTACCGGAAAGATACAAATTGATCAGTAGCGGAAGGTTGCCGACTTCTGCAGGTACTGTCCCGGTCAGCTCGTTATTGGCTAGGTTGAGGGTTTCTAGCTTAGTGAGGTTACCAAGCTGTGCCGGTATTGTTCCGGTTAGCCCGTTGTGGGCTAGGTTGAGGACCTTGAGGTTAGTGAGACTACCGAGCTGTGTCGGTATCTTACCGGTTAGCTTGTTTTTGGAGAGGTATAGGTTTTGTAGGTTGGTGAGTTTGTTGAGTTGTGGTGGAACTGTTCCGGTCAGCTTGTTGTTAGCCAGGTTGAGGGTTTCTAGGTTGGTGAGGTTGCCTAGTTGTATCGGTACTCCTCCGGTCAGCCCGTTATTGGCTAGGTTGAGGATCTTGAGGTTGGTGAGGTTGCCTAGTTGTGTTGGTATCTTTCCGGCTAGTTCGTTGATGGCTAGGTTGAGGGTTTCTAGGTTGGTGAGGTTACTGAGTTGTGTCGGTATTGTTCCGGTTAGCCCGTTGTGGGCTAGGTTGAGGACCTTGAGGTTAGTGAGACTACCGAGCTGTGTCGGTATCTTACCGGTTAGCTTGTTTTTGGAGAGGTATAGGTTTTGTAGGTTGGTTAGGTTACCGAGCTGTGGCGGTACCGTTCCGGTCAGCTGGTTGATGGCTAGAGTGAGGGTTTCTAGGTTGGTGAGGTTGCCTAGTTGTGCCGGTATCGGTCCGGTCAGTTTGTTGTTGGCTAAGCCGAGGGTTTTGAGGTTGGTGAGGGTGCTGAGTTGTGTCGGTATTGTTCCGGTCAGTTTGTTTTTGGAGAGGTATAGGTTTTGTAGGTTGGAAAGGTTGCCTAGTTGTGGCGGTACCGTTCCGGTCAGCTGGTTGATGGCTAGAGTGAGGGTTTCTAGGTTGGTGAGGTTGCCTAGTTGTGCCGGTATCGGTCCGGTCAGTTTGTTGTTGGCTAAGCCGAGGGTCTTGAGGTTGGTGAGGTTGCCTAGTTGTGCCGGTATCGGTCCGGTCAGTGCGTTTTTCGAGAGGTATAGGTGTTGTAGGTTGGTGAGGTCGCTGAGTTGTGTGGATATGTTTCCGGTGAGTTTGTTGTTGGCCAGACTCAGGATTTTGAGGTTGGTGAGATTGCTGAGCTGTGGTGGTACCGGTCCGGCCAGCCCGTTGCCGGGGAGTACCAGCCGAGTGACCCGGCCGTTGCTGTCGGTGGTGACGCCTAACCACTGGTCGAGTGGGCTGTCGCTCAACCAGTTGGCATCATCTTTCCAGTTCGGACCATCCGTGGCGTTGTACAGCGCCACCAACACGTCCCGGTCCGCCATACCGACCGGGATACTGTCGTCCGTTGCCCGGTGGAGAAAAGAGGCCATCTGCCCTCGGGTGACCGGCAAACCAGGGCAGAAACGCGTTCCATCACCACAACCTGCTGTAATCCCTGCCGCGGCCAAGGCATGGATACTGCCCTCATGGACATTTCCCACCGTGTCGGAGAACCCCGCCGGCGGTCCTGCTTCCAGGCCGAAAGCACGCACCAGGAACGACGCCATCTGGGAACGCTTCACCGGCTCATCCGGACAATAACTGAGCGGATCGGTCCTGCATCCGGCGGTCACCCCCAACTCCGCCAAAGTCTCCACATGAGGAGACCACCACTCGTCGGCAGATACATCCACGAACCGGGAGACCCCGGCTACGGCAGGTTGCTCACCGAGTACCCGCACCAGCCACACCGCCATCGCCCAACGCTCGATCGGCTTCTCCGGGCAGAATGCACCCGCATCGCACTCCGTACCCTCGAATACACCGTCGGCGGCAAGGGAGTTGATAGCCGGAGCATGCACCCCGCCCTCGACATCTGAAAACTCCTCCCCCGCAGCACCCACCACCCCCACCATCAGACCCACAGCCACCAGCAACCCGACCACGACCACCAGACGTTCGCCACCGTGACCTGCTTCCTCGCCCTTCCTCGAAGGAAGCGAAAACCGGCCCTGCTCCATCACCACCCTCCTGCTGATCCGTACACCCTATCCCCTCCCCCCCCGTTATCAAGACCCCAATCCTGTATCGCATGAACCGGTAGCCCCGTTCCCGCAACGGCGGGCCGCTAAACCGGCGCCGGTAACTATCATGGGGGCTATGAACAATCTCAAGACGGTCGCGTTGCTGAGCCTGATGAGCGCCCTGGTCTGGATGCTCGGATGGGCCCTGTTCGGTGGATCCCAGGGCCTGTACATAGGGCTGGGGTTCGCTTTGCTGCTGAACGTCGGCGCCTATTTCTTCTCCGCCAAGCTAGCCCTCGCCATGAGCAAGGCTCGACCCGTGACCGAGCAGGAGCTGCCCAAGGTCTACGGCATGGTGCGCCACCTGGCCGCCGTGTCGAATATGCCCGTGCCCTCCGTCCACCTGATCGATTCGGCCCAGCCCAACGCCTTCGCTACCGGCCGCAATCCGAAGAACGCCGCGGTAGCCGTTACCACGGGCATCCTCGAGATCATGAAGGACGACGAGATCGAGGGTGTCATCGCCCACGAGCTTTCCCATGTCCGTAACCGTGACATCCTGATCTCGTCGATCGCCGCGATGCTGGCCGCCGCCCTGTCGATCTTCGCCCGGATGGCCTTCTGGTTCGGGGGCGGAAACCGTCGCAACAACAACGCGATCGGGCTGGTGGTGGCCCTGGCCGCGATGATCCTGGCGCCGCTGGCCGGCATGGTCATCCGCATGGCGATCTCGCGGGCTCGCGAGTACCAGGCCGATGCCTCGGGCGCCGAGATGACCGGCCAGCCGCTCAGCCTCGCCCGAGCGCTGGAGAAGATCGGAACCGCCTCGGGACGGATACCGATGGATGTAAACCCGGCGGTGAGCCAGCTGTTCATCGCCGACCCGTTCAAGGCGTTCGGCCGCAGACGCCCGGCCGGCGCCGGCGGGCTGTTCTCGACCCATCCGCCCATCGAGGAGAGGATCCGCCGGCTGGAGAACATGTACTACCGGATCTGATTCGCGGGCCTGGCCTGGCGGATGCTTGTTTCCGCGGCGGATCGAAGCGACTAGCATTCTGGCGCCAGAAACCGGTGGCGTCTGCCACCCGTGCCGGGATGCCCGAGCGGCCAAAGGGAGCAGACTGTAAATCTGCCGGCGATGCCTTCGGAGGTTCGAATCCTTCTCCCGGCACCGGCGCGGACGGTTGGTCGTCCGCCCGATCAGGCCCCCTTAGCTCAGTAGGCCAGAGCGCCTCCATGGTAAGGAGGAGGTCTCCGGTTCGAATCCGGAAGGGGGCTCGGCAAGTGGATGGACAGTGGTCCGCGCCTGCCGCGGTACCTGGCGGCGTAGCTCAGTCGGTAAGAGCGCTCGACTCATAATCGAGAGGTCGGCAGTTCAAGTCTGCCCGCCGCTACGAGCGGTCGGCCGTCCTGCGCGGGATGGCCGGCCCGCCGAACGTATGTACCAGCAATCTGCTAACACGAGGAGAAGATCGTTATGGGTAAGGAGCGTTTTGTGCGGGTTAAGCCGCATGTGAATGTTGGGACGATGGGTCATATTGATCATGGGAAGACGACTTTGACTGCGGCGATTACTCGGGTGTTGGCTGAGCGGGTTGAGGGTAATGTGTTTACGGTGTTTGATGATATTGATAAGGCGCCTGAGGAGCGTGAGCGTGGTATTACTATTGCTATTGCTCATGTGGAGTATGAGTCGGAGTTGCGTCATTACGCGCATGTGGATATGCCGGGTCATGCTGATTACATAAAGAATATGATTACGGGTGCGGCGCAGGTGGATGGGGCTGTTTTGGTGGTGTCGGCTGCGGATGGTCCTATGCCCCAGACTAGGGAGCATGTTTTGTTGGCCCGCCAAGTGGGGGTTCCTTGTGTGGTGGTGGCTTTGAATAAGGTTGATTTGGTTGATGATGAGGAGTTGTTGGAGTTGGTGGAGTTGGAGGTTCGGGAGTTGTTGGATTCCTATGGGTTCCCGGGTGATGACGTGCCGGTGGTTCGGGTGTCCGCGTTGGCGGCTTTGGAGGGGGACGTGGAGGCTGCTTTGGGGGTGTTGGAGTTGGTGGGGGCGGTTGATTCGTATGTGCCGGTCCCTGACCGGCCGGTGGATCGCCCGTTTTTGATGCCTATTGAGGATGTGTTCTCTATTACTGGTCGGGGGACTGTGGTTACGGGGAAGGTAGAGGCTGGTGTGGTGCGGGTTGGTGATCCTGTGGAGGTGGTGGGAATCAAAGAGACGCGTCGGACGGTGGCTACGGGGGTGGAGATGTTCCGCAAGTTGTTGGATGAGGGCATGGCCGGCGACAATGTCGGTGTCCTGCTGCGGGGTGTCGGCAAGACCGAGGTAGAGCGGGGCCAGGTGTTGGCTACGCCGGGGTCGATCACGCCGCACACATCGTTTGAGGCGCAGGTGTACGTGCTGACAAAGGACGAGGGAGGCCGCCATAACCCGTTCTTTTCGGGTTACCAACCCCAGTTCTACTTCCGTACCACCGACGTCACGGGAACTGTCACCCTCCCCCAAGGTGTGGAGATGGTCATGCCCGGAGACAACACCACCATGACCGTCCAGCTGGGCTCCGCTATCGCTATGGACGAAGGACTCAGATTCGCTATCCGAGAAGGCGGACGCACCGTAGGAGCAGGCACCGTCACCAAAATCATCGAATAACA
>JAAXHN010000171.1 GCA_012270885.1 Acidimicrobiia bacterium | reverse complement strand
ACGATGATGCCCGGAATGCCGTAGGAGGCCGCCCGGTCGGCCAGGTCTTCGATGGGCGTGGTCAGGTCGATTCGGCTGTACTCCCCGTACTGGTTGTTCTCGCAGACGAACACCACCGGCAGCTTCCAGATAGCCGCCAGGTTCAAGCCCTCATGGAAGGCGCCGATGTTGGCAGCCCCGTCGCCGAACACTCCGATTGCCGCGTCGTCGGTGCCCCGCACCTGAGCGGTGAGCGCCGCCCCGGCCGCAACCGGGATACCTGCACCGATGATGGCAAAGGTGGGCAGGAGGCCCAGTTCCCGATCGCAGAGGTGCATGGAGCCGGCGATCCCCCCGATGCAGCCGATCTCTCGTCCCATGATCTCTCCCAGGATCACCTCGGGAGTCATGCCCAGCGCCAGGCCTATGCCGTGCCCCCGATAGGTGCAGGTCACCAGGTCCGTGGGCCGGGCCGCAGCCGCGATCCCTACCGCTACCGCTTCCTGGCCCTGGGCGGTGTGGGTGGTGCCGTGCACCCGCCCCTCGGCGAACAGTCCCTGCACCCGATCCTCGAAGGCTCGTATCTCCACCATCCGCTCATAGCGGGCCACCCGGTCGGTGGCGACCGCCCGGCGCCGCTCCATTCCTTGGCTGTAGCCCATCACGAGCTTCTCCCTTCTCCCACCCACCACGGGTCAGGCGCCCGACCGGTGGCCAGCAGTTGATCGATCTGATCGTTCACGTATCCGGGGTTGGGCATGTAGCGCTGTTCCAGTTCCCGCCCGAAGGGCACCGGGACATCCGGACAGGTGATCCGCAGTACCGGGGCGCGCAACTCACCGAACAGGCTGGCGCCCACGTAAGCGGCGATCTCGGTCCCCCACCCCGAGGTGTACGGACTTTCCTCAACTATCACCATCCGGCCGGTCCGTCTCACCGCCGAGACGACGCCGTCGCGGTCCCAGGGGATGAGGGTCTGGAGGTCGATCACCTCCGCCGACCAGTCATCGGAGGCCTCGGCGGCGGCCAGCGCCACCTTCACCATCGCTCCGGCGGAGACGACGGTCACATCGTCTCCCTCCCTAACCCGACGGGCCTGGCCCAGCGGGAGGATGCCGTCGGCGCCGGTTGTCACCTGTCCCCGGCCGCCGTAGAGCGCACGAGGCTCCAGCACCACCACCGGATTGGGGTCACGGATCGCCGACCGCAACAGGCCGTAGGCGGACTGGGGGCCGGAGACCATCACCATCTTCAGGCCGGGAGCGTGGCTCATCCAGTTCTCCATGGTCTGGGAGTGCTGGCATCCGAAACCCAGGCCGGCGCCGACAGAAGCCCTGACGGTCATCGGGCAGGGAAACGCCCCTCTGGACAGGAAATGAAACTTGGCCGCCTCGGTCACCAACTGGTCGAGCGCCACGCCGAGGAACTCGATGAACATGATTTCGGCGACCGGACGGAGGCCGGAAGCGGCCGCTCCCACCGCCATCCCCATAAATCCCATCTCCGAGATGGGAGTGTCCCTCACCCGGGAGGGTCCGAACTCCTCCAGGAGACCGTCGGAGGTCTTGAAAGGGCCACCGGCCACGGCCACGTCCTCCCCGAACACCACCACGTCGGGGTCCTCGCGCATCTCGTCGGCCAGAGCGGCGGCCACCGCCTGGTTCATCCGCATCCGGACCATTTACCACAACTCCTTTAGCATTTCGACGCCTGCTTCCACCAGTATCGCCTCGGATTCGGGGGCGACCTGTTCGATCAAACCGTAACTGTGGTGGGCGTAGTCCACTTCGTATCCACCATGAGGGTACTCGGCGGCGCTGGGTAGATAGGAAATGACACCGTTGGAGTAGCCGGAGAAGATGGTGTTGGCCCGGTCCGCCGGAGAACGGTCCCTGATGGCCAGAGCGATCTCGGAAAAGGCCTCACCCGGGATTGCCACGATTGCAGTATCTCCTATCCGGATGGCTTGTATGAAGGCCGGAACTCGATCGTAGGGCGCCTCCTGCAGTTGAGCGATCGCCGCCTCCGCCCAACTGATGTGGTACTGGATCGGGTTGAGTTCCTCCCAGCCGGCGCCGGCTTCCCGGGCCTTATCCAGGTTGCCCTGGTAATGGTCCCGCTCGGCCTCCACCTCGGCTATGGAGGGGACCCGCTTGAGCGGCAGGTCCACCACCGTGGACGCCACCGCAAGTTCCTGTGGCGGCTGCGTCTCGGCCCGCGCCACCCGGTAAAGGGCGATGGGGGTCACCGACCCGTAGGAAAGCCGGTCGACCCGGGTCGCGAAGGTCTCGATGTTGCCCATTGCATGGAGAGCCTCGGCCGCCAGTTTCTCGCCGAACGCCTTCTCGGCGCCGGTCTCGGGCAGGAACGCCTGCAGCGGAAGGACGTTTCCTCCCGCGCCTTGGAGGAAGACGCACATCGCTCCGGTCGCCTCCTCGACGGCCTCTCTCAGCGGCCAGGGAAAGTCGGGGTTGATGGCCGGATCCTCGGGTCCCACCGTCACCGGGTGGCATCCGAAGCTCACCACCACCGCCAGGGGCGAACCGTCGTGGCGGTCGACTCTGATCACGCCTGCATCCCGATCGATCGGACCATCGGGGTTCCACCCCAGGATGGTGTTCAGAGACCCCACCGTCCCTTCCACGCCTTGAACCCGCTCACGCCGGTTCACCGACAACCCCTGGACCTCCGTACTGGTCGAGCCGACTCTCACCGGCACGGTGTTCTCCGCCGCTATGAGGGCAGCCGACACCAACTGGTGGGGGAGTATCTCGAAGTAAGCCTGCTCGGAGGGCTTGATCTCGTCGAGCCGTCCTCCCAACTTCACACGACCGGGCGTATGGGGTCCGGCGTGCGTGTGGCTCACGTTCAGCAGCACCGACTCGGGCCGGGTGGAGAGGGCCTCGGCTATCTGCTCCCGAATCGTGGTCGCGTAATCAGGGTTCAGAATGGCCAGGTCGATTCCGAGTATCGCCACCCGCTCGGTCTCGGACTCAAGCACCAAGGCGGTGGCGGTGAGCGGCGCTCGCACCTCGGTTGCGGGAATCCAACGCCGCACGTATCCGACCAGATCGGCGGGGACAGGCGGAGTGATGTCAGTTCGACCCACCCCTCCCCGCAGGCTGTTAGTGGAAGTCATGAACGCCCTTCTTTGCTTGGCTGATCATCCAGTCGCCCCGACTATAGAGCAGCAGACCTTTGGCCGACCATTCCCCGCTAATTGTCTTGGCACCAGCACTTGTCGAATCAGTAGAAGAGCAGTCCCCCGCTGACATTTATGGTCGCCGCCGAGACATAGCTGGCGTGGGTGGAAAGAAGGAACACCGCCACCCGGGCGATCTCTTCGGGTCTGGCCAGCCGACCCATGGGGCACGACGCAGCTATGGCAACGAGATCTTCCGAGGTCAAGCCGACCCCCAGCATGGGCGTGTCCACCACCCCGGGTGCGATCGAGTTCACCATTATCCCGTGGGGAGCGTATTCGGTGGAGAGACCGCGGCACATCGAGACGATGCCTCCCTTGGAGGCGGAATAGACCACGGATCCGTGGCTTCCTCCCGTCCACCAACCCTGGGAACTCAAGGTGACCATTCGTCCCCCTCCCCCCCGGTCCTTGAGCGCTTCGCCCACCGCCTGATTCAGGAAGAATGCCGCCTTCAAGTTCAAGTCGTGCTGGACGTCCCAGTCTTCCCGGGTGATCTCGGCGGTGCTCGACCGGCGGATCAGTATTCCGGCGCAGTGAACCAACCCCCATAGGTCATCGAATTCCTCCAACACCCTGTCAACCACTATGCGGGGAGCCTCGGCTCCGGTCAGATCTATCTCGATGGCCAGGTGCCTGTCGGGACTTTCCCACTCCCTCATCTCCGATCGCAGCGCGGGACCGTTCACGTCCACTCCGCACACACGCGCCCTGCAGGCCGCAGCCAACCTGGCGGTGGCTCTTCCGATACCGCTGGCGGCACCGGTGACTATCACCCCCCGGCCGGCAAGCCCCGCCCCCAATGAAAGCTGGTCGTCTGTCATGATCACAACAGGCTAGGTTGCCGTTGGCGCCGAAGCCCACAATCGCGGGGGATGAATCTCGCTGCCTAGGTGTCCTTCCCAGGGACGTT
>JAAXHN010000170.1:480-6638 GCA_012270885.1 Acidimicrobiia bacterium | reverse complement strand
GTGGTCGCCGAGTCCCGCTATGTGGCCGAGGACGCCCTCGACGCCATAGACGTCGACTACGAGCCCCTTGATGCGGTCACCGACGCCGAGGCCGCCCTGGAGGAGGGCGCCCCGGTGATCAACGAGGACTGGGGCGACAACGTCGCCATTCACCATGTCTTCGCGGGATACAACGCCCTGGGTGAGTGCCACTACGACGCGGAGACGTTCGACAACGCCGAGGTGACGGTCCGGGGGCGGCTCAAGATCGGTCGCCACTCGGGGATCCCCCTCGAGACCCGCGGCATAGTGGCCGACTGGGACGAGGTCCACGGACGACTTACCGTCCACTCCGAGTCGCAGGTTGCGAGCCTGTTCCGCACCGAACTGGCTGCCAGCCTGGGTCTCCCCGAGACGGCGGTGCGGGTGCTCACTCCCAACATGGGGGGCGGTTTCGGCAACAAGTGGGACCGCTATCCAGAGGACCTGCTGGTGAGCATCGCCAGCATGGAGTTGGGCAAGCCCGTCAAGTGGATCGGCGACCGCCGTGAGGGCTTGATGGCCACCGTGCACGGGCGTGCACAGATCCAGGAGTGGGAGATGGCGCTGCAGAGCGACGGGACCATCCTGGGACTGCGGGGCAAGGTCATCAACGACCTGGGCGCCCATCTCCACAGCGTCGGGATCGGTCCGGCCTGGGTCACCGGGGCCGCCGCGCCCAACCAGTACAAGATCGCCAACTACTACTGCGACGTGATCGCGGCCGCCACCAACAAGACCCCCTCCAGCACTTTCAGGGGCTTCGGAGGCCCCGAAGGGATCTTCGGCGCCGAGCGGATGATGGACAAGGCGGCCAAGCAACTGGGCATGGACCCGGCCGAGATCCGTCGCAAGAACATGATCCAGCCCGACCAGTTCCCCTGGTTCAACGCAGCCGGGGCGGTATACGACTCCGGCAATTTCCCGGCCTGTCTCGAGAAGGCGTTGGAGGCGGCGGATTACGACCGGCTCCGTGAAGAGCAGGCGGAACTGCGAGAGCAGGGGATCTGTCGCGGCATCGGGATCTCGAGCTACATCCACGTCTCGGGATTCGGTCCCTCGCCCATCCTGGGGTACCTCAGCTACTACACGGGTGGTTACGAAGGCTCCACTGTCAAAGTCGATCCCAACGGCAAGGCCACGGTTTACACCGGGATGATTCCCATGGGACAGGGCACCGAGACCACCTTGGCTCAGGTGGCCGCCCATCATCTGGGGATCGACATGGACGATGTCCGGGTGGTGTGGGGCGACACCGATCAGACTCCCTACACCGGGTTCGGATCGGCAGGCAGTCGCTCCAACGTCGCCGCGGTGGCGGTTATCCGGGCCATCGAGGAGATCAAGGCCAAGGCGATCCGCATCGGCGCCGGCATGCTGGAGGCTGATGCCGAAGACCTCGAGTACGTAGAAGGGGCGGTTTCGGTGAAGGGCGCCGAGGAGATGCGCTCGGTGAGCTTGGCGCAGGTCGCCCAGCAGGCCTATTGGGCGCATGCCCTTCCCGAGGGCGATCAGCCCTTCCTGGAGGCAACCTACGTCTATGACCCGCCCAACTTCACCACCGCCTCCGGCTGCCACGTCGTGGTGGTGGACGTGGACACCAACACCGGCAAGATCACCTTCCAGAACTATGTGGTCGTGGACGACTGCGGGCCGGTGATCAACCCCCTGCTGGTGGAAGGACAGATCCACGGCGGAGTCGCCCAGGCACTGGGCGGCGCCCTCCTGGAGGAGTTCGTCTACGACGAGGAAGGCCAGTTGCTAACCACGTCGTTCATGGACTACCTGCTACCTTCCTTCACCGACGTTCCCGACATGGAGATCCACCATGTGGTGACCCCCTCTCCTCACACCGACGGAGGGTTCAAGGGAATGGGCGAGGCCGGGACCTTCCCGCCTGGTGCGGCAGTCGCCAACGCGGTGACCGACGCGCTCAGCCATCTGGGGGTGGAGGCCGACGAGCTTCCCATCACTCCCAGCCGGCTGTGGGGCCTCATCCAGGCGGCCACCGGGTAGGAGCCATGGACACCCAACTGGCCGGAAAGGTCGCGCTGGTCACCGGCGCCAGCCAGGGCATAGGACGGGCCATCGCCGTGGCCTTCGCCGAGGAGGGGGCGAAGGTCGGGCTGTTGGCCCGCAGCCGCCGGGGCCTCTCTGAGACCCTGGAGATGATCGGAGGGTCGGGCGTCGCGGTCCCCTGTGACGTCACCGACCCCTCCGCCATCGAGTCGGCCGTCGACGAGGTCGTCTCGGCGCTCGGAAGACTCGATGTGGTGGTGAACAACGCCGGTACACGACAGAACTTCCGCCGCCTCGACGAGTTGTCGATCGAGGAGTGGGACAAGGTGATCGCCACCAATCTCTCCTCGGTGTTCTATGTGACCCGAGCCGCCTCCCAGCACCTGATCCGCCAGGGCTCCGGGTCGGTGGTGAACGTCTCTTCCATCGCAGGGCCGCTGGGTTTTCCAACCATCGGGTCCTACAGCGCCGCCAAGGCGGGAGTGATCGGCGTCACCAAGACCATGGCCGCGGAGTGGAGCGAGTTCGGGGTGAGGGTCAACTCGGTGGCGCCGGGTTGGACGTCCTCGCCGATGAACGTCGAGTTGCGCACCGACCCCGCCAACGCCGAGATCCTGGAGACCATCACATCCAAGATCCCCATGGGTCGCTTTGCCGACGCCTCGGAGGTGGCCCGGGCGGTGGTGTTCCTGGCGGGAGCCACCGGTAGCTACATCACCGGAGAGACGCTGACGGTGGACGGCGGATGGAGCATGGTCTAGGGGAGGTCGACAGAGGATGGACAAGGCACAGATCGCGGCTGCGCTCCGCCAGGAGTTGGATCGCTACCGGAGGGAGAATCCCCTCTCGGTCGAGATGTCCCATCGGGCGCAGAAGGTGCTGCCGGGCGGCACCACCCGCACCACCACCTACTTTCCGCCTTTTCCGCCCTTCCTGGTTCTGGGGGAGGGGTGCCACGTCGTGGACGTGGACGGCAACCGCCGGGTCGACTATCTCAACAACTACACCTCCCTGATCCACGGACATGCCCACCCCGACATCCTGAAGGCCGCCCAGGCGGCTCAGGAGGGCGGCACGGCCTTTGCGGCGCCCACCGAATACGAGGTGGTGTTGGCCGAGACGTTGTGCGAACGGATCGACTCGCTGGACCTGGTGAGGTTCACCAACTCCGGCACCGAGGCCACCATGGCCGCGCTGCGGGTGGCAAGAGCCTACACCGGCCGGTCCAAGGTAGCGAGATTCGAGGGAAGTTACCACGGGACCCACGACTATGCCAACGTCCCGGCTCCGGGTGTTCCCCCCGAACTCTCGGAGTTGATAGTGGACCTGCCCTTCAACGATGTGGAAGGGTGCCGGAAGGTGCTCGAGAGGGTGGGGGAGGAGTTGGCCGCAATAATCATCGAGCCCGTGCTGGGCGCGGCGGGGTATATCCCGGCCCGGCCCGACTTCCTGCGCTTCCTCCGGGAGGCCGCCACTGCGGATGGGTCCGTCCTGATCTTCGATGAGGTCCAGACCCTCCGCCTCCATCGGGGAGGCGCCCAGGCCATCTACGGCGTGCGACCCGATCTGAGCGCTTTCGCCAAGATCATCGGGGGAGGTTTCCCGGTTGGGGCCTTCGGGGGAGCGGGTGAGATCATGGAGACCATGAACCCGGTCTCAGGAGATATCTCCTGGGGAGGCACCTTCAACGGAAACCCGGTGACCTCCTCGGCCGGAGTCGCCTGTCTGGAGTTGCTCACCGACGCGGCGATCAACCACCTTAACCAACTGGGAGAGCGCGCCATGGGGGGAATCAGCCGGGTGTTCGCCGAGATGGAGTTTCCCGGCCAGGTCACCGGCATGGGGTCCCTCTTCAATCTGCATCCGACCTCTGAGCCGGTCCAGGACGTCCATGCGGTCAACCGGACCGATCCCGACCTGAAACGTGTTATCCACTTCGGCCTCCTCAACCGCGGCTTCTTCCTGTCTTCCCGTGTTTCCGCCTGCATCTCCACTCCCATGACCAACGCCGAGGTGGACGGTCTGATCTCGGCCACCGCCGACATCATCGAGAACCTTCCCAGTTGATTCCGGTGGGGTCCTGCGCTCCAGGGAGCGGCCTGTTCACCACTGTCTGCTGAGGGAGTAAGCGGCCATGGACACCCGACTGGCCGGGAAGGTAGCCCTGGTGACGGGCGCCAGCCAGGGCATAGGCCGGGCAGTGGCCGTGGCCCTTTCCACAGAAGGTGCCCGGGTCGGCCTGCTTTCCCGGGGCCGTCGGGGCCTGGAGGAGACGCTGGGGATGATCGGGCCGGCAAGAGGCCTGGTGGCGCCGTGCGACGTTACCGACCGGTCGGCCGTCGCCGCCGCCGTGCAGACCGTCATGGCCGAGTGGGGCAGGCTGGACGTGGTGGTGAACAACGCCGGCCAACGCCAGGACCGGGCCCGGATCGACGAGTTGGCGCTCCCCGAATGGGAACGGATGATCGAGGTCAATCTCTCGTCGGTGTTCTACGTGACCCGAGCCGCCGCTCGATACCTCATCCGACAAGGTGGTGGGTCGGTGGTGAACGTTGCTTCCATCTCCGGTCCGTTCGGCATCCCCCGCATCGGCGCCTATGCCGCTGCAAAGGCGGGGATCATCGGGCTCACCAGGACCATGGCCGCAGAGTGGAGCGATTTCGGAGTGAGAGTCAACACGGTAGCGCCGGGTTTCATCGAGACGCCGATGAACGCCTGGTTCCGGAACGACCCCGCCAACGCCGAGCAGGTGGCGGCCCTTGAAGCCAGCGTCCCCCTTAGGAGGCATGGCTACCCGGAGGAGGTGGCGCAGGCGGTGGCCTTCCTGGCAGGCGACACCGGCAGCTACATAACCGGCCAGACCCTGTTCGTGGACGGCGGCTGGAGGGTGGTGTAGGAGGGAGTCAGATCGGCCCCTCCCGAAGCCGCCTTTTCGGGCTATCCAGTGCTTGCTGGCTCCACCCCATCAAGATAGCTCGTTGTGCTCACCGTAGTGGGCCATGGGGTTATGTGGAGACATTGAATCCCGGTGATCACTATCGTGGAACCCGATGACTAGACCAATGTTGAAGCCCTCTGACATTGATCCGGACGGCCGGGCGTGGATTGAAAAAACCGAACGCATCGAGGCGGAGATGGTGGCCGAGATCGAGGAATATGGTCCCTTTGTTTCTGGGGAAACCAAGTTCGCCACCGGCCACTACACCGAAGACCGCCTTGTGTGGTTCGACATTCTGACTGTCACCCTGGATGACATCATGAGAGAATGCGCTGTTCCAGAAGAGCAGAGGGAGCAACGGAGGTTGAGGTACCGCAGTTACGCTAAGGAATTCCTCCAGCACCACAACGGCCCGGAGAAGACGCTCCCCCTGCTTGAAGAGTGAATTGAGAGGGGGACCGTGCCCCCTTTCGTCTACTGGCCGAAAGACCCTTGGGGATCTACTACTCCAGATCTTCTCCGAAACATGGGGTCCGCCAGGCGGATGTCGAACACCTTGTCTCCCTGCCCCTAACAGAGTTGGATGTCCATCACGCCAGACCCTCAGAGGGCGATTGGCGGTTCAGCGGCGGAAAACAGGAGAGCATTGTACGCGCCGCCATCGCTAAGGGGTTTCTTCCCACCGGACAGAGGTTGGAAGTGGGGCTCCGGCGAGACTTCCGGTACTCAGAGGAGGTGTCCCGGGTGTTCCACGCCCGGTACCTCTGAGATGATCACTTCTTAAATGAGCCTCTTTGAACTTCTACCTTGATCCGCCGGAGCCCTTACCCAGCCTGTTAGGATGTCCTGTTTCTGAGTTGTAGCGACACTTGGGGAAATGCCGGGTTGTTGGGGTGCGGCGGTGCATCCTGTTGCTTGACAATCACATCGAGCAGAAAGGACACACCGCCGTGGGTAATGATGATGCCTTGTATCGCTTCCGTCTAGGGGTATTTGCCCTAGCTGAGGAGCTGGGAAACGTTCGGGCTGCGTGTCGGATGATGGGGATCCATCATTCCACGTTTTATCGATGGAAGAAGCAGTTGGAGCAGTACGGTCCCCAGATCCTGCGCCCGCGTGAGCGGCGCCGACCGCGGATGCCGAATGCCACCAGTCCGTTTGTGGAGCACCGGATCGTGGCGTT
>JAAXHN010000170.1:0-443 GCA_012270885.1 Acidimicrobiia bacterium | reverse complement strand
ATCTCCCCCTCAGGGGTGTGGCGGGTGCTGCGCCGGCACGGTTTGAACACCCGCGCTCGGCGGTTGGGGTTGGTGGCCGGCTACGCCGCCCCACCCCAGCAGGAGAAACCACTGGTGCTTCCCACCCAACATTTACAGGTCGAAACCCCCGGTGAACTGGTACAAATGGACTGCTTCTACGTTGGGCGCCTCCAAGGCGTGAAAGGAACAGTGTGGCAGTACACCGCCATTGATGTGGCTTCGTGTTCACCTGGGCCGAGCTGTGGACCACCCCCCGCAATCCAGCTGCGCTGCGCACCAGTCGACTCGCTCGCCGAGTCGCCGAAGACCTGGCGGCCCGAGGATGGAAACTGGAAGCAGTGACCACTGACAACGCGTCGGAGTATCGCTCCAAGGTGTTCCGCAACACCATCGGGGGCCTAGGAGCCGAGCATCGGTTCATC
>JAAXHN010000169.1:526-1477 GCA_012270885.1 Acidimicrobiia bacterium | reverse complement strand
AAGTGCCATGATATGGCCGGTTTCGTACCCCGCAAGAGGCGTGTCACCACCACAGCGGATAGCGCCCATCGGAGGCCTGACCTGCTCAGAGGCGACTTCACCGCTGCCCGGCCGGATGTGGCCTGGGTGGGCGATATCAGCTACATCCGAACCCGCCAAGGATTCCTCTACCTAGCCTTCGTCTTGGACCTGGCTTCCCGCCGCGTGGTCGGCGTATCGATGGCCCCACACCTCAAGGCAGCACTCGCTACCGACGCTCCGCGCGAAGCGATAGCCACCCGAGGAGGCCAGGTACGGGGTGTGGTGTCCCACACCGACCGGGGCTCCCAATACACGTCTGAGGCCACCGCCCAACTATGCCGAGCCTATGGCATCCGCCAGTCCGTGGGCCGGACCGGAGTGTGCTGGGACAACGCCGCCGCCGAGTCGTTCCTCGGCACCCTCAAAAGAACTCGTCAACCGAACCGACTACCACAACCGGCACCAAGCCCGCCTATCAATCCGCTGGTGGATCGAAGCCTGGAACACGACCCCCACCGGCTTCACTCCACGATCGGACAGCAGCCACCAAACGAATGGGAGGACAACTACTACCATCACACAGCCGCATAAACCGAGTGTCCAGCACACGGGGGGAACTCCAAGGACCTGGAGGAGGTTGTTGATGCCTTCGAGGGGTCCGTTGGTGGCTCGTCTGGTGGTGTGGTAAGCGAGTATTTCTTGGCCCCAGGAGATGATCTTGTCGACCACGTCGTGGTATTCGGGGATGTGGCCTTGGTCGTAGAGATCGGCGAACCGTTCTAGCGCCTGGTTGGCTCCTTCGAGGTCTTCGGCCTCATAGAGGCCGTAGAGTTCTTGTAGCGCGTCCCACGCGACCTTCAGGCGGGGGTGGGCTGTGAACAGCCGTCCCAGATGCTCTTGGTGGGCTTCGGTGAGGTTGTCGGCTCTGCG
>JAAXHN010000169.1:0-489 GCA_012270885.1 Acidimicrobiia bacterium | reverse complement strand
CGGTGTTGGAGCTCCCGGCGCACGAGGGTGAGCCCCTCGGTGAACCAGCGCACCACATGAAACCGGTCCAGGACGTGGCGGGCATGGGGTAGATACTGTGCGATGGCTGCCCGATACGGCTGTGAGCCGTCTGTGACTACGATTTCCACCTCTCGGCACCAGTCCGGTCCTTGGTCGCGGAAGAAGCGGGTCAGAGACGCTTTAGAGCGTCCTGGGATCATCGCCAACACTTCGCCGCTGTCGCCTGAGGCGACCACGGTCACATAACGATGCCGTCGCCTAATGGATGTCTCATCGACCAGCAGAACACGAGCGGGCTGGGCGCGGCGCTGCTTCCCAACCCGCTCAGAGTGCGCTCTAACCAGTGCCATGATCCGATGCCATCCCACCCCATGATGGCGGGACACAGCCCGAATCGACATCACCCGAGCGTCTTGGACAAGCCGCTGAGCGAACCTCCGAGTTAGGCCGGCTTGGAACTGGTCGTGT
>JAAXHN010000168.1 GCA_012270885.1 Acidimicrobiia bacterium | reverse complement strand
TGTTGGCGATCGCTGAAAGTCCCCAGAGTTGATCATCGAAATTCCCCACCCTGGGTGTGTTGCTGAGTCTAGTTCCGGTCTCCTTTCGGTCGCTGTTTTCGGGCCTGTGCTTGGTAGGCGCGGAGCCGGTAGCTGTCACCTGTGATGGTGAACACGACGCTTCGATGTAGTAGCCGGTCGAGCATTGCTGCGGCGATGGTGCTGTCGGAGAAGATGTCTCCCCAGGCGGCGACGTTGCGGTTGGTGGTCAGGATTATGGAGCCTTTCTGGTATCTGCGGGAGATGACCTGGAACAGGGCGGCGGCGTCTTCGGCCGGCATGGGCAGGTAGCCGAGTTCATCGACTATGAGAACGGCGGGGCCGGAGAAGAACCTCATGGTGGCGGCCCAGCGTCCTTCGAGGGCGGCTTTGCGGCAGCGGGCTGCTAGGTCGGCGGCGGTGGTGTAGTAGACCCGGTGACCGCCGTCGACCGCTGCCCGGCCCAGGATGACGGCGAGCATGGTTTTGCCGACTCCGGGCGGTCCGATGAACAGCAGGTTGGTCGCGTCAGCCAGGTAGGCGCCTGTTGCGAGCTCTCTGACGAGTTTTTCATCGATGCTGGGCTGGGCGGAGAAGTCGAAGTCTTCGAGCTGCCAAGGGGTGGGGAAGTTCGCGAACCGCATCCGGCCGTTCCACCGGCGCTGCTCGGTGGCTTCGACCTCGACCCGCAGCAACTGCTCCAGGAACTCGGTGTGGCCAGAGTCGCTCTGTCGGGCCTGGTCGAGGTGAGTTGGGAGGGCCTCGGCAGCTGCTGGGAGCTTGAGGTAGGCGAGATGGCCCCGCAGTTGCTGGTAGAGGGTGTCTCGGCTCATCGCAGGCCCCGGTTCTGTTGGTCGATGTGACGCTGATAGACCCCGAGGTCGATAACCGGCTCGCCATGGGCCACACCACCCCCAATGTCAGCGGCGATCGCCCGAGCCGCTGCCGATGGTGGCCGGTTCGGCTTGGGTTTGCAGGGCCCAGCAGTCGTGAACGCCCCCAGTACGACCTTCTCGAGAGCTGCGGTGTGTTGGGGTAGGCGAACCACTCTGCCTTGGCCTCGTGGAACTCTCCGGTGTGTGGCAACCAGCCGCCCAGAAGCCGAGATGACATCGAAGGTTGGGTCACCGAGGCGCCAACAAACGCTGACTTCGGTTCCGATCACAGAAGGCGGCACCGAATAACGGTTGCCCCACACCGCCACCAGTCCGTTCGCAGCTACCTTGCGGACCATGGTTCCCTCCGCGGGATACGGCACCGCGGGAAGTGCAAGCAGCGGTTCTGCGTCAGCGAGTTCCCCAACCGTGCTCCCGGCCCGCCGGCGGGCATCCCCGACTCTCTCGCAGAACCCATCGAGGCTGTCCTGCCCCTGGGCCAGGCTCCCCACCGCAGCCGTGCGCCACCACCGCTGCGCTATATAGTGGATCGCTTTCTCGACTACGCCTTTTCGGTTCGGCCGCCGGGGTGGGCACGCGTCGATGCCAACCCCGTAGTGTTTGGCCACTCCCAAAAACGAGGCCTGGACCCGGTCGGTGCCCGGCACCAGCACCGTCGACATCCGATCCACCCGCCACCGCCGAGCGGTGCCCCCGAACCGGCGTAGCACCCCGTCGATGCCTTCCACCAGATGGGCCTGGTCCTGGCAGTCACTCAGCCAAGCTCGGAACTTCCCCGAATGTGACAGGACACCCACCAGCACGAACACCCTCGATCCCCACGGGGTGTCGCCCAACTGCGCCCAGTCCCACTGGCATTCCTCACCCGCCGGATGATCGATGATCGCCACCGGCCGGCCCCGAGTTCGCCCACACGCCCCACACGAAGGCCTCAGCTCCCGGTCACGGATCTTGCGAACGAACGTCACATAGCTCTGCCCATACCCCAGAGCCTTGGCCTCGTCGAACAGCGCAGTTCCCCACAGATGCGGATCATCAGCCAGCCGCTGACGAACATACGGCTCGAACCCGTCGAACGGATCCGCCTGCGCCGGTCTCCGCTGCCCAGGGATCCGCTCACCCAAAAGGTGAGCACGCACCGTCTTTCGGTCTCTTCCCAAATGGCGGGCAATAGCCGCAATCGACCAACCCCGCCCCCTCAACGCGTGTACTTCCACGAATTCCTCCTGTGCCAACATCAGCGGTGGGGCTCCCTCTCCTCGCTGCCGGACCTCACAGCCAGCAGCTTGGAGAGGACCCCACTCAACGTCTGGTATTTGCCGTCACAGGGTGGGGAATTTCACTGATCGAGACTGAGGAATTTCGATGATCGTCAACA
>JAAXHN010000167.1 GCA_012270885.1 Acidimicrobiia bacterium | reverse complement strand
CGATGCTCCTATGGTTGTCAAATTGAGTTTTGTTGTGGTCTGGGTGCGGTCAGCCATTGTTGGTATCGGGTGGCGAGGTGGTGGTTGTGGTAGATGCCTCGTTCGAGTTCTGAGATGCGATTTGGGTGGGTGTGGAGTGCTTGGGCGGCATGGGTGAGGGTGATGCGGGCTTTTTGGCGTATGGTGCGTAGATGGGTGCCGTGGGGTGTTGGTGGTGGGTTGGTTAGGAGCCGGTAGATCTCGCGGGCGATGTGACGTTTCAGGCAGCGGATGATCTCCCGGCGGGTTTTGCCTTCTGCTTGGCGTTTTCGGACGTATTCGATAGTGGTTTGGTCATAGCTCATGCGGGTAATGGCGATACGCCACAGGGCGTTGTTGGCCTGGCGGTACCCGCCGCGGTTGAGGCGGTGGCGTATGGTCTGCCCGGACGAGGCTTGGACGGGACTGGCGCCGCACAACGCGGCGAAGGAGGATTCTGAGCGCATGCGTTCGGGGTTGTCACCTGCTGTGACCAACAGGGTGGCGGCGGTATCTGCGCCGATCCCTGGGGTGGCCAATAGTGCCGGGTTGGCTCTGGCACAGAGACGGTTGATCTCGGTGGTGAGTTCTCCGATTTCGGCCGTGAGCGTCTGATATCGGCGGGCCAGCAGACGCAGCGCCATTTTGGCATAGGCGATGGTGGTGCGGTCTGTTCCGGGTCGGAAACCGGCGCAGGTCTTGACGCGGGCTTTGGCCGAAAGTCCCTGGAGGTGATGTTTGACCTGGTGGGGGGCGGTTACTACCAAGGCGTGTAGCTGATTGATTGCCTGGGTGCGGGCTTTTATCGCCGAACGGCGAGCCACCCTCAGCATTCTGATCGCCTCGACAGGTCCGTCGCCGCTTTTGGGCAACCCGATGGCCTCTCCGTTGAGAGCAGCTCGTGCTGCTGCTTGGGCGTCGGTGACATCGCTTTTGCCCAACCGGCGGCGGAGTTGGCGGTTGGTACGGTTCACTTCCACCACCTCGACACCCCGCTTGGTCAGATAACGGGACAGGCCGGCGCCGTAGCTGCCGGTGCCTTCCACCCCTACCCGGATCACGTTGCCATGGGACCGTAACCAGTCGCCCAGTTGCTCATAACCGGTGGTGTCGGCCCGGAACGGAGCGGTTCCCAACACCCGCCCCGCGGTGTCAACCACCGCCGCCAAGTGCACGTCACGATGGGTGTCAACCCCACCACAAATGCCAAGCTTACGATCTTCTGACATAGCCTTTTCCTCCTTCGGATAGAATCGCCTGGTATTCCCAACCGGGACAGGTGGACAGACCACTCATGGTGGTGGAGAACTCAAGGCTCCTATCAGGTCACATCCCACCCGGTCAGGAATGCTGGGCCTCTGGGCCGAAAAGCAGGCCGACAGATCGATGAAAAGGCACAACAGCCAGAAATCAGTCGGGTCAGACCCGCCCCGGCCCAGAGGCCCTTACAAGTATGAGTGGA
>JAAXHN010000166.1 GCA_012270885.1 Acidimicrobiia bacterium | reverse complement strand
ACCTGCGTCAAGGCACTACAGCCGCGGTGGACGAGGAACATCGATCACGCGCGGGTCGCAGGCGGCCGACTACAGACAGAAGGAGCAAGTTCGTAGTTCCCTCCCGGTGGTGCCGCCAATTGGGCCAGAACTCTGCTTGGGGACCGATGAGGCGGGTGCGGCGCACTACGAGGCGAACCTTGCGCCGCTCCGACCGTTTCTTCGAGTTGATCATCTCCAGGGTGGTTTCCGCGACTTGGGCTACGCCGCCCTCTGGATAGTCGATATCCGTCCAGGCCCCTTCGCCGATCGCGGCGATCGTGGCTCTGACCTTGGCGTTCAGCGGCACCGTGATCGACCAGCCCACCCCGAGTTGGTCCAAGCCAGCCAGCATGGCGTAGGCCCAGAACCCAGAATCGGCCCGAACCCTGATCGGGCCTCTGGCTCCGGCCCGCCGAGCACGGCGTATGGTTTCCTTCGCGAAATGGACCACACCCCGCTGTGATCCCCCTTCCCGCAGGCGGGCACCGACCACCTCCCCCGTATCGGCCCGGAACGCCAACAGAGGGTGATAACACAGCTTGTGGGTGTACCCGTACGCGGCGCCCTGCTTGGCTTTGCCCGACACTTCGCAGATCGTCGAGTCCAAATCAATGGTCACTCCCTTCTTCGGGGGACCAGCCCCCAGACGCCACGCCCGACCCAGCGAGACGGTCAACACTTTTTCCAACTGGCGGACATGACCCCAGGTAAACGAACGCAGAAACGTTCCCACAGTGGAGGGGGCCATCACCCTATGGGGCAACACCCGCCCAGTGGACCCGGCCCTGAGCAGATCCACATGGTCTATATGGGAACCACCCGCCAGCATGCCTGCAACCAACGTCAACACCTTACGACCCGGCCTCGCTCCACCCACCCGACCCCTCAGCTGCACCACCCGATCCACCAAACCTTCCAACCCCAGACGGTCCATCAACGTCCCCGCCGCCAACAAACCCGCGTCGGCTACCAGCCCCTCATCGTCGAAAACCACCCCATACCGGTCAATCCTATGCGATACTCCACTCACAGGAAGTGCCTCCCAACTCTAGGCCAATAACCTTGTTCACTACGGCTATTGTCCCAGATCAGAGGCACTTTCCACGTCTATCCACCCCCAACCCCATCGGTGGATCCAGGCTAAGCCCACCATCCTTCATTAGCCTGGTCCCGAAATCTTGACCGACCTCTCGAACCGGGTCGCTGCAACACGGCAACGTCTCTCGCAAGGCTTGCTGGTCCTAACCGAAAAGCTCAGAAAAACCGGAAAGACCCCAAAAGGTGGATCACCTACAATCAACCGTTCCCAGGAAGTGACGAGGGACGTAGCTTGTGAATGTGTTGCGGCAGAATCCGTTTTCCCCGACCGTCGGTGCTTCGCCACCGTTGCTGGTAGGTCGCGACCCGATAATCGAGGACTTTGACGAAGCCATCGAGACCGGACCCAAGCGACTGGCTTGGTTCCAGGAGATCCGGCTTGTTGATCACTCTCGACGAGCTGCACAACGCTGATGTCGATGAGGTTCGAGAGTTCGGGGCCTTCATCCAGCACGTCACTCGACGGGAACAGCGGCCGGTCGCCTTCGTCGGCGCCGGACTGAACATGATCGAAGACACGATCCTGTCCGGTACGGCGATCACTTTCTTCCAGCGCTGTTCCCGCTTCGAGATCGGACGGTTGGGACCAACGGACACGAGGGACGCAATCCTTTGTCCCATCGAAGAGGCCGGCTCGTCGATCGGGCCCGGCGCGCTAGAGAGGGCCACGAGCGCTACCTCCGGATATCCGTTCATGGTTCAACTGGTGGGATTTCACTCATGGAAGCAGGCCGAGGACCTGGAGACGGGTATAACTAGAGTCGATGTCCACGCCGGAGCCCGGATCGCCCGGCTGCCAGACTTGTCCTCGAGCCAGTGTGGAAAGACCTTTCGAGAATGGACAAGCAGTTCCTGGCCGCTATGGCAGTGGATGACGGCGTGTCCCGGCTATCGGAGGTGGCCTCCAGGCTCGGCAAGGGTTCTGACTACGCTCGCGTGTACCGCAACAGGCCGCGGAAGGCAGGCATGGTCGTCGCCAACTCTCGAGGCGAGGTCGACTTCGCTCAGTCCTTCGCTCGGGACTGGGTCAGCCGGACGGCACAGGACCGGGACACCCTATTTTCTTAGTTGATCGTGGTCGGTCTGCGTTGCGGGCGGCGTGCTCTGGTCCGC
>JAAXHN010000165.1 GCA_012270885.1 Acidimicrobiia bacterium | reverse complement strand
GAGGTCGGGCAAATGCGCTCCTTGCGGCCTGCGATCTCAATGACGCCCTGCCGCTCCGGAGAGAAATTGTCGAAGCCGGCGTCGGCGACATCGATCAATCGACCCGGAGGCACCTCCCCGTCCATGGAGCCGGGGCCCACTCCGATCACGTAGGCGCCCTCGATCTGCTTTTCCCGAGCCAGTCGCATTTCCGGAGTGTGTGCCGGCGAGATGGCGGTGATGATCATGACGTTGAGTTCCCGGGTTGCCTCCCAGTCCCCCCAGTTTATGATCATGGGTCCCGAGGCCACTCCGCTGAGCTCGCTGGCGAATCCCGGATGCTCCAGGCTGCGCGCAAACCAGCGGCCTCCCCGGCGAATGCGCCGGGCCATGGTGACGGCGGTCTCGCGGATGCGAGGCTGGTGCCGCCTGATCCGCTCCACTCGCTCGGTGAGCACCCGAAGGTATTCGGCGCTCTTGTCCACCGATTTGGTGCTGCCGGTCCAGACCTTGTTGGCGGTCTCGGCGGTCAGCATCCAGTGAAGGGCCCCACTGCCGGTGGTGGTGGAGGGGCACAGGGTGAACTCGGGAATCTGGGGCGCATGGACCAGTCCCTGGTAATAGGGAACATGGCTGTGCAGAATCTCGTTGGAGACGTCCTTGAGCATCAGGTTGTCTTCGTTGGGATTGGTGAAGCCCGCCGGGCGGAATTCATTGTCCACGTAGTTCACGGTCACCGCCACCACGTGGACGCCCCGGTCCCGGGCCCTTTGCACGGCGCGATTGCACTGGTTGGTGAAGACCAAATCGCCCTTTTGCATCGCATCGAAGGTGGCCGGCTTGTATCCATTGTGGTTGCGGAGAATTCCGGGATTGCCCCGTCTGTCGGCCTTCTGCTCCGGCCCGGGCATGTGGCCGTCGTCCATGGAGGTCCACACCGTTCCTCCCGCCTTGATCACCGCGGCCGCCCGCGAAGTGAGCTCGCCAACCTGGTCGAGCTCGCCACTGAGACGACCCAGCATCTCCATGGTGGCCTGGTGATATTCCTCCATGAAGAGCATCGTATGGCCAAAGGTCGGGGCTCCCGGGTCCAGGCAACCACTGCCCTCGGTTGTCGCGGCCTGAACTTCAGACCGGTTGGCGGACCCGGACAACCAGGCGCCCAACCCGGCGCCGCCCCCCAGAAACAGACGGCGATGGATCTTGTTACCCATTCCTGCCTCCGAAATTGGTTTCACAGTCCCCGATAGGGGCCGGGAAGCCCCCCCGCGAGGCCGCGGAGAATTTCTAATACCCCTGGAGCTCGAAAAAGGGCTTCATGGCGGCGTTGTACTCCCGTCCACCCTCACGGTAGACGCCCAACAGAAAATAAGGCACCGAGCCCCGCCGCACCATTTCATCGGCCCATTGAGCAATGACCATCTGCTGTATGACGTTTCCCACGATACCGGAAGTGGGACAGATGGTCCCGGATTGCCCGGCAATCTCAATCACCCCTCCGGACTCGGGAGAAAAGTTGTCGAATCCGACGTCGGCCACGTCGATGAGGCGCCCGTGGGGAACCACACCGTCGGTGGAAGCGGGTCCCACGGCTACCACGTAGGCACCCTCCACCTGCTTTTCCAGGGCCAGCCTCATCTCTTCCGGATAGGCCGGCGAGATGGCGTTGATAAACATGACGTTCTTTTCCCGGTTGGTGTCCCAATCCCCCCAGTTCACCACCCGGATGCCGGAGGCGACGTGAAATTCGCTCTCGAACCCCGGATGCTCGATGCTCTTTCCGAACCATCGCCCGCCGGCCCGAACCCGCTCGGCCATGACGGCCGTGGTCTCCCGGATGCGATCGAAATGGCTTCGGGTGCGCTCCACCCGCTCGGTCAGGATCCGCAGGTACTGAGCGCTCTTGTCCACCGCCTTGGCGTTGGGATGGGCCAGCTTGTTGGCGATCTCGGCGTTCAGCATCCAGTGGATCGACCCGCTGCCGGTGCCGCTGGAAGGACAGATGGCGAACTCGGGAATCTCCGGAGCATGCACCAGCCCCTGCTCGTAGGGAACATGGCTGTGGAGGATCTCGTTGGAGACGTCCTTGAGCATCAACCCGTCGGGGCAGCCGTGAGACGGGTGATTGTAGCCGGGAGGCCGGAACTCGTTGTTCCAGTAGTTGATGGTGACGCAGACCACGTAGACGCCCCGCTCCCTGGCGGCCAATACGGCCTTGTTGGCCCGGTTGGTGAAGACGATGTCGCCCTTCTGCATCTGGTCGAAATCCTTTTCGGCCCCCAGTGAGGTGGAGTGGGTCTTCATGATGCCGGGACTACCGCGGCGGTCGTCCTTCTGCTCGTAGTAGGGCATGTGTCCCAGGTTCATGGAGGTCCACACCGTGCCCCCCTTCCTGACGAGGCTGGCGGCGCGGGAGGTCAGATCGCCGATCTGGTCCAGTTCGCCGCTTTGGGCACCCAGGATGTCCAGCGTGCCCTGGTAGTACTCCTCCATGAAAAGCACGGTGTGCCCGAAGGTGTATTCCTGTTGCCACCGGCAGTCGCTCTCGCGGGAGTGGGCAGCGGCGGGGGCCTCCAGCCAACGGCCGGCGGCAATGCCGCCGCCCAGCAAAGCACCTGTTTGAATCATTTTCCGGCGATTGAACTTGGCCATGTATGCCTCTGGTTTGGCGGAGGGAAAATCGACGAGACCTGGGAGAATCGGGGGTGCCCGACACCACCTGGAAATGGCCCCCCCATCCGGCTGCGCCCGGACCCCGCCTATCATACAACACAAAACCAGGGAATCCTCACGGCTCTTTCCGGGAGGCCAAGCCGCTACGGGGGGAGGCGGTCGATGAAAGACGGAGCAGAGTGATCCACGAAGTGACACGAAGGACCACTAAGGGCCACGAAGGGGTTGGAGGAAAATCAAAAGGGGTCGGCCGGGAATCGGTAAGGGAGAAAAGGATCTCCAAATCCGTAGGCATTATTGACATCGATGCCGGGTGCCGGACCGCTTCCCCCCCACCGCATCAGCCTTCGCCATTCGGCGCTGCTTTGCGGCGTCGCGACTGCCCCCCACCGCATCAGCCTTCGC
>JAAXHN010000164.1 GCA_012270885.1 Acidimicrobiia bacterium | reverse complement strand
AAGTCGATCAACTGGTCACTGCCCGCAAGTCGGAACCGAATCTCGGGTTCATGGCGCGGATGCTGGCGCTGTGTTCCCTTCCCCGGACCAACCCAGGCCGCCGGACCCAGTACGTCCGGCACAATGGCCCATACACATTGGGAATGATCGCTGGGGTCAATAACAAGCTTCCCTACGGCAATCTTCCCCGGCTCTTGTTGGCCTGGGTCTGCACGGAAGCTGTGAGAACCCAGCGCCGGGAGTTGCTCCTGGGCCGTAGTCTCTCCGAGTTCATGCGCAAGCTCGGCCTGGAGAGCGAAGGCGGCGGCGCGTGGGGTGCACGAACACGACTACGCAACCAGATGAAACGACTCTTCGGGGCCAGTATCCAACTTGTTTACGAGGATGCGCACTCCTCAGCCAGCGTGAGTTCGTTCGTTGCCGACCGGACCGAATTCTGGTGGGATCCCAAACGGCCCGATGTTCCGGTGCTCTGGGACAGCAAGATCGAGCTAGGAGACAAGTTCTTCCAAGAGATCATCAGTCATCCCGTCCCCTTGGACATGAATATCCTGAAGGCCCTCAAACGTAGCTCGCTGGGTCTCGACTTGTACATGTGGCTCAACTATCGGTTGTTCGGTCTGAAAAATCCGATGAGGCTCAGATGGCGAGATCTCTACCGCCAGTTCGGGGCACACCCCTCAAAGGCAACCGATAACCACACTGTCCAGGCGTTCCGGAAGAAGTGCATCCGAGAGTTGAAGAAGATTAAGGAGGCGTGGGAGGGGTTTGACTATGGGATTATCCGGGGCGCTCTGGTGCTTTTCCCCACACCCCTCTCAGTGCCAACGATGATTCCCCCGCCCCCCTGATAGACTTCCACACTTTCCACAGCACCCTAAGACTTTTCCAGGAATAAACGGGTCACATTCCTTTTGAATAAACGGGTCACATTCCCGCCAGATTTTTTGAATAAACGGGTCACATTCCTTTCTTCATGTAGTTAAGAGCAAGTAGTTACCTACAAGTAGTAACCCCGGGCCAGCTGTGGAAACCTCCAGGAGAAGGAATCCGGACCCGGAAACCGACAACACACTCAGGCCCGGTGAACTGGACGACAGGGGGGAACTCCACAGACTGACGGGGAGCACGAAGCAAAAGAATGAGTCTCAACTAGTGACGGTCGAGGACCTCCACCGGGCAGGCCTACGGGCAACGGAGTCCCAGTTGGGACAGCTTGTTTCCAAGCGCGGTTCGCGGGTCAGGAGCAGGCGACCCTCTGGGAGTCTCCCAGAGCCGGATAAAGGGGTTTATCGGGGGCTGGGATCGGGCGGTCACTAGGTCGTCGGCAGCGATCACAGAGCGGCGCGACGATGCGGGTCTCCCGACCACGGCGGACGCAGCATCCAACCCTTCATTGGGAATCGCTCAAGTTGCCGCTGCCTCCCGTGCCCTCTTGCCAGAGGTGATCCGTCCTCGTCTCACCTCCAATTCCACCCCGGTTCGTCCGGTCATTCAAGCTTTCGTGGAACTTCATCCGAGGTTGGGATTCGGAAATGGATGGGCCGACCGTTACGGGATCTGTCCGCCCTGGCGACTCGGACTCGGTTGCCACCGGTAGCCCTCGGTCCACGTAGACGCCCAGGAGGAAGAATCCAGTCACTGTCAGGAGAGTGAGTCCATACAGGTGGACGATCCTTCCCCGATCAATTTCGGAGTCGGAGTAGTACGCCTTTGGACTCACGTCCCGTCCTCCCGCACCCGAAGCAGACGCGTCCCTACGCACGCGCGGACGGACCGTCGGCCGAAGCACAATCACGCCGCGGAGCCGCGACCGGAACCCAGGAAGAATTTCTGGAGCAGGTTCAGGTAGCCTTCGATCCGTCCCAGGCGATCTCGCAGATCGTTGTTTTGGGTGTCCACATGTTGCCGAAAGTCTCTCACCTCTCCCCGCAATTCCTTCATCTCCTCACGTAGTCGGATGTCCATCTGAGTCATGTCCCGCCGCAGGGCGCGGGCCTGGGCCAGGATGAGACCTACGATGGCGATGGTTGAGGTGAGGATGAGCCCCCCCACCGAGACGATGATGGTTGCTAATTGGTCCTGCATAGGTTCTCCTTCCCAGTCTATCCCTTGTCCGAGTCGCGGACCAAGATGAAATCCTCCCGGCGCTCGATAACTTCAACGATGGTTGAGATCCAGGAGTCTCCCCTCCGGGTCGTGATCTCGATGGAGCACCCGAGGAGGTTCTCGGGGAGCTTGCGGGTGTCGCCCCGCCAGCACGAGCCCCAGGTGTCTTTCCCGAGACTGTAGGGACTCCATCCAGGGATCGGCTCAGGGAGCGTCTTCGGTTCTGTGGAGGGAGCCGGAGCAGGTCCGTCCGGTTCGGCTCCGAATTCCCGGTCCAGTTCCCGAGCGACCAGGCGGCGGAGCCAGGCGCTGAGGTTGATATCGCGCTCCGAGCGGAGCCGCTGGAGGCGGCGATGGAGCTCGGGGCTGACATGGAACTGGACCAGGGGAGGCCGTCTCATTACATCTCATTGTAGATTGCGATACGACATGAGGACAATGGAATCTGACCCCCTCTTTTCTTATAATGGAAGTTAGCATACTCTTTGGGGCCACGCTTCCGCGAGACCCCTGCAGAGACTAGCCAGGGGGTCTGGACGTCCCCCTGGAACCCCCGTCCCGGAGGAAGAGCCGCCATGGGCCAGCCGAACCGTGCCGTCTGGGTAAAAATCCGCGCCCGTGAGGAAGAGCGCGCCGAGTGGCACGCGAAGGCGCGTCGTGCGGGCATGAGTCTCTCGGCCCTGGTGCGCCGTGCCATCGGACGCACCCAGACCTGGACCGTGGCCCACCGGGAAGTCGAGCGGTCGCGGGTGGTGGAGTTGGCGCGGATCGGAAACAACCTGAATCAGATCGCGCGGTGGGCGAACACCCACAAGGCGCGGGCGGAGGCGGTCGAGGTCGTCGCTCATCTTCTCGCCTTACGGCGGGAGATCCGTTCGTTCGCCCACCGGGAGAAGCCGACCGATGATGGTTAGCTTCGGGGGTGGCGGCGGCGGGACGGCGGGGTATCTGACCGGAGAGAAGGACGCCGAGGGCCGGGAGCGGGAGAGCGTGGAGGTTCTGGTGGGCGACCCGTTCGAGGTGCAGGAGGTGGCCGACTCGTTGGACTTCGCGCACCGGAGCACGACGGGGGTGATCGCCTGGGCGCCGGAAGACAACCCGACAGACGGGCAGATCCGGGAAGTGCTCCA
>JAAXHN010000163.1 GCA_012270885.1 Acidimicrobiia bacterium | reverse complement strand
GGAGTGACCATTAAGGTCAGATTGACCGGGACCACCGGGATGCGCCGTAGGACCGACAGGTGCGCCCACACCACGAACGGACCGGCAAACGTGGATTGGTATACGACCACACCCCACACCACCCAGGTCCATTGGATGTCGGGGATCCCGTCCACGGCGAGAGCCGCAGCCAGGGCCGGGACGCCCCCGGCCAGCATCTGCCACGGCGTGGAGGCAAGGGGACTCGTCGTCCAGGTGTATCCCCGGATGTAGACGGAAGTCCATGCCGCGGAGAGGGCCCCACCCATCAGCAGGAGGTACCCCCAGATCATCCTGGGTTCGGAGAAGCTCAGCGCCCAGGGCTCGACAACCACTCCTATTCCCATGATCCCGACCATCAGGCCGGCGGTCTGCAAGCGGGACATCCGCTCTCCCAGAAAGATGGCCGCCAGGGGAACCGCCCACAGCGTGCTGGTCCACACCAGGATGGCGGAACGACCGGGAGGGAGAATCTGGAGGGCGTAGAAGACAAAGATGAAGATGGCGAACAGGCGGAAAATCCCCAGGATGGTGACGATCCCCCGGTCCCGAGGGTGAACGGAGGCCCGCTGGCCCGCGATGGCGTTCATCCCGAAGCCCACCAGCGCCCCTCCCAGCATGCGGAACGTCATCAGCCACAGAGGCGGCATGCTGTCCACGCCTATTGCGATCAGCGGCCAGTTGAAACCGAGGCCCAGCACGATCGCTCCCAGGAAGAAGTAGGGAAGGACCCGAGAGGTCGGTGCTGCTCCAGAGGGATCGGTCACCGGCGAGCTCTCATCTGGCCAAAGATATACGTCCCGCTTCCCGGCTTGTGGTTGATGCCGCTTGAGATCCCGGGAGCCCCGGACGGCGTTCAGGTAGTCTCCCCGCCATGCGCTTGAAGGGACAGGACTTGAGAGCAGCCGCCGCCACGGGACCGGGCCGCCTCGAGATGGTTGACAGGCCTGCACCTCGGGTGGGAGCGGGGGTGCTGGTCCAACTGGAGCGGGCCGGGATATGCGGTACGGACCTCAAGATCCTGGACGGCTTCACACTGGTCAGCTACCCACGGGTGCTGGGCCACGAACTGGTGGGAACCGTGGCGGAGGCCCCGCCGGAGGCCAGGGTCTCTCCCGGAGCGAGGGTGCTGGTGAATCCCGGGATCAGCTGCGGCCGATGTCACCTGTGCCGTAGGGACCGGTCCCATCTCTGCGGGCGGGGAGGGCTCTTGGGGCGGGATTTCGACGGGGTGTTCGCCGAGGCCATTTTATTGGAGGAGCGCTTCCTCCACCCCGTCCCCGACCGGGTCGCAACGGACGAGGCGGGCCTTCTGCAGGTATTGGGCACGGTGGTCCATTCCCAGCAGACCGTGGCCGTGTCTCCCGACAGTGTGGCTGTCGTGATCGGCTTGGGTGTGTCGGGCATGCTCCACACCCAACTGCTTTCCGATCGTGGAGCGGGCCTCGTGATAGGCGTCAGCCGTTCACCCTGGAAGCTGGAGTTGGCCAAGGGCCTGGGCGCCGATGTGGTCGCCACCCCCGACGAAGCATCCGACGTGGTAGCCCAGGCCTCATCCGGACGGGGCGCCGACCTGGTGATCGAGTCGGTGGGGAAAGAGGAGACGGTCGTCCAATCGATCGACCTTGCCGGTCCGGGAGGTGACGTGATCATCTACGGCACCGTGACCGGCGGGGGAACTGAGATGCCCTACTACCAGCTTTACTTCAAGGAACTCACCCTTCACAACCCGAGGGCCGCCCGACCCGGGGACTATAACGAGGCCATCCGCCAGGCCGCGGAGGGCCGAATCCGGTTGGCGCCCCTGGTCACCGCCCGCTATCCCCTGGAGGAGACGGCCCGGGCCTTTGCCGCGGCCCGGAGCGGCGACCACCTCAAGGTCCTCCTGACTCCCTGAGCCCTATCTCTCCGTCGCTTCCGCAGGGTCGCGGCGGTATGATTTCCTCCAGTCGAGCAAGGAAGTACATGAGGGAAGCATTCGGGGTCTTGAGCACGGACTGGAAAGAGGGCATCAACTGGGAAGCTGTCCGGAAGTGGCGGCTGAAGAGAGCCCACGAGGCGATGAGACGCCATGGTCTGGGCGCCCTATTGCTCTTCTACGACGAGAACATGCGGTATGTCTCGTCCACACTCACCCCGGGGTGGAACCGTCTCAAGCCCGGGCTCCGTTACGTGGTGCTGATCGAGGACCAGCCCCCGATCGTCTACGAGCAGGGCGACCTGGGGTTCCACCTGGAAGTCCACAACCCCTGGATCCCCAAGGAGAACATCCGGTACTCCTACGCCTGGATCAAAGGTGCGGTAGGTCCGGCCTCCACCCAGCAGGTGAACAAGTTCACCAAGGCCCTGATCAGCGACCTCGAGGCAGCCGGAGTGAAGGACAAACCGCTGGGCGTGGACTTCATCGACATCAACCTGATCGGCGCCTTCCAGCAGCACGGAATCGAGTGGACCGACGGCATGACTCCCATGATGGAGGCCCGGGCCATCAAGAGCCCCGACGAGGTCAAGGCCTTCTCGATGGTGGGTTCGATATGCGACTACGTCCATTACGAGATCACCAACTTCATAAAGCCGGGTATGACCGAGAACCAGGTGGCGGCGTTCGGGTTCGAGAAGCTCTATTCGATTCCCGGCATGGAGGACGTGGAGGACGTGATCGTCTCCTCGGGTCCCAACGCCTGGCCCAACTGGCGTAACTTCTCCGACCGGATGATCCGCCCTGGCGAGTTGGTCATCGTCGACCTGGCCGCCCTCACCTGGAACGGGTTCAAGAGTTGCGTGTACCGCACCTACTGCGTGGGCGGGAAGCCCACCGACGAGATGCAGAGCGTCTACGACGAGGCGCACACCTGGCTCTGGAACTCGATCGAGGCCACCCGACCGGGCGTCACGACCGCCGACGTCGCCTCCAAATGGCCCAGCGCCCAGGAGGTGTGGGGATACGCCGAGGAGGACCAGGCGGCAGCCAACCTCTGGGGTCACGGCCTAGGCCTGGCCCAGTACGACCCGCCGGTGATCTCCCGCATCTGGTCCCTGGACCATCCAGTGGAGATCCAGCCGGGGATGACCTTCGCCTTGGAAACCCAGCATGGAAAGCTCCACCGTTTCGGGGTCCGACTCGAGGAGATGCTGTATGTCACCGACACCGGGATCGAGATGGTCTCCACCTACAAGTCTCACGAGATAATCGTCGTGGACTGACCATGCCTGAAGCGGCCCGCCTGGTCTGGCTCGACGAGGCGGATGCGAAAAACCCGGCGCTGGTGGGAGCCAAGGCCAGTCGCCTGGCCGAGGCCCGCTCCCATGGCTTGCCTGTCTTGGGGGGGCTGGTCGTGCCCTCATGTGTCTCACTCCCAGCTATTCGCGCCGGGGCTGCGGCGCTCGAGGCTCGGGACAACTCGGGAGCGGCCCGCACCGCTGTCTACGACCATCCCCCTCCCGGCCTCCTGTCGCAACTGCCCCGGGCGGCTCGGGATTTGGGCGACTCCCTGGTGGTGCGATCCTCCAGCCGGGCGGGAGAGGAAGGAGTCTGGGCAGGAGCATTCGCGTCGTATGTGGGCCTCAATGCCGATGAAGCAGTGGTTGGGGTGGTGGGATGCTGGGCGTCTGTTTTCAACCCCGACACCCTGAAGCGTTACCGATTGGTGGGAATGCAACCAGCCGAGGTGGAGATGGCGGTCCTCATCCAACCCGAGTTGCCGACCGTCTGCGGCGGAGTGGCCACCCTCGGTGAGGAAGGCCGGGTCACGATCGCCGGAATGCTGGGACACCATGCACCTCTCGTGGCTGGCTGGGATAACGGACACGTGGCAGTGGTAACCGGGGATGATTCGGTCCAGGCCTCAGAAGGCTCACCTTTGTCCACAGAACTCGTGCGGGAGGTGGCCTGTCTAACCAGGCTCTCCCAGAAGGAGGTTGGATGTTCCCACGTCGAGTGGGCCATGGGAGAGGACCGGGAGATATACCTGCTCCAAGCCCAGCGGAGCGCAGACACGCGACCAATCCACCTTCGCCAAGAGGCGCCAAGGGTCGCCAGGAAGGCGAACCCGGAACTCGCCAGCATGGTCCGCACAATGCTCCGCTTTCCGGGTCCCGTCGGTGAGAAGCTGGTGTGGCCATGGGCCATCGGCTTGGATGACCTCCCTGCGATCCGAAGCGCACCCACCCACGGGAGTCCGGCAACCCTCATCCCCGAGATAAGGGAGAATGCTGCCCTGCTGACCTCACAGCGGTGGCAGGGAGCCTGGGTCCCCGAAGCCGCCGCCAGATCCTGGGCAAAGCTGCTTAGGGGGGACGCCTCCACCGGCCGGGAGTGGCTCTCTAGCCCCACCAAGGTGGACTTCGGCTTGGCAAGAACACACCTGGAGAGCCTGGGAGAACTGGCAGCAGCCCTGGAGCAGGCCGGAGAGATCCCTCACCCCGGTTGGATGTGGTATCTCGACCCTGACTCCCTGGACACGCCAAGGGTCAGAAGAGAGAGCCTCAGCCGGCGAGTCGGAGCCGGACGCTGGGAACATCTCTTTTATGGCGTGGTCGCATCCCTGGGTCACACCCTTTCCGGGCACCCGGCCGCCGCGGGATGGGGAGTGGGCCGACTCAGACATATCAGCACCGCCCAACAGGCTGGCGCCTTTGCCCCGAGGGAAGTCATCGTGGCAGATCAGCCTTTGGGAAATCTCGCCCCCCTCTTGTGGGATGCGGCGGGGATCGTCACTGCCGAGGGAAACCCCGGGGCGCACCTATTCGAGGTAGCGAAGTGGCTGGGAGTTCCCGCAGTATGCGGGGTGGACGTCAGTCTTTGGATCGGTCGGGACCGAGAGAAAATGGAGCAAGGAGACGATGTGGAGGTGGCGGTGGATGGCAACCGGGGTCGCATTGCCCTGCTGCCTGACAACACAACCCTCTTGGCTTCGGGAAACGAGTGAGTGAACCCAACCCGGTTAGCCGGAAATGTCATCAATTCCTATCACCAAACAGGGGCGGGCCCAGCATCGAAGCGATACTACGGGTAGGCTCTAATGGAGGGCTTTCCGAGGAGGGATCGTCACAATGCCCGAGAATGACCAAGTAAGAGTATCTCTCGAAGAAGTCCATCGGCTCGCAGGGGCCGCTCTGAGAGTCAATGGAGCATCTCCCGAGAACGCAGATGCTGTAGCTCGAACCATTACCGCGGCCGAGCGCGACGATTGTAAAGCCCATGGTCTCTTTCGGGTGCCCTTCTATGTGAAGGGGCTCAATGACGGCAAAGTCAATGGAAGCGCCGTGCCAGAGACTCAAGACATCTCTCCCGGATTGGCGAGGGTCGATGCCCACAGGGGTTACGCCCCCCTGGCGATCCAGGTAGGTATCGAAGGGCTGGTAGAGAAGGCAAGGGCGAATGGGATTGCCGCCGTCTCCATTGTCAATTGCTATCACGTGGCAGCACTCTGGCCCGAGGTGGAATGGCTGGCCGAACGAGGCCTCGTCTCTTTCGCCTTCACCCAATACATGGCATTCGTGGCTCCGGCCGGAGGAACCCAACGGGTGTACGGCACCAATCCAATGGCTTTCGGTTGGCCCCGCGACGGCGCTCCCCCTCTGGTGTTCGATCAGGCTTCCAGCGCCAGTTCCCGAGGAGACCTGCTCCTCCATCACCGCGATGGGAAGCCGATTCCCCCGGGATGGGCCATCGACCCGGATGGCAACCCCACCACCGACCCCGCGGAAGGCTTGGAAGGCGCCCAGTTGCCGTTCGGTGGTTACAAAGGCGCGGCTCTCGCCCTGATGGTCGAACTGCTTGCCGGGGCCCTGATAGGCGCCCCATTCAGCTTCGAAGCCACGAAGGCGGATCCCCGCGAGGACATGCCGCCGCTGGGAGGAGAGTTGATCATTGCGATCGACCCTGAACACTTCCACGCAGATCTGCAAAGTCCGCTCAGTCACTCCGAGAAGCTCTTCGGCCGGGTGCTCGCCCAGGAGGGAACCCGCTTGCCTTCCCAACGGCGCTACGCGGCGCGCCGCGAATCCACTAGCAACGGGATCCTGGTGCCGAGCGCCTTCTACCGGACGTTGCAGGAGATGGCGGCCGGAGTTTGACACTCTGGCACCCCTGACCGGGGGGTGAGTCTGCGATCTACCGGACGCCCTGCTCAACAGTGTCTCGCTGGCGCGGGTCCAAGACGTCGCGCCCTGCGTCACCGAGGGTGTTCAAAGCCCAAACGCTGACGAAGATCAGAATGCCGGGAAACAACACCAGCCACGGTGTGATGCGGATGTAGCTGTAACCTACCTGGAGAAGCGTTCCCCATGAGGCGGCAGGTGGCTGCACGCTGAGACCCAAAAAGCCCAATGAGGCCTCGGTCAGGATGGCCACCGCCAGACCGAATGACACCTGGACTATCAGCGGCGAAACGATATTGGGCAGAATCGTCCTGCGTAGCAACGTCCCCGGTTTGACGCCAAGGGCAGTCGATGAGACCACGTACAGCCTTTGCTTCTCGACGACAACCGCGTTCCTGACGACTCTGATCAGATAGGGCACGGTCATCAGCGCAATGGCAATCATCAGGGTGGCCAGGGAGGCTCCGAACAGCGTCACCACCATCAATCCGATCAGGATGCCGGGAAACCCCAGAAGCGCGTCCGTAGTGCGCATGATGATGCTGTCGACGATGCCTCCCAGCAACCCGGCGATCATGGCCAGCGGGACGCCGGAGAGCACCGCCAGAATCTCTGCCGCCACGGCAATACCCAAAGAGATTCGAGCCCCATGGGCCAGCAGGGTCACCATGTCGCGCCCAGTGTCGTCCGTGCCCAGCCAAAACCGGACGGACGGGCCGCTCAAGGCGGCGTCGGCATGGATTTCCCGAGGGCCGTAAGGGCTGACAAACGGCCATACCAGGGCGAAAACCGCAATGAGGCCGAGGATGACAGCCGCGACCAACGC
>JAAXHN010000162.1 GCA_012270885.1 Acidimicrobiia bacterium | reverse complement strand
GGGGGGGGGGGGGGGGGGGGAGCTTCCCTTCACGGCCTGGCCTTGGAGGTGGTGGAGGAACTGGACTCGTTCCGCACCGAGTCGGGAGTGGAATTCGAGATCGTTGGTTGTGGGGGAGTGCTGGATGGTCAGAGCTACCGTGACTTTCTCGATCGGGGAGCGGCGGCGGTTCAGTACTGGAGCGCCCTGGTGTTCCGCGGGCCGACTGCTCCGGCGCTGATCCTGGCGGAGTCGGAAGAGATTACGTGACAACGGTTCGGTCGGCTACAGACGCTCTGTCGGAGGCCGAGGTGTTGACTTTCTGTCCGGATCAGCCCATACGGCCACTTGAGGAGGCGCGGCGGTGGTGGTGGTCGGACCCTCACCACTGGGCGCCGGTGGCTTAGGTGGGCAAGTTCTCCGAACGGCTTTCCGCCCGGATGGAGGAGTCGGGGAGTCTTCTCTGTGTGGGCTTGGACCCTGCTCCGGATCTGGTTTTCGAGAATGAGCCGGGCGGGGCCCGTGACGCCCTGTTCGAGTGGGGTCGACAGGTTATATCCCAGACCCATCCCTTCGTGTGTGCGTTCAAACCCAACCTGGCCTTCTACGAGGCGAGGGGCTCCGGGGGGATCGCCTCCTTGGAGAGGATCATGGAGTATCTGGGATCGGAGCATCCTCGTATGCCGGTGATCGGGGACGCCAAGCGGGCCGACATCGGCACGACCAGCGAGGCCTATGCGGGGTTCTTGTTCGACCGGCTCGGCTTTGATGCCGTGACCTTGAACCCGTGGCTGGGAAGGGACGCCCTTCAACCCTTCTTGGACCGGGGGGAGCGGGGTTGCGTGATCCTCTGCCGCACCTCGAATCCCGGCGCGGACGATCTGCAGACCCTGGAGGTTGGAGGAGAGCCGCTCTGGCAGCGGTTGGCCCGCCTGGTGGCTGAAGAATGGAACAGCTTGGGCAACTGCCTTCTTGTAATGGGAGCAACCCGCCCCAAGGACCTGCGCATCGCTCGAGGACTGGTTGGCGACATGACCTTTCTGGTGCCCGGTGTGGGCCCCCAGGGAGGGAAGTTGGAGCAGGTGCTGGAGGCGGGGCTCAACCCGGACCGCAGCGGTCTGGTGATCAGCAGTTCACGGGGAGTGACCACATCCTCCGACATGGCCGGAGCGGCCTCGGAGCTGGCAGCGGCAATCAACCGGGTCAGGGGGGGTCACTAGGCACTTCCGGGACGGGTCGGCGGGGACAGAAAGGGGAGGTCGCGAAAAAAAATCCCTGAAAGGGCCGGACCCTTGAAACTGTCCCTGCCACTGCACACACTGGTGGTTACAAACATCGCGGCCGTCCGGACGGGCCTCGATCACTACCAAGTCTTGTCTCCCGGTGAGCGGCCCGACAAAACGCTCCGGGGGAGAGCACCAAGCCGACGACCGAAGTCCTCGGTTCGGACAGGCCTGCGCCTATCCGAAATTTCAACCGGAACGGTGGTGGCGGGTCGGGAGGGAAACCCAAAAATTAAAGCGCCGGATGGCGGTCGGCGCCGAACCGACGAGATGAGAGGGGTTCAGGGCAGCTGGTTTCCTCTGGAGGTCGGGAGGGCATCAGCAGGAGGGGCCGCTCGCATTCCATCCCCACCCTGGCGGTGACCGATGCCCACACCTCGGCCTCGAACAATTGACGAGTGGCGCCCATGACAACCAGGTCAGCCTGCATTTCCTCGGCCTGAGCCATGATCGCCTCCGCCAGGTCGTGACCGGACACGTAGGAGACTTCCGGGTCGATCCCCGCGGATCGGAACCCGCTGGCCAAGGTGGCGACCGCGCGTTGGCCACGCTCGCGGACGTAGTCGGCCTCTGCGGCGGAGTGGTGCCCCGGTGAGTCCTGAGGGTCCTCAGAGAGAAACGAACGAGGTTGACGTTGGAATTGGTCCAGCAAAGATAGGGGTACCTGAACCACAGTCATGATCACGACTCTTCCGCTATCGCCCACCAGAGGGGCACAGAAGTCGATGACTGGCGGTGCCTGTAGCACACCCGAGGTGCAAACCAAGATGCGCATGTCTGCCAGAATACAGGGGATGCTGGAAAACCAACTCGTAAACAAGGTCACTTGGAAGATTCCGAACGCTTTGGCTTTGGTCGGCTCCGCCTCAGGGGAGACTTGGAACGGGATGACTACGTCCTGGATAACCCAACTATCCATGGAACCGGTCCTGATAGGGATCGGGGTGGAGAACCACGCGGTGACCCACCGGTTAATCTCCGAAGGGGGAAGCTTCACGGTCAACCTTTGGGATCCCGATGACAAGCGCGTGTTCGTGAAATTCTCGAAGCCGGCCGTCCGCCAGGGCATGACCCTCAATGACCGTGCGGTGCGCGTCGGAAAGACCGGTGCTCCCGTGTTCGAGGATGCCATCGCTTTCATGGACTGTGAGGTACGGAGGGCTATCGACCTCGGTACTCACACACTCTTCGTGGGAGAAGTGGTGGACGCAGGCATTCGAGACGACACGAAGCGAGCAGCAGCCATGAGCGACACCCGGATGAAATACGGTGGCGTAAGGCGTGGAGGCATGTGAGCTTCTTGACCTTTATCGCCTGACCGACGGGGCCACTCAGTGGGTGGTCAGCTGTCGCAGGCGATGGTCTCGGCCAACGCGAAATCCTCGGGGAACGTGAGCTTGAGGTTGTTCGGGTCTCCGGGCGTAGCCCTTATTTTGAGGTCGGAGAATCGCTCCACGGTCTCGGCGGTGTCCACTCCCTCGAAGCCAGCCCCTTGGGCGCGGCGATAGGCGGCAAGAAGCTCGGGCGCCGAGAAGACCTGGGGTGTCTGTGCTTTGTGAAGCCTGTCCTGGTTCAACAGGGTGATCTCCCCTTGCCCGGTCAGACGATGGGTGGGCGTCTCCACCGGCAAGGTGGGTACAGCTCCCCCGTGACGGCCGGCATCGCGGAACAACTGGTGGAGCAGCGAGGGACTGACGAAGGGTCTGGCGCCGTCATGGATGGCCACCAGGTCGATGTGTCCCCCAGCGATCTCTCCGGAGAGGGCTTCGAGCCCCTGATACTCGCTGGCGTGGCGGGATTCACCTCCTGTCACCATCAGCCAGGGAGTGGCGACCCCGACCCGGTCCATCACCTGCTCGGCTGCTCGGCGGTCCTCTGGTCTGATGACCAGCACAAGTCGGGCCACCCAGGGAGAGCGGTCCAAGGTCTCCACTGAATAACTGATCATGGGCCGCCCCCCGACGGTCACATACGCCTTGTTGGCGGAGAGCCCGGCGCGGGTGCCCTTTCCCCCGGCCAGGAGTATGGCCCCACCACGACCGCCGTTGCTTCTCATCAGTTGACAGGTAGGGTAGGTGACTGTTGTCCTCCAAGCCAGTTTCCTCCCCGCCGCAGCAATCGGCCCGCACTCATGTCCTGGGACGCACCGCGGTGCTTGCTCCACCGGCGGTTACCGGCCGGAATGGAGGCTTGGTGATCTCTACCCGTGCGGTGAAGGAGGCCTTCGGGCGGTTGTCCTCCACCGTTCGGACGGTGGCCATTGTCGGAAGTGAGGAGCCGCCGCCCGGAAATGAGTTCGATGCTATGGCTGCCGATCTCGAGAGGAGCTGGGACGCGGTGGTGTCCGGTCGACCCGTCTCGGAAGCGGTCAAAGTGGTGAAGGCAGGCTGGGTGGCAGGGAGTCTCGATCGGTCGGGATTGATCTCGGTCGTCCCTCCGATTCTCATCGACCGTGAGGTGCTAGGGGGCGTCCTTTCGGATCTGTCCGGAGACCACTGGATCGATCCCATCGAAGCGGTCATCGCATCCGGAGGCAAAGTGGGGATTCGCTCTTAGCAGAGATGTCCGCCTCTTCTGGACTGGCTTGACGGGCAGCTATTTTCTTTGTTTGAAGGGTGCTTCGGCGGTTTTGGTATTTGCGGTTGCGTCGGGTGGTTGTTGGGTGGTTGTGTTTTGGGGGTGGTTTGAGGGTGTACTTCCCGGTTGGTGTTTTGTGTATTTGCCAGTGGTCGTCGTGGACTTTGTGGTGGCATCTGCTGCATAGTAGGACCATGTCGTTGA
>JAAXHN010000161.1 GCA_012270885.1 Acidimicrobiia bacterium | reverse complement strand
GGTAGGGATCCGACTGGACCACGGTGACACCGAACCGCAGTCCTCTCATCGCACCATCAGTTCCGCGAGGATCCCGTCGGCCGTGGCTTGCTGGTCGGGACGGGGCTGGTTGATGATAAACTCCCCCACCCCGGCTTCCGTGTACCTGCCCACCACGTCGGAGAAGACGCCGGGACTCGTCCACACGTCCGGCAGTCCCCGTGCGGCCGGGTCGGCGGCATTCATGAACACCGAGCGGACGATCCCGGCCGGGTCCCTCCCGATCCGCTGGCACTCGGCGTCGAGGATGCGGTTCCGCTCGGCGATCTCCTCGGGTGTCCCAATGGAGTTCCACCGGTCCGCGTAACGAGCGCAGATCCGGAGCATCCGGGAACGGTGGGCCGCCAGGGTGAGGGGCGGGCGGGGCAACTGGACGGGGTAGGGACGGAGCTTGGCCTCCGATAGCCGGTAGTGCTCCCCTTCGTAGCTGACGGTCTCTCCCCGCAGCAGGCGGTCGACGATCTCCATGGCCTCGGAGAACCGGTCCACCCGCGGACCGGGCTCCATGAGGGGGATCCGGAACCGCTCATGCTCCTCCTCGAACCATCCACAGCCCACTCCCACCTCGAGACGGCCGCCCGAGATGTGATCGACGGTTAGGACCTCCTGGGCCAGGAGTGCGGGATGGCGGAGGAGGTTGCTGGAGACCAGCGCACCCATCCGGATCCGGGAGGTCTCGGCGGCCAGGGCGGACAGGGTGGTCCAGCACTCGAACATGGGAGCGGTCGGATCGGTGGGACGGAGGAAGTGGTCGGGCTGCCAGACAGTCTCGATCCCCAACTCCTCGTAGTGGCGCCACTTCCGCACCAGCACCGGGTACGGGTCGCCCTGGGGGACGAATATCCCGAACCTGGTCTCTGTCATCGGAAAGCCATCTCCACTCTCGTCCACCGGGGTCCCGGGATGGTTAGGGTCTCCCCAGCCACCTGTGTCCCGGCGCTCCGGACGGTCGGATCAGGGACCCTCAGAGGATCTCCGAGGCGATTTGTTCGGCCTCCTGGTACTGCTCGGGCCGGGGCTGGTCTATGATGAACTCCTCCACCCCCGCTTCCCGGTATGTGCCCGCCACCTCGCAGAAGGCGTCGACGCTCGACCACGGGTTCGGAAAACCTCCTGCGACCAGCTTGGGGACCGACACCCGCATGGAGCGGACTATCTCGCCGGGATCCCTCCCGATCCTCTCACATGCCTCGTCGAGGAGCCGGTTCCTCCCGGCCATCTCCTCGGGCGTGCCGCTGGAGTTCCACCGGTCGGCATACCGGGCGCAGATCCGGATCATCCGGGGCTGGTGGGCCGCCAGGGTGAGAGGCGGTCTGGGCAACTGCACCGGGTAGGGACGAAGTTTGGCCTCCGATATCTGGTAGTGCTCGCCGTCGTAGGAGACAGTCTCTCCCCGGAGCAGCGGGTCGATGATCTCCAAGGCCTCGGCGAAACGGTCCACCCGCGAACCGGGCTCGAAGAGGGGGATCCCGAACCGGCGGTGCTCCTCCTCGAACCACCCGCAGCCGACTCCCACCTCCACCCGTCCCTGGGACACGTGGTCGACGGTGATCGCCTCCTGGGCCAAAAGCGCCGGATGGCGGAGCACATTGCTACTCACCAGCACTCCCAAACGGATCCGGGAGGTCTCGGCGGCCAGGGCCGACAGGACGGTCCACCCCTCATAGAGGGGAACGCTGGAATCGCCGGTGAACAGCAGGTGATCACAGTGCCAGACGCTCTCGAAACCCAACTCCTCGAAGTACCGCCACTTTCGCACCAGCACCGGGTACGGCTCGTACTGCATGGCGGAAATCCCGATTCTGAAGCCCTTCACACCTTCACCTCCACTCTCATTATGGACGCCCCTTCCGACTTGGCCCGACAAACCTAGAGGCGATCTGCTCGACTGTCTTGTACTGGTCGGGGCGGGGCTGGTCCATGATGAGCTCGTCCGCCCCGGCCTCCTTCAGGGTGCCCAGGACCTCCGAGAATGCGTCGGGGCTCGACCAAAGGTCGGGGAGGCCCCGGCAGGTCGGGTTGGAGGGCCCCGCCCGGAAGGAACGGATGATCTCGGCCGGGTCCCTTCCGATCCTATCACACTCGGTGTCGAGGAACCGGCTCCGTTCCCGCATCTCCTCACGCGTCCCCGACGAGGTCCACCGGTCCGCAAAGCGCGCGGCGATCCTCATCATCCGGGGCCGGTGGGCGGCGAGAGTGAAGGGCGGGCGGGGCGACTGAACGGGCCGGGGCCGGAGCCGGGCCTCGCTCAACTGGTAGTGCCGACCCTCATAGGAGACGGTTGCCCCACGCATGAGCGGGTCGATGATCTCCATCGCTTCGGAGAAGCGGTCCACCCGCGACCCGGGCTCGAATAGGGGGATCCCGAACCGTTCGTGCTCCTCCTCAAACCACCCGCAGCCGATGCCGAACTCGAGCCGGCCTCCGGAGACGTGATCGACAGTGATGGCCTCCTGGGCCAGGAGGGCCGGATGGCGAAGCACATTGCTGGTCACCAGGGTCCCCATCCGGATCCGGGA
>JAAXHN010000160.1 GCA_012270885.1 Acidimicrobiia bacterium | reverse complement strand
GCCGGGTTGGATCAGGCGGACTGGAGGCTGGTCAGGTCCGACGTCCAACTCATTTTCCAGGATCCCTACGACTCCTTGAACCCGCGGTTCACTGTGTTCGACAGTGTTGCCGAGCCTCTGCGATCTCAGGGAGTGAGAGACAAGACGGAAATCGAGCGGCGCGTTCGAGACGCCCTGAGCGACGCCGAACTGGATCCGGCGACCTTCAGCGGCCGAATGCCCAGCCAAATGTCGGGAGGCGAGCGACAAAGGGTAGCCATCGCCAGGGCCCTGGTGCTGGACCCGAACGTGATCATCGCCGACGAACCGGTCTCGATGCTGGACGTCTCCACCCGGGGAGAGATCCTCTTACTGATACGAAGGGCCGCCCGGGATCGAGGGGTGGCCGTGATCCTGGTCTCCCATGACCTCTCGGTCCTCGAGCGGGTGTGTGACGAAATGGCGGTGATGTACCTGGGACGGATCGTCGAACAGGGCCCCGTAACCGAGGTCTTCGGAAGGCCCCACCACCCCTACACCAGGGCGTTGATCTCCGCCATCCCGACGGTCGACCAGACCCGGAAGCGAAGCCGCACCAACCTGAGGGGCGAACCCCCCCAGCCCTCCGAGCGACCCCCGGGGTGCTCGTTCCATCCCCGGTGCCCCCGCTCGGACGACTCAAAGTGCCGTACCGAAACACCTCACCTGGAAGGGAGACAACACATGTATGCCTGCTGGCACCCGTTGGAAATCCCGTCGGAGAACCCGGCATGACCCTTGACTGCCCGCGATGCGGCGGACCAGGCTCGGGATACGAGGGATGTGCCGTCTGCGCACAAGAGGGAGTCTATGTCAACCTGGCGCCCCCGCTGGCCGACCTCCGGCGACATGATCTGGACAGCTACCGAGGAGGCCTCTACCAGTGGAAGGATACCCTCCCGATAGCCCCGGACGTCCCGCCGGTGAGCCTTGGGGAGGGGAACACACCCAGTGTTCTCCTGCAGGGCGATCGGGGTTCGGGGCCGCTGGCGGTCAAGAACGAGGCGGCCAACCCGACATGGTCACACAAGGACCGAGGGATGAGCGCCGCCCTGACCAAAGCCCGGGAACTCGGCGCATCCACTGTGGTGATCGCCTCGAGCGGCAACGCGGGTGCCGCTGCAGCTGCCTACTCGGCCCGTGCCGGATTGCGATGCATCGTTCTCACCACCGTCGGGATCCCCCCGGTGATGGAGAAGCTTCTCGCCGGCGTCGGAGCCACTCTGATCGGCTATGGATCCACGGACGAGCGGAACCTCATGCTGGCCGGGGCTGTAAGGGAGCTCGGCTGGTATCCCGCCGCCTTCACCGACGACCGGGTGGGCGGCAACCCCTACGGCAACGAGGGATTCAAGAGCATCGCCTACGAGTTGGCCCGCGACCATGGCGACGAACTGGAGACGGTAACCGTCCCCGCCTCGAAGGGAGACCTCCTGTCGGGGATCGGGCGGGGTTTCCAGGAACTGGCCGAAGCCGGTCTGATCCGGAGGATCCCTGCCCTGGTGGCCGCCGAAGCCTCCACCGGAGCAGCCTTCACCACAGCGCTTTCCCGTCCGGATCCGGACTCTCAGGAACGAACCCGGGTGGTCAGGCACGATTCCCCCGCCTGGTCGATCGGGAACACATACGCCTACTTCCAGGGCCTCCATGCCATCCGTATCTCGGGTGGGCAAGCCATGGCTGTCCACCAGGACAGGTACCTGGCGGAGAGAGAACGGGTCGGGCGCGAGAACGGCCTGCACGTCGAGATCTCCTCCGCGGTCGCCATTGCCGCCGCGCGCCGGATTGCAGAAACCGCCTCCGGGCTGACGGTTGCCGTGAGCACGTCCACCGGAATCAAGGACCCCGACCTCCCCGGTTCAGATTCCCCAGCGCTTACCGTGCTGGATGCAACCATCGAACAACTGCGCGACTGGGTGGAACGCACCGCCTCCAGGCCCCCGCGTTAGCGCCCGCCTGTTAGCTTTTCTTCTTTGTATGCAGGAGCGCTGTGACGGTCAAGGGGATTCGACGTGCTCGCGGACTACTCCCCTCCACAGCCGAGCTCTCAGCCAATCGCCCTCGCAACGTCCCGCGGGCGCGGCGGCCGGTCCCGGCATCCGGGTGGTGTCCTACCGGGACGCAGACATCGCTCATCCCGATCCGACCGAAGGGGATTCTCCCAACCGTCAGCGGGCAAGAGTATTGCTCGGGGAGAGGATCCTTTGACAGGCTCGGATTCGGTCGTACGTCATGGGGGGCGGGTGCTGGTCGACCAGTTGCGCCGCCACGGGGTGGACGCCATATTCACCGTGCCGGGCGAGGCCTTTCTACCCGTCCTGGACGCCCTGTACGACGAACCCCGAATTCGCACTGTGTCCTGCCGCCACGAAGCAGGAGCGACCATCATGGCCGAGGCGCACGCCCGCCTCCGCGGCGAGCCGGGCGTGGCCCTGGTCGCCAGAGGCCCGGGTGCGACACACGCCTCGGTGGGAGTGCACAATGCCGCCGAGAGCAGCACTCCCCTATTGCTGTTCGTGGGTCAGGTCCCCACCGGCCAACGGGGTTGGGGGGCTTTCCAGGAGGTTGACATCGAGGCGATGTTCGCCCCGCTGGCCAAGTGGGCGGTGGAAGTGGAGCACCCTGAGCATCTGAGCGAGGTGACCGCCCGAGCCATGCGGGTGGCACGAGATGGTCGCGCGGGGCCGGTGGTCGTGTCACTGCCCGAGGACGTGCTGGCCGCGAACGTGTCGGTTCCCGATGCCCCTGTGGCGCCGCCACCGGGGAGGCCCCCAGCCAGCCCCGGGGAGTTGGCGGAAATGCGTTCCCTTCTGGCCGGAAGCAAGCGACCGCTGGTGATAGTCGGCGGCGGCGCGTGGGACGCCAATACTTCACGGGCACTGATCTCCTGGGCGGAACGGAACCATCTCCCGGTCGCAGTCTCCTTCCGACGACAGGACTTCCTCGACAATCGATCACCCTGCTATGTGGGCCACTCAGGCGTAGGGGTTATGGCCACCCTGGCCGACCGGATCCTGCAAGCGGACCTGATCATCGCCATAGGGACGCGCCTGGCCGACACGGCTACGAGGGGTTATACACTGCTTGAACCCCCCAACCCGGGGCAGGCCCTGATTCATATCCATGTTGACCCGGACGAGTTGGGCCGGGTCTACAAGCCCACTCTCGGTATCTGTGCTGGAATCCCCGAGACGGTGGCCGCCCTTTCGGCCGCGCCGCCCCTCCCCGGCCAGCCGTGGCGAGCCTGGGCAGCCGGAGCGCGCGCCGACTACGAAGCCACGCTGGCGCCTCCACCGGCCCCGGGTGCGGTGGACTTAGGGAAGGTGATGACCTACCTTGACTCTCGCCTACCTGCCGAAGCGATCCTCACCAGCGGCGCCGGCAATTACACCCTCTGGCCTCAGCGTTACTACCGGTTCATCCGGTACGGGACCCAACTCGGACCTCAGAGCGGGGCGATGGGCTATGCGGTCCCGGCCGCGGTGGCCGCCAAGCTGTATCACCCCGATGTCCCGGTGGTCGCCATCTCCGGCGACGGCGATTTCCTCATGACCGGACAGGAGTTGGCCACGGCCGTGGAGTACGACACGCCGATCATCGTCCTGGTGGTCAACAACGGAATGCTGGCCACCATCAGGATGCACCAGGAGCGCACCTTCCCGGGCCGACCGAGCGGTACTGACCTCGACAACCCTGACTTCGCGGCCTACGCGAGGGCCTTTGGAGCTTTCGGCGCCACCATCGAGCGCACCCAGGACTTCCCTCCGGCATTCGAAAAGGCCCTGGATGCCCGAGTGCCCGCAGTGCTGGACATCCTCGTCGACGCCGAAGCGATCCTTCCCCACGCCACCCTCACCGAAGTCCGCCGACAAGCGCAGGCCGACTAGTCCGCCCCACCAACAGACACCTCCCAACCAAGGCCCAGGAGTCGCGAAAAACAAGGTCCCCATTCGGCTCCCTTCCCCATCACCACCTAATCCAGGGTCGAACACGGTCAGCCCACGCCCGAGACGGTTCTCCGAATACTTTGATCCCTCGGCACGATCCCGCCGGCGCGTGAGCGGGGCCGTCCTGGTGTTTGCTCCTGTCAATATGTATCACCTGTGGCACAGCATCAACCGCAGGCAGTCGGTTTGTTTCACAACCTCGTCTTCAACCGGAGAACGGGGCCGCTACCGGCCGCCCCGGAACCGGTCAGTAGCAGAGCAGACTCATGATGTCGTAGCCCTCGATCCTGGCCCGTCCACCCAGGTCCGCCAACTCGATCACGAACCCAAGCGCCACCACCTCGCCCCTGGCCATCTCGACCAGCTTGGTGGCCGCCTCCGCAGTCCCTCCCGTCGCCAACAAATCATCGACGATGTACACCCTGGTTCCTGCTGACAAGGCATCGCGGTGCATGTCGAGCTGGCTCTCCCCGTACTCGAGGGAGTAGCTGACTGAAAAGCGCTCTGCCGGCAGCTTCCCGGGTTTGCGAAGCGGGACGAAGGGAAGTCCCATGCGGTCGGCCATAGCTGTCCCGAACACGAACCCCCTGGACTCGATGCCCACTATCGCGGCAGCCTCCCTTGCCTCCGCGTGGGCGCACAGCTCCCCCACGGTGTACCGGAACGCCGCCGGATTACCCAGCAGCGGGGTGATGTCCCTGAATAGGATGCCCCGCTCGGGGAAGTCGGGAACGGCCCGGATGTTTCTCCTCAGATCCACCACGAGCGATTGTACCTCCAGGCCTCCCCTGCCCCGTCGAGGTGATGTCATACAGCGTGACCGTGATGGTTCCGGAGAGCGACTGACCCCGGCGCCCGGCGTGGTTCCCGGAGATCCGCTGGGTACCATAGGCCGCCGGGCCGTTCATCATTGGAGGCATAGATGAAAGGGGACAAACACTATTACGTCGAGTCTTTCGATACGGTCGAGGTCACTTCGTTTCGACTCGGCCATTCACCCTTTGCGGACCGCTACGTCACCGAAGAAACGGTCTTCGGCGTGTATTGCGACCGGTTGTTTCCCCTCAAGCTGACCAATGACGAGGATCCCGTCCCCCTGTATTGGAAGTTGCGCCGGGATGTTCTCTTGTACGACGTACCCGAAAAGCCACTCGAGATAGTCGGCCCGGATGCCGCCCGACTGCTCGACAGGGTTCTCGCCTGCAAGGTTGAGACGCTGCGGGTTGGCCGGTGTCGCTACGCCATCGCCTGCCGGGAAGATGGCACGGTACTCATGGATGGGGTGGTCATGCGCATTTCCGAGGACCGCTTCTGGTATGTGAAGGCGAACGGCGAGTTTGAGAGTTGGCTCGGAGCAAATGCCATCGGCCTTGACGTGGAAGTCTCCGACCCCGATTCTCGGGTGCTCCAGATCCAGGGACCGAAGTCGCTCGCCGTGCTGGATGCGGCCATCGGCGGCGGGCTGGCGGCTGATTTCCGGTACTTCCACGCCGGGTTCTTCGAGGTCTGCGGCCAGACACTGTGGATCTCCCGCACCGGGTGGACCGGGGAGGTGGGGATAGAGATCTACTGCAACAGCGGACCCGACCCCACGGATCATGATGCCCTCTGGGAGGGCCTGTTCGCCTGCGGCGAGCCTTTCGGGATGGAGTTGAGTTCAGGGTGGTCGATGGGAATCCGACGTGTCGAGTCCGGGATTCTTGACAACGGCACCGACATAGAACCGGACCTGACGCCCTATGGCGCGGGTCTAGGGCACTTCATCAGACTTGAGAAACAGGACTTCATCGGACGCACCGCCCTGGAACGGGCTGATCGCCGCCAGCTTCTCTTCGGCCTGGTTTGTCCAACCGCCACACCGCAGGCCGGCATGCCGGTCCACTTCAACAACGGCCCGGTTGGACATCTGACCGTCGGGACCTGGTCGCCCACCCTCGACACGGGAGTGGGCTATGTGCGCTTCGACCGACCCCTGCCGGGAGATTACTGGTATCGAAAGACCGTCATCCTGCACGATCAGGACGGAAAGAGTCACGAGGCGACGGTGGACACCTTGCCATTCTTCGACAAGGATAAACGCCTACCCCGCGCCCCATGGAAGGGCTGACCACCCTAGTGGCAATCCCAACCAGGGGTTGCTGTGAAACCCGCCGTTTGAGGACCCCTGTCCCGTGATCCGGTGAAGAACGGTCACCGTGGGGTACCCTTGCGGTGAAACATTATTTCCCACTAACCAGTCGACGAGACACACCACCAAACGCTTGTGGAGGCGATCCTCGGGAGTGCGCCTGTCACTGGAGGAAGGGGCATGCGGTCATGATTGAATGGCTTGGCATAAGCCATCTCTTCGAGCTAACCGGGACGGAAGCGGTTATGGGGTTCCTAACCCCCCTCATAGTCTTCATCGTCTTCTTCCTCGCCCAACTCATACTGCCTGCGCGGCAAATTCCCGGATATGTCATCAATCCGGAGACGGGCGAACCACGAAACTACCGGCTGAACGGTCTTTTGGTGTATGTGCTGGCGGTGCTGGTGTGGGCCTTCGAACTCACCGGGATGCCCCACGATTGGTTCTACCGGTCTTCAGTCTACGCGGTGGTCGGGGGAACTGTCCTGACCACCATCTTCTCGCTGGTGGCGTTCTTCAGCCAGCCCGCAAACGAAGGACAGCATCCGTGGCTGGCATTTTGGGATGGGCGCTCCCAGGAGATCGCCTTCTTCAACGAACGCTTCGACATCAAGATGTACTTCTACGTCGTGGGTGGGACGATGCTGGCGCTCAACGCCCTGTCGGGAGCCGTGTACCACTACGAACGCTTCGGCGACGACTCCAATCCGGGCGTCTTCATCTACGCCGGTTTCTTCACCTTCTACGTGCTGGACTATTTCATCTTCGAGCGCGTCCAGCTATATACCTATGACCTGATCCACGAGAATCTCGGATTCAAGCTGTTCTGGGGTGGATTGATCGTCTACGGCTGGATGTTCATCCTGCCGCTGTGGGGGATGGCGGTTCACCCCGATCCCGGGTTCTCGGGGGCTGGGAGGTACGTGTGGCTGATCGGAACCCCCGCGCTATTCCTGTTCGGCTGGATCATCTCCCGGGGCGCCAACCTGCAGAAGTACACCTTCAAGCGGTGGCCCGACCGGAAGTTCCTGGGGCTTATCGAGCCTGAGTACATCGAAGCCGGAGACCGGAAGATCCTCACCAGCGGCTTTTGGGGCCTCGCCCGCCACCTCAACTACATGGGCGAGGGGTTTCTGTCCCTCTCGATTGCCCTGATATTCGGTCACTTCACCAATCTCTGGGCCTGGACCTACTTTGTCTTCATCGTCAGCCTGTTCACCTTCCGCCAACGCTTCGACGAGAATCAATGTCTCGAGAAGTACGGCCCCGAAAAGTGGATGGAGTACCAGGAGAAGGTCAAATACCGCATCTGTCCATGGATCTACTGAGGATTACCCAGAACGTCTCCACTTTCTAGTCACCCCTGTTGACCAGGAAGGTGGCGGCGTTGTCGAAGTAGTCGAACATGAGAGCCCGGATCTCGGTCGGCAGCCTCCGACCGGAGCCGTTGGCGACCCGTGCGGCATCCAGGGCGGCAGTCATGTGTCGCATCCACGCCTCACGCTCGGCCCAACCGATCGCAAAGGGCATGTGGCGGAGCCGAAGACGAGGGTGGCCCCGCGTCTGGCTGTAGAGAGGTGGGCCACCCCAGTACTGGCCCAGAAAGCCCGCCAGTCGCGCCCTGGAGGGACGCAGATCCCCCGGATACAGGGGCCGTAGCACCGGGTCGGCCTCCACGGCGTCATAGAAGCGGTTGACCAGATCGTCGAAGAAGCTCTGGCCTCCCACCAACTCATACACCGTCGGAGGCGCTTCCATGACCTCCTGCAGAGATCCCGCTACGGTCACTCCCGCCAGACTGCCCTCATCGTTTTTGCTGTTTTCGGGTTCGCTCACGATGAGAAGCCTATAGAAGTCCCCTCCCAGCCCGGGCACTTGACTAACCCGCCGGGGCGCGGATAGTCTGGCTCACAGAGGTCCCGTTTGACTGGAGCACAGACGGACTACGGAATGAACTTCGAAAACCGACCCACCATCGTGGTCCCCGGCGACGAGCCGATCCAGATCCAGGGCTCTGCACACCTCGATCGCCTGGAGCCGTTCGGAGGGGTGATCGTGTACGCGGACCGCCCCAGCGATCAGCAGAAGATAGAACGGGTCAGGGACGCGGAGGTGATCATCAATAGCCGAGGAGCGGTCACCTGGCGGGCAGATGACCTGGCTTCCCTCACAAAACTCCGTCTCATAGTGGTGTGCGCCGTCGGGACCGACAGCATCGACCTTCAGACCGCGACGGAGATGGGAGTGGCCGTCAGCAACCAGCCTGGGCGGACCGCGGGGGTGGTCGCCGAGCACATCTTCGGCCTGATGTTCGCGGTCGCCAAGAGGGCCGCATACCAGACCATCGAGCTGAAGTCGGGCCGTTGGACGCGTAGGGAAAACGTCTTCCTTCAGGGAAAGACCCTGGGCGTGGTTGGGACCGGCAACATCGGCTCGGAACTCGCCAGACTGGCCAACGCCATCGGGATGCAGGTGGTGGCCTGGACGTTCCATCCCACCCCCGAACGCGCCCGGCGCCACGGGGTCCGCTACGTCGGCTTTGATGAACTCCTGGCCACCGCCGACGTGGTCAGCCTCAACGTTGCCCTGACAGATGAGACCCGCGGGATGATCGGCGAACGTGAGATCGGGCTCATGAAGCCCGGGGCGTTTCTGGTGAACGGTGGCAGGGGGCCGCTCGTCGAAACGGACGCCCTGGTCCGGGCCCTGAACTCCGGCCAACTTGGCGGAGCAGGACTGGACGTGTACGACACAGAACCCCTGCCAGCCGATGACGCCATCCTCTCCTGCGAGCAGGTGGTGCTGACCCCACACATGGCAGACCAGACGCCCGAGGGCACAGAACGCCTCAACGAGGGGGCGGTCGACAACGTGATAGCCTTCCTGGAGGGAAAACCCCGGAACATCGTCAACCCCGAGGCGCTGGAACGCAGCTAACAGTCCCAACCGCTTGGGACGGTTGATGCTTCCCTCGAGTGCGCAACTCCCTCAAGGGCTTGTTCGTATAGTCACGGTTGTAAGTCTTCTTGCAGAAGGCCTTCCGGTTGAACACCCCCGATGACATCACTGTTTCCTCCTTCTCCGACATCGCCCCGAAGCCTCCTATCTTGAAGCTGTCGGAGCAGTCCTTCCGCGGGAATCACCCGAGGATGCGGGACCGATCCTCCCCACTACTGCCCCGGGACACGGTGAGAAGGGACACCATGGCCTCCTTTCTGGGCAGGCGCTCCGGCAAGCGGACTTGAGAGCCGTACTGGACTTCGCCCCCGCGCGCCCCATCATGCTGGAGTGCTGGAAAGCCAGCCACAAGGGAAGGACGTCGCCTCCCCCGGGCCGATTCGTCTCTGTGGACGCCGGATGGGACCACGCCTGCGCTATGCGCGCCGACGGCGCGGTGGAGTGTGGGGGAGCCAAC
>JAAXHN010000159.1 GCA_012270885.1 Acidimicrobiia bacterium | reverse complement strand
ACGCCGGTGGAGTTCACCCACAACGGTGAGCGATTCACAGTGGTGAACTTTGCGCGATTCGTGAACCAACACGCGAACTACCTGCAGGTGCAGTTCTCCAAGGACGTGACCAAGGCGCAGTTCAGCGGGCTGTCGCTGCACGTCTCCGGGCAGCAGTTGTCCTTCCAGTCCGCCCGGGAGGTCTCCTCCGTCTACCTCCTCTGGGACAACCCTGGCTTTACCTGGAGCGGCGGAGAGTCGGAGGTCGTGCGCATCGTCGATCCCAACGCGGGCCCGGAAGACTGGACGGAGTGGGCCTCCGGCACCACCATCACCGACCTCAGCGTCACCATCACCGGCCTGACCCAGGACACCGAGTACGAGGTCCAGTTCCGCGCCAACCAGACCGGGGTCACCGGCGACTGGTCCGAGAGCGGCTTCGGCACGCCGGTGCGGGACGTCTGGCTGGCCGAGATCAGCGCCGGCACCGACGGCACCAACCTGGGGCTCGACCTGAGCGCATCGCCCGCCTACGGCAGCATCACAACCACCACCAGCTTCCAGTTGGCCGGCGTGGACTACAGCCCGCAGGCCCTGTGGCACGACGCCCCTGCCTCCGGCCAGCCCACCCTGTGCCTGGAAATGGGCAGCGGCGTGTCCCTGCAGCCGGTGGACGACCACGTGCTGGTCGTTGACGGCCAGGAATATCCCTTCTCCGCTGCGGACAAGAGCAGCGGCCACGCCCGCTGCTGGGAGCTGGTCGGCAGCAGTTGGAGCGATGGCCAGTCCCTCAGCGTCCAGATACCGGGCATCCACAACTTCAACCAGCCGCCCTCCTTCACCGGCGCGGGCACCCTGAGCTCGGTGGACGAGAACACCCCCGCCGGGACCCCTATTGGCGATCCGGTCAGGGCCTTCGACCCCAACGCCGGGGACACACTGGTGTACTTCCTGGGCGGGGAGTTCGCCCCCCTCTTCGACGCGGACATGGACACCGGGCAGATCTACGTGAAGGAGCCCCTGGACCACGAGAGCGCGGGAAGATACCTCGTCACTATGAACGTGATGGACCTGGAGGACCCCAACGGCTTCCCGGATGCCGCCACGGTGGACGACCAGGTCACGGTGCTCATCGTTGTGGACGACGTGGAAGAGCCGGGCAC
>JAAXHN010000158.1 GCA_012270885.1 Acidimicrobiia bacterium | reverse complement strand
CCGTATAACCCGTAGCTGAGTCTGGGATCCCCGGGTACGGCGTCGAATCGGCTCTGGTAGGCCTCCCCGATCCAGCGAGCCCGGGCGATCAGACTGTGTCCCACTGCCAGGCGCTCGGGCTCCCAACGCCGGAGGGCTTCTCTGACACCCCCCCCTGCTTCCGCCAGGGCGTCCCGCAGCGCAAATGCGTCGTCGCAGGCCTTGGCTGTACCGGCCGCGGCATGAGGGCGCACCGAGAACGCCGCATCACCTATCACACACACCCGTCCCCGGGCCATCCGGTCCGAGGCGACGTCGAATATCACCTGGATGAAGAGATCCTCGGCGCCGTCGACGACTTCTGTCACCACCGGCGCCATGGTCTCGGTCGCTTCGCGCCGGATGCGGGACAGGAGGTCTGCACGGACGAAGCCGGGGGGGACGGAGGCGGACCGTCTCACGCCCTCCCGATCGGTCAGGAGATCGTCGAGTTGCGGGCCCACCGGGCAGTTGTAGTACCAGACCAGGTTCATCAGCCGCTCGCCCACCACCAGGCTTCCCGTCTGGCTGGGAATGGCGTAGGCCAGGGAATGCCCGGATGGCATCAGGCAGTAGACCATGGCGTTGACCAGTTCATCGAAGGCGGCCCCGCTGAGTTCCGACTCGGGAATGGTCCCCCGCCAGGCCACGTATCCGGCATAGGCGGGATGAACGCTTGGACTCAGGATTGATCTCGCCAGGGAGTTGATGCCGTCCGCCGCTACCAGCAGATCGGCCTGGGTCTCCTCACCGTCGGAGAACTCGACTCGCACATCGTAGGTAGTCTGGGTGAACCCGACCACCTCCTTTCGCAGGTGATAGCGGTCTTCCCCGAAATCCGACAGGAGTCCCCTGTAGATGGTGTTCCAGGAACTGATCAGGGATCCCAGGGGCGTCTTGGACAACACCCGGCCGTACCGGTTGACGAATGTCCACCAGTACGGTGCGATCGAGACCTCTTCGGTGCGAAGCGGGCTGTGCTCGTCGAAGTAGCGGTAGGTATGGGGTAACAGGATGATCCCTGCCCCCCGATCCTGGAGCGCCTCGGAGGAGCGCTCGTAGATGTCCACCTCGCACCCCAGGTCACGCAACAGCAAACCGGCGGTCAGACCACCGATCGACCCTCCCATGACCGCCACCCTTGGCCAGGGGCTGGCGGTCAATTCAAGCAGATCTCCCGAAGGTGGCGATCCGGTCCACCTTGCAGATGAACAGCACCCGGCGCTCGTTCATGGACGGATCCCGCAAGCCGTAGGATCCCCCGGCTCCAGTGTACTTGTCCCAGATCTTGTCCAACTGGGCGGTTACCATCGCTCCCTCTTCGGGATCGTCCTCGGAGACCTCGCGTTCCACTGTGCACTTCATGCTCATCCAGTGGTACGGATTGGCTGGGTTCATCAGCATCACTGTGATCTGGGGATTCGCTCTGATCCAAGAGGTCTTCTTCCGATGGGCGGCGACGTTCACGAGCACCCGGTTCATGGCGCCGTCGTAGTCGAACCACATCGCAGAGAGGTTGGGGCGTCCGTCGCCGCCCATGACGGCCATCACCGCGGTCACCTGCCCGTCCATCAGTTGCTTGTGGTCGGGATCGACATCGTTCAGCCCGGCGATCTGGACGCGGTTACCTATCGAGAACTGGTTGGCCTGGAGACCGTCGGCAACATCCAGGAACTGGGCCACTGTTATAGACATCTTCTGTTGCTCCTCTCTGTGGGGCAGGGGTCAGAACTACCCTAGCCGCGGGCGGTCTCGATCACCGCCCGGTAGGCGGTCGGATCGATGCGGGCGTCTATCAACCGGGGCCGGGACCCGTTCAGGGCGGCCTCCAACTGAGCTTGGTTCTCGGCCACCACACCCTCCATCCCGCAGGCGCGGGCTACGGCCGCGAAGTCGATGGTGCGATAACGCACCGCCCCATGCCCTCCCTGGCCCGGAGATTGCTTCAACTCGATAAGCGTCAGCGCCGCATCGTTGAACACCACAACCACCACGTCGGCGCCGGTCCGGGCCAGGGTCTCCAACTCCGCTAGAGGGATGCCCAAACCGCCGTCGCCGGTCAGGCAGACCGCCGGAGTGCCGGGGCGCGCCAAGGCGGCCCCCAGGGCGGCAGGGAGAGCGTATCCCATGGTTGAGAGACCGTTGGAGATCAGTATCCTGCGAGGCTCGGTGACCGGCAGGAATGGCATCGCCACCAGGAAGTGGGCCCCGGCATCCAGAGTCACGGTGGCGCCGTCTTGTCCGGCGGTCCACTCCGCTACCGCCTCTACCGCCTGGTGGGGAGTGAAGCCCGGCCCGTCCTCCCAGAGAGCGCCGCGGGCCTCCCGCCAGGCTTCCTGTCCGGTTCCGGCGGCCCACCGGTGGCGGCCCAGGTCGGGGGCGAGGGACTCCAGGATCGGTCCGACCGCTCCTCTGACTTCTGCCTCGCCCGGGAAAAAGCGCCGGGGATTGGCCCAGGGATTTATCTCTATCACCGGCATCCCGTACTCGAACGGACGGGGAAGGGGTTCCACAGGGTCCATACCCACCGCCATCACCAGGTCGCTTTGCCGGAGCAGCGGCTCCTCGAGGAGGGAACTGGTGAAGAGGCCGCCGAACTCGGGAGTGGTCTCGTCTATCAGACCCTTGGCGTGATAGGTGGTGAGGACCGGACAGGCGGAGTCGGCCACTACCCGCCGCACCTCCTCGATCCAGGGAAGAGCGCCCGTTCCCAGGATAAGTAAGGGACGCTCCGCCGTCCGGACCAACCCCTGCATCTCGGCAGGTAGAAACCCGGTCTGGATGAGGGAGGGCGGCTTGGGAGGAAGATCTCCGACCACCGAACTGTCCATATCGATGTAAACCGCGCCCTGTGGATGCGCGGCGGCCAGACGGGCCGCTGCTACTGACGCCCGGGCCGTCCGCGAGTGACCCACCGTCCCGCTCCACTTGGTCAGCGGATTCATCATGGCGGGCTGATCGAACTGCTGATGTCCCACCCAGGAACGGTTGGACACCGGAACGGTGTCGCCCACCAGCACCAGGGGTTGTTTGTCCAGAGTGGCCTGAGCCACTCCGTTGGCGGCGGAGGCCACTCCGGGACCGCGGGTGACCACCGCAGCCCCCACCGAATCGCTCAAGAGCCCGAAGGTGGAGGCGGCGATGCACGCCGCGGCCTCCGTGTGGAAGAGGGCGAAGGGGATTCCCAATGAGGCGGCTGCCCCCACCATCTCCAGGTTGGGACCCCCTCCGGGCACCCCGAACAGGAGCCTCGCTCCTCCCGCTCGGAGGCCTTCGACCACCTGGCGGGCCACCCCTGCTGTCATGGGCTAGT
>JAAXHN010000157.1 GCA_012270885.1 Acidimicrobiia bacterium | reverse complement strand
GTAACGCAGACCACGGAAACCGATCCGTTCGGACAGCCGATAGGGGTTATCACCACCCTCACCGATTCCGGAATCGACGTCGAGGTCGCCATAATCCACGTGCTGGACGAGCACCAGGCCACGGTGGTAGACGGCAACCCGGACGACCTCGGAGACCGTGAGCTGCCCGGAGGCCAGTTTGTGGAGTTTTTTAACGATGAACACACAAATCCCGGCGACGAGGTCTGGTGGCTGCGGCTGGACGACCCGAACACTGATGTGGTCGAGACCTCGGACCTCACGCTGGGCTTCTCGACGAAGCGCTTCGACGATCAGTATTGGGCCACGGATGACGGCGCCCCTCCCTTCCGCTTCATGTTCGAGCTGGAGCGCGACCCGGGCATCGACCCGAACAAGCATCCCCACTTCTTCGCCTACCGGGCGCGCGAGAAGGGTGCGGCCGAGGCGGAGCTGGTATGGAGCAGCGCGGCAGCCGACGTAAACGACCTGAAGATGGAAGCCGGCCAGCTGGAGGACCTCCAGTGGATCTTCACCCAGCCCGGCACCTACGAGCTCTCGGTTCACCTCCAGGGCTGGGTCCATCATCCAGACCCCGGCGAGAACTGGCAACCCATCAGCGAATACGAGACGGAGACCAGCGAGGTGAAGCGCTACGTAATCCAGGTGGGCAGCGCGCTCACCGAGGTGGAGCCGCCCCGGTTTGGCGTCAACCGCAGCGTGGACGAGAACTCCCCCGCCGGAACCCAGATCGGCGATCCCATCTCCGTCTTCCAGACTGAGGTCGATACCCTGGAGTACCGGCTCAGCGGCGAGGGCCATGACCAGTTCGACCTGGTTCCGGCCACCAATCCCCACTCGGTGCAGATTGTCGTGGCCGACGGCGCCCAGTTGGACTACGAGACCCGGCCTGCCTACGACCTCACCCTCGGGGTGACGGACAACGTGGACCACGAGAGCAACTCCGATGACAGTCTGGACGACACCCTGGCGGTCCGGATTGAGGTCACCGATGTGGTGGAGCCCTTTACGGCGTCGTTGTTCGTAGACAACTCGACTCCGGCCCTTGGCGAATCCATCGTGTTCACCATAGCGGTGGAGCATCTCCCGGCGCCGGCGGACGACTTCCATTTTACCTGGAGCGAACATGACCAGGGCGGGGGCCACTCGGTGACCCAGGCGGGAAGCCGGATACCCCAGACCTTCCAGCCGGCCATCATCCCAGAGGAGGCGGTGGTCCGCGAGTACTACATCACCCTCTGGACCATGGACGACCAGAACCAGCAGCAAAACAAAGTGCGCTCCAACTTGGTCACCGTAACCTGGGGCAACCCCTAGATGGCAGGGGCGCGGGGCGAAGAGACTGCTGGAATCAGTGTCTTCTCAAAGTTGCGGCAGTGACCCCTGCGCCTCCAACCCGTCGCGCCGGCGAAAGCCGGCGTGACGAGTTGGCCCATCCTACAACCGTGCATCCCGATGCGAGCGGCTGATATGTCGGTGAAAGGCGTGGCCATCCTCTTGTTGGTGGCCGCTCTTGCAGCTCTCGCCTCTGTGGTCGCCCCTACCGCGAACGCTCAAGCTGGCAACCTCCCGGCCCTGGACCTCTCCCTGGAAAGTTCTCCGATAACCCCCACTTCCCCGGGTATAGCTTGGACGGTCACGGTACATAACCATCAAATTCCCGGACACCCGCCGCTAGCGGCCCGTAACGTAGTCGTTCGCACCACCGTCACGGTGGACGGACAAGAACTGAGCGGAACCTACACAGACCTCGTCAATCTCAGCAGAGGGAGATTTGACGCCAGCACCGGGGAGTGGACCATCCCCCTCATACCGCCGTCCGGCAGTGCGCAGGCGGTCTTTTATTCCCCCGCTGGGTTCTGGCCTGGCAATTGGCCTGTACAAGCCGTTCCATTCCGCCTGTATGCTGAGTTAGTCGATCCAAATAACTCCGGGGAGTGGCCGCCCTCTCCAGCGAATAACGAAACCGAGACTTGGTATGTGCAGAAAGGGTCAGCGGCCTTATGGCCATATAGGGAAGCCGCCGTGCAGGTTGGCGTTTCCAACCGACGGCCGGCGCTGGATACGCTGACAACTTTTGAGATTGTAGCCAACAGGTTCGAAACAACCCCACATCACTTTCGTCCGGTAATTAGCGGTGATCATTGGGATGTGCAGGTCAAGATTGAGCTCTCGCCGGGCCTGTCCTTCTCGCCTACGCTGGCTGCGCCAGCCGGCCGGCCCTTTGAATCCGACACCGACACCGGCATCTGGGAGGTGGGGTACATCGGCGATTTAGAACTGCCTACCTTGTCGGTGCCGGTCACCTTCACCGGCGCGGACATTCCCCTGGAGCAGCGTTGTCTGACAGCGACGATTGTGCACGCCCTTCCCGCCTTCGCATTCGACGCGGAAATAAAGGAGAACGACGCAGCCACCGTGTGCCTGGGCGATGACCCGCCGGTGGTGGTCAGCACCGGCGAGATGGCGTTGTTCTGGTTCCACAACTGTGTTGGCGATACTGCCCCTCCCTGCGGCAGCGCAGACGAACTCAAGCTGTTTGCCCAGGTAGACCACGACAAGATCTCGGTTCCCGCCGTCCAGCGACGAGACACGTTCGTAAAAGGTAGCACCTACACCTACCTGGATACGGAGTCGGTGATCGTCCAGGTGCGTGATCCCGACGGCCGCTCGTACGACGATTCTGCGAATAGCGTCAATTCGGGGGGTAGAGTGTCATGGAGGACGGCGGAAGAAGCGCCCGAGGGCGTGGTGATTGAGGATGCTCTCGAGGATTTTGGTCAGGGGTATACGAGCTTTTCGCGTACGTTATCCCTCACAGGCTGGGAGGGGAGCGATGCTCCGGGGAAAATGAACATGAGGATTAGCGCTAGTGGTTTTGCCTGGTTTCGACTAGTGGCCGAACCGGTAACCCAGATGATGACTCCGACCGACAAAGACTTCTTCGACGCCATGGGTGTCTTCTACGAGTTCGAGGAGTTGGGCACGTATGCCCTGAATTACTATATGGCGTTGACGCTTACTGACAATTCGGTTTATACCGATGCGGCCGATTACGTCTTCCACGTGGGGCCGATCTCGGAGCTGGCGGTGGGGGACGGCGGGCCCAGTCCCCTGGCGACGCCGGACCAGCAGGCGTACACGATCCACGCGGCCAACAACGGTCCGGACGCGGCCCCGGCGGTGGAGGTCACCCTCACCGGAGCGCCCCAGGGGGCCGAGGTCACGGCCACCGACGGAACTTACCGGGAAGTGTCCTGCAACGGCGACGGTCTCTGCGAGGCGGTCTGGGACCTGGGCGTGCTGCCCGCTTCCCCGGACAGGCCCGTAGGCCGGCCACAGTACCTGTCGCTGACCCTCATCACCGATGACGGCGCCCCGGCGGACATCCAGGCCA
>JAAXHN010000156.1 GCA_012270885.1 Acidimicrobiia bacterium | reverse complement strand
AGCCAGTCCAGCAGCTCGGGATGGGTGGGCGGAGAACCGTTGCGGCCGAAGTTGCCGGGAGTGGCCACGATCCCCCGTCCCATGAGGTGGTGCCACACCCGGTTGACCATGACCCGGGCCGTCAAGGGATGGTCGCGGCTGGTCAGCCACTTGGCCAGACCCAGGCGGTAGCCGCTGGTTTCTCCCCGGGTCTCTTCCGGTCTCCGGATCGATTCCTCGCCGGGCGGGCTCAGGACCGCCAACCCCCCCGGCGTGACCCGGGGTCCCGGAGACTCGATGTCTCCCCGCTGCAGCAGACGGGTCACGGGGGGAGGTCCCACGTCGAACAGCGCCTCGATCCTGTTGAAGCTCCGCCGATACCCCTCGAGGGTGTCGATCTTCTTCCGAAACCCTGCCGCCTCCGCCTTGTGCTCCTCCGAAAGGGCCTTGTCCACCTCCTCCGGCTTCACCTCCAACAGGGTCCCGAATTTCTCCGCCAGGTACTTCTGGATCTCGTCGCGCTTCTCTTCGGGCATCTGCCACGCCGTCTTCACGTCGGAGCGGATCTCATGGGAGATTGGCTCCAGCTTCTTGTCCAGAAGCATCTCCTCGTAAGGTTTGCGCAGAGCAGTCAGCTTCTCCTTCAGCTTCTTCTGAGGCGCGTCGATCTCGGCGTTGTGCCGCTCGATGTCCTTCTGGTCGGCGCGGGAGACGTCGGGGAGGAAACGGTCCTTGGGCTGCTTCCAACGCATGGGATTGAAGGCGGGTGTGAAGACGGCCATCAGCCGGTAGTAGTCGCGCTGGGGAATGGGATCGAACTTGTGGGAGTGGCAACGGGCGCAGCCGACCGTGAGGGCCATGACACCGGTGGAGACCCGCTCCACCATGTCGAAAATGACCGAGTATCTCTCGCCCGGCAGATTGACGATGTCCGAGTCGGTCCGGTCCATGCTGCTGCGCATGTAGCCGGTGGCGGTCAGGAGCCGGACCGTCTCCGGCGTGTACTGCCGGGCGGACCGCCAGTCGACCAGCTCGTCACCGGCCAGTTGTTCGGTCAGGAAACGGTCATACGGCTTGTCCTGATTGAGGGCCTCCACCACCCAGTCCCGGTACCGCCAGATTCCCTCGAAGAGGTTGGTGATGGGAAGATCGTTGTCGAATCCGGTGACGTCGGTATAGCCCATCAGGTCCAGCCAGTGGCGGCCCCAGCGCTCCCCGTAGTGGGGCGACTCCAGCAGCCGGTTCACCAAGCGTTCATAAGCGTCCGAGCGGGTATCGGAAAGAAACTTCTCCAT
>JAAXHN010000155.1 GCA_012270885.1 Acidimicrobiia bacterium | reverse complement strand
GTGCTCGGGACGCAGCCGGAGTGGTTAGAGACACTCTCCCTGCCTCCAACCAGCACCACCACTACCACCATCCTCCCTCCCTCAACCACCACCACGACAGCCCCTTCCACCACCACTACTACTACCACCACCACGGCCCCGGCCACCACTTCCGAGCCTGCTTCCCAGACCGAGCCGGATGAGGCTCCACCGGCTGGCGAGGACGAAGGGGGGACGGCCGCGGGCGCAGAGGACCCTGACACAGAAACCACGTCCACCACACTTGCTCCCACCACGACCACATCGGCGACGACGACCACTACCACCCTGCCTCCCCCGGCGACCGTCACCCTGGTGGGCCGGGTCTTTCTGGATTTCAATGCAGACTCCTTCATCACCGAGTCCGGCGACTATCCGGAGGTGGGGGTGGAACTGGTGACCGTACGGGCGCTGGCTCCCACCGGGGAGGGACATGACACCCAAACCCAGGCCAACGGTGATTTCAGCCTGGAGGTTCCCGAAGGCGTGTGGGACGTGATAGTCGACAGCGCGGACCCCGATCTCCCCCCCGACTTCACAGTCTTCCTACCCCGGCGGAGCCAGCAGATCGTGTGTCTGGGGATCGGCGCCGAGTGCGGGCTCGCACCGATACCCTTCACACCGCTGACCCGCCCCGCAACCCTGCAGGTTCCCGAACTTCTCCGCTCCTATCCCCAACTGGATGAGAGTTCGGTTGCCACCCTGGTGGAGGTGGCCACAGACGATGTGATCCGACAGGCCCTGGGAGAACCTCCCGGGCTGGTGGAGATCGAGCAGGCCGCCCTCACCCTGACAGCCGACTCCTTCGCGGAGGAGATCAAGAGCGAGGAACTTCTCTCCGCCCAGAGCAGGATCCTCTCGGATCCGCCGGTTGTGTTCATCGGCGACGTCCGCCACCCCGCCGCCGGCGAAGCCGCATCGGACATCGCCGCCTCGTTCCTGCGACCCAATTCCCTGTTGGACAGCGGCGCCACCGAACAATTGCGGTCAGAAGCCCGCGACTCCCAGGAGGAGGTGACGGTCTCCTATCGTTCCGGACAGCCGATTGTCAGTGAGGGAGAGCCGCTGACCCGGCTGATCATCGACGCCATCGACCAGACGGGCGCGGCTACCGGGAGGCCGGTGCGGGAGGCGGGGGTTCTGGTCGTACTGGGGGCGGTGACGGCCGTGTTGGCTCTGTATCTCTCCCGCTACCGGAGCGATCTTTGGGACCAGATTCACCTGCTCACCCTGTTCGGGCTGCTGACGGTGCTGGCTTCGGGAGCAGTGAGGTTTGTGACCTTCGTGGGGGAGGTGTTCGGCTATGAGGTGGGTGTGTACGTCTTCCCAGCTGTTGCGTTCGGTTACTTCACGGCCGTCCTCTTGGACCACCGTGTTGGGATTCTGATGGCGGTGATTGTGGCGGTGGTCACCGCGTTGGGTACCGGCGACGCCGGTGCCACTGTCTACGCTCTTCTGGCCACTCTGGCCCCGGTGGGCTTCGTCTCAGCCGTTTCCAGTCGGCGGGCGTTTCGCAACTCGGTGGCGGTCTCCGCCGCCGCCCTGGCGGTGATCGCCGCCGCCACCGCCTGGATCTTTCACACCAGCATCAATGAATCCCCGATGGGGACCATGCTGCAGGCTGCGGTGCTGGCCTTCGCATCCTCCTTGATCGCCGCCCTGGTGGCCCTGGCGGCCATGGCCTTCTTCGAGAGCGTCTTCGATGTCACCACCACCCTCCGGCTGTTGGATCTCACCGACCGTAATCATGCAGCCCTGCAACTTCTTCAGGAGAAGGCGTTCGGCACCTTCAACCATTCCCTGATGGTGGGCACCCTGGCCGGGGCGGCCGCTTCCGCGATAGGCGCCAACAATCTCCTGGCCAGAGCGGCCGCCTACTACCACGACCTGGGCAAGACCGAGAACCCCTCGTTTTTCATCGAGAACCAATTCGGAACGGTCAATCCGCACGACCAGATGAGCCCCGAGGAGTCGGCGGAGGTGATCCGGCGCCACGTGACGGACGGGATGAAGTTGGCAGCCCGCCATCGGATCCCCTCCTCGGTGGCGGCGGGGATCATCACCCACCACGGCACCGGCGTCATGCGCTTCTTCTACGACAAGGCCATGGGGCTCTACGGGGAGGAGAAAGTCAGCGTGGACGACTATCGGCACGTCGGGCAGAAGCCCCGGTCCAAGGAGATGGCCATCCTGATGCTGGCCGACGCGGTGGAGGGGGCGTGCCGAGCAGCATTCCAGTCGACCCCGGGAGAGGGCTCGCCATCCGAGCCCACCCTTCAGGCGATCGCAGCCGTGACTGACGGCATAATAAGGGAGAAAATGTCCGATTTGCAGTTGAACGAGGCATCTCTGACGTTCGCCGACATCCAAACCATACGGAATGCTTTCATAGAGGCAATGTCGGGCCACTACCATCAGCGCATCCAATACCCCAACTTCCCCTGAATGGAAGACCCTTCATCTAACAATCCCGACGAACCTCCCGACCCGAGCGGCGGGGCTCGCAGATGAACGTGCAGATCATCGACGAGCAGGACTCATTGGTGGATCATGGTCTCCTGGGGCGCCTGGCGGGAGGGGTGCTGGTCGGAGAGGGATACGGCCGCAGCTGTCTTGTGGACGTCACCCTGGTCCCCGAACAGCAGATGGCGGAGATGAATTATCGGCACCGCGGCAATAGGGGTCCCACCGACGTCCTGGCGCTACCTCTCCAGTTGATCGAACCGGGCGAGGGTGTCCCGGGGCGGGGGGAAAGCGGCCCACCGTTGCATCTCGGGGACGTGGTCATCGCCCCCGACTACGTGAGCCGCCAGGCGGCGCGGGAGGGAACCGGGTTCTCCGAGGAGATGGGCCTGATGGTCGTGCATGGCATCCTGCACCTCCTGGGCTACAGCCATGACTCGGACAGCGATGCCGAGGTAATGGAGCAGAGAGAACGCCGACATCTTGCCAGAGAGGGGCTGAGAAGAAGATGACGCTGGTCTGGGCGGGAACTGTTCTGCTTGTGGTCGCAGGCCTGCTGCGGCTGGGACTGGCCGCGCTGGAGCGGATGGACCGGCCTTCGGTGGCCCAGGCTGCGGCCGAAGGGGCGGCCCGTGCAGAGCGGCACCTTCGCCTGTTAGCAAGGGACGGGTTGATGATCCTGGCCGGATGGCGGGTGGAGGGGGTCGTCACCATATTGGCGGTGGTTCTCCTGACAGGGGGACTCGCAGCCTCAGGTCGGGGAGGCTGGACGGCGGCGTTCTGGGCTGTGGTCATCACCACTGCCACCAGGATTGTGGCCGGGTTATCGGGCCGGCTGTGGAAGGGAGCGGAGCGGATGAGCGGGCTGGTCGAAGCCGCCGCCCTCCTGCACTCCCGCTTCTGGAGACCGCGGTGGGTGCTCGACTCCGAGGAAACCGAGCCCGATGAAGGAGAGTTGTCGGAGGAAAAGGAGATGATCTCGTCGGTGTTGGAGTTCTCCGAAACCATCGTCCGAGAGGTGATGGTGCCCCGCCCGGACATGGTGACGGTGCAGGTGAACGCCACTTTGGACGAGTTGGCTGAGATTGTCAAGGAGTACGGCTTCTCCCGTTTCCCGGTCCTGGATGGGGGAATCGACCGGGTGGTGGGGCTGGCCCTCGCCAAGGACCTGCTCCCCGCCTTGGCAGAGGGAGTGAGCGGCGCCACGGTGGCGGAGATCCAGAGAACCCCCTTGTACGTGCCCGAGACCAAGCCGGTCTCCGATCTGCTGCGGGAGATGCGGCGCCACGGCGACCACATGGCGGTGGTGATCGACGAGCACGGCGGCACGGCGGGCCTGGTGACCATCGAAGATTTGCTGGAGGAGCTGGTGGGCGAGATCGTGGACGAACACGACGAAGAGGACGAATGGCTCCGGGTCGAGGAGGGGGGAGTGCTGTTTGTGGATGGCCGGTTTCCCGTGGACGATCTGGGCGACCTGTTGGGGGTCACTCTTCCCCAGGAGGAGTGGGACACGGTGGGGGGTCTGGTGCTGGCCCTGGCCGGCCGGGTGCCGGCGGTGGGGGAGGTACTTGCCACCGAAGGCGTGGAATTCCTGGTGAAGGAAGTCCTCGGCCATCGGGTATCGGAAGTCCGGGTGCGGCGGAGCGGGGGAGGGTTGAGAGCGGCGGCGGTAGGCTAGTCCCGGCCCCGGATGAACATGAGATCGGGGTTTGTCTCGGTGGTGGGCCGTCCCAATGTCGGAAAGTCCACTCTGGTGAACGCCCTGGTGGGGCAGAAGGTCGCCATCACGTCGAACCGTCCTCAAACAACCAGGAACACCATTCGGGGTGTGGTAACCGATCCGTCCGGCGATCCTCCGTCGTGGCAGATGGTGCTGGTGGACACTCCCGGTCTGCACAAGCCGCGTAACGAGCTGGGTGATCGCCTCAACCGCCTTGTGTACGGAGCCTTGGCCGATGCCGATGTGATCGCTTTCCTCCTGGACGCCCGCCGGCCCATCGGCCCGGGGGACCGGAGGATCGCCGAGCGCCTGACCAAAGACCGGTCGAAGGTGGTGGTTCTGGTCAACAAGACCGACAGATTCTCCAAGGAGAAGGTCGCCGTGGCCCTCACCGAGGCGGCCCGATGGGACTTCGGCGCCTACGTGCCGATCAGCGCCCTCCGCCGAGAGAACCTGGAAGCAGTGGTCGCCGAGATCAAAACGCGCCTCCCCGAGGGTCCGATGTATTTTCCGGCAGAAGCGGTCAGCGACCAGCCCGATTGGTTCTTCGCGGCCGAAGTCATCCGGGAGAAGTTCCTGGCCCGCCTCCGGCACGAGCTTCCCAACTCCCTGGTGGTGGTGGTGGAGGACTTCGGGGTCCGCCCCGGCGGGCTGGTGGTGGTGGCCGCCAAGCTGGTGGTGGAGAGCGGTTCGCAGAGGGGGATTGTGATCGGCAGGGGAGGCGCTCTCCTGAAGGAGGCGGGAAGCGCCGCCCGCCGGGAGCTGGAGGGCTTCTTCGGAGCCAAGGTCTATCTTGATCTCCGGGTGGTCGTCGAGAAGAAGTGGCAGCGCCGGTCGGTGCTGCTGGACCGGTTCGGGTTCTGACCGGCGCTGGGAGGCGGGGGCCGGAACGCCGGCCTCTATTGATAATCTTTGAGCATTGTGAAGAAGATCATGGCTGCCAACCGGGGCGAGATAGCCATCCGGATCATGCGGGCCGCCACGGAACTCGGCCTGCGCACTGCCACCATCTACTCCAATGAGGACCGTTTCAGCCTGCACAGGTTCAAGGCCGACGAGGCCTACGAGGTGGGCGCCGACAAGGGGCCGGTGGCGGCCTACCTTGATATCGACGGCATCATCGCCCTGGCCAGGGACCGGGAGGTGGACGTCATCCACCCCGGCTACGGGTTCCTCTCGGAGAACAGCCGGTTCTCTCGCGCATGTGCGGAAGCCGGTATAACCTTTGTCGGCCCTCCACCCGAACTGCTGGAGGCCCTGGGCGACAAAACCGCCGCCCGGCGACTGGCCCGCCAGGCCGGGGTCCCCACCGTGCCCGGGACTGGTGTTGTCTCCGAGGACCCCGACCAGATTCTCCACAGCGTCGGGTCGGTGGGGTATCCATTGATCGTCAAAGCCTCGTTCGGGGGAGGAGGCCGGGGCATGCGGGTGGTCAACAGTCCCGATGAGCTTATTGGGAGGCTGGAGGAGGCGCGGGGGGAGGCCCAGCGAACTTTCGGGGACGGCTCCGTTTTCATGGAACGCTACGTGGCCAGGGCGCGCCACATCGAAGTGCAGATCCTGGCCGACTCGCACGGCTCGGTGGTCCACCTTTGGGAACGGGACTGCTCGGTCCAGCGGCGTCACCAGAAGGTCGTCGAACTGGCGCCGGCGCCCAACCTTCCGGACGACCTGCGCGACCAGATTTGCCAGGCGGCTATCCGGGTCGCCCAGACCACCGGTTATGTCAATGCCGGCACCGTGGAATTCCTGGTGGATTCCGACACGGGGGAGTGGTACTTCATCGAGGTGAATCCCCGTATCCAGGTGGAGCACACCGTCACGGAGATGGTGACCGGGATCGACCTGGTGCGCTCCCAGATTCTCGTGGCGCAGGGATGCCGGCTCCATGACGCACCCCTCTCGATTCCTCCCCAGCGCGAGATTCCGAGAAGGGGAACCGCCCTGCAGTGCCGGATTACCACCGAGGATCCCGCAAACGAGTTCTCTCCGGACTACGGCCGCCTCCAGACCTACCGAAGCCCCGGCGGGATGGGGATCCGCCTGGACGGGACCGCCTATGCCGGGGCCGTTGTGAGTCCGTTCTATGACTCTCTCCTGGTGAAACTGACCGCCTGGGATCAGAACCTGTACGACGCGTGCACCCGGGCCGATCGGGCTTTGCAGGAATTCCGGGTCCGGGGCGTCGAGACCAACATCCAGTTCCTACGCAATGTCATCAACCATCCGGACTTCCAGAAAGGCGGCGTGACCACGCACTTCCTGGACGAGAAGCCCGAACTGTTCGACATCCAGTCCCCTCGGGACCGCGCCAACCGCCTGCTCAGGTACATCGGAGACACCATCCTGAACGGGAATCCCACCGTGGCGGGGACCGAACCGCCCAGGAACCTGAAGGCCCCGCCACCGGTGCCGGTTGACATGAGCGTGGCGCCACCCTCCGGCACCCGGGACCTGCTGCTCGAAGTAGGACCGGAGAAATTCGCCGAGTGGGTGTGGAATCAGAACCGGCTGCTGGTGACCGACACCACCTACCGCGACGCCCACCAGTCACTGCTGGCGACCCGGGTTCGCACCTTTGATCTGCTGGGCACGGCGGGGGCCGTGGCGAGGCGCCTGCCGAACCTGTTCAGCCTCGAGATGTGGGGAGGCGCAACCTTCGACGCTGCTCTCCGATTCCTGTACGAGGATCCCTGGGAGCGCCTGCGGACATTGCGGGAGGCGATTCCCAACATCTGCTTTCAGATGCTGCTTCGGGCTTCCAATGCGGTGGGGTACACCAGTTACCCCGACAACGTCGTCCGGGAGTTCGTGATCGAATCCGCCCGCCAGGGCATCGACGTCTTCCGGGTCTTCGATTCGCTCAACGACCTGCGCAACATGGAGGTAGCTATGGGGGCGGTACTCGAGACGCACGCCATTTGCGAGGCGGCCATCTGCTACACCGGCGACATCCTGGACCCGGATCGCCCCAAGTACAACCTCGGCTACTACGTGGATCTGGCCCGACGGCTCAAGGACATGGGAGCCCACATCCTCTGCATCAAGGACATGGCGGGGCTGTGCCGTCCCTATGCCGCCGACCAGTTGGTGAGGGTGCTGCGGGAGGAGGTGGGAATGCCGGTCCACTTCCACACCCATGACGCCAGCGGTCTGCAGGCGGCGACGCTCATAAAGGGCGCCGAGGCCGGCGTCGACGTTATCGACGCGGCTGTGGCCGCGGTGTCGGGTTCCACCAGTCAACCCAACCTCAATACGATCGTGGGTTCGCTCCGGGGCACCGAGCGTGACACGGAACTCGACTCGGGGGCGCTGGGCGACTGCTCTCTGTATTGGGAGACGGTCCGTACCTACTACCAGCCCTTCGATAACGCTCCCAGGTCCGGGAGCGCCCGGCTGTATGAACACGAGATTCCCGGCGGGCAGTTCACCAACCTGCAGCAGCAGGCCGCCGCCCTGGGCCTCGGCCAGCGGTGGCGGGAGGTCGAGGAGATGTACGCCGACGTCAACCGGTTGCTGGGCGACATCGTGAAGGTCACCCCGTCCAGCAAGGTGGTGGGCGATCTGGCCCTGTTCCTGCTTTCCAAGGGGATGACGTGTGATGAAGTCCGCAGGCTGCCCCCCGACCACAACGTCGGCTTCCCCGCATCAGTGGTGGACATGATGCGTGGGTCGCTGGGCGAGCCGCCTGGGGGATGGCCGGAGGACATCCGGAGGATACTCCTGTGCCGAAACCGGCCCATCGAGGGGCGGGCGGGCGCCAAGCTTCCGAGCGCCGACGTCGAGGGCGCGGTGGAGAGCGCCTCGGAGTTGTTGGGCCGGGAGGCGGAGCGGGCCGACGGGCTCAGCTACCTGCTGTATCCGACGGAGTTCGCCGGTTTTGCGGAGACCCGCCATAAATATGCCGATGTCGGACTGCTTCCGACTCCGGTGTTCTTCTACGGGTTGGAGGAGGGAGAGGAGTGCGTGTTCGATATCGAGCCCGGAAAGCGGTTGTTCGTGAAGTTCCACACCGTAGGAGAAGCGCAACCCGACGGGTCCCGGGCCATTTTCTTCGACCTGAACGGGGCGCCTCGCCAGGTGCGGGTTCGCGACCGGTCCCTCCAGTCGGACAAACCTGCGTCTCGCAAGGCCGACGGGGCCAACCCGCATCATGTCGGGGCGCCGACCCCGGGGGTGGTGACGGGGCTCTTCGTAACCGTCGGTGACGAAGTAACCTCCAACACCAAGTTGCTGACTCTCGAGGCGATGAAGATGCAGAGCACCATCTACGCCCCGGACTCGGGCCGGGTCAAGGAGTTGCTGGTCCAGGCGGGAAGCCAGGTGGAGGCCAAGGATCTGCTGGTCGTCCTCCAGGCGTGATGGGAGTTCGGCCCTGCCATTCAACCTGCGCCGAGCGGGTCCGTAGACCAAGCGGTGGAGTTGTCCCGAGCTGTCGGTTGGTCCGGGCGACGGTCCTCTCTCCGGGCGCCGCGCCGGGGGATCGGCTGAAAAGCCTTACCGGCGTGTAATCTGGTGGATGGCTCAAGCCGTTGCAGGATCGAGGTTGTAGGAGACCATGCCGGAGAGAATCCAGAACACCGCCCAGGGGCTGTCCACGCCCGACAACCCGATCATCCCGTTCATAGAGGGGGACGGGATAGGACCCGACGTGTGGAGGGCGACCCGGCGTGTGGCCGACGCGGCGGTGGAGAAGGCTTACGACGGGGACCGCCGGATCGCGTGGACGGAGGTGCTGGCCGGTGAGAAAGCGTTCGCGCAGGTCGGCTCATGGCTTCCCGAAGAGACCCTCGAGACCATCCGGGAGCACCTGGTAGCCATCAAGGGCCCCCTGACCACTCCGGTGGGGGGAGGGATACGCAGCCTCAACGTAACCCTGCGTCAGACGCTCGATCTCTATGCCTGCATCCGGCCGGTGAGATGGTTGAACGGGGTTCCTTCTCCGTCAATCCGCCCGGAGTTGGTGGACATGGTGATCTTCCGGGAGAACACCGAGGA
>JAAXHN010000154.1 GCA_012270885.1 Acidimicrobiia bacterium | reverse complement strand
TGCACCTCGTAGCGCTCCTTCAAGCCTCGCAGGATGGCAACCGAGTCGGTTACCGAGGGTGGGGACACGAGGATGGGTTGGAACCGCCGCTCCAGAGCGGCGTCCTTCTCGATGTGGAGGCGGTGCTCGTCGGTGGTGGTGGCGCCGATCATGTGCAGTTCCCCGCGGGCCAGCATCGGCTTGAGCAGGTTGGAGGCGTCCATGGCTCCCTCGGCGGCGCCGGCCCCAACGATGGTGTGCATCTCGTCGATGAAGGTGATGATCTCGCCATTGGATGCGCTGATCTCGGTCAATACAGACTTCAGCCGCTCTTCGAACTCACCCCGGTACTTGGCGCCCGCCACCATCGCTCCCATGTCCAGGGCGATGATGCGTTTGGTCTTGAGGCTCTCGGGCACGTCCCCGTCGGCTATCCGGCGCGCCAGACCTTCCACTATGGCGGTCTTGCCTACCCCGGGCTCTCCGATCACCACCGGGTTGTTCTTGGTCCGGCGGGATAGGACCTGGATCACCCGCCGGATCTCGTCGTCACGGCCGATCACCGGGTCCAGCTTCTGCCGGTGAGCCAAGGCGGTGAGATCCCGCCCGAAGCGCTCCAGTGCGCCGAAGGTGGCGTCCGGATCGGGGCTGGTAATCCGGTGCGCTCCGCGCAGTCCGGTGAGGGCCTCGAGGATGTTCTGACGCCCGAATCCGTGCCGGCGCAGTACGTCCCCCTCTGCCCCCTTGGCCTCGATCAGGGCCAGCAACAGATGTTCAACGGACAGGTAATCATCCTTGAACTCGGCTCTGACCTGGTCTGCTCTTGTCAGGATCCTGGTAAGTTCCCGACTGGCGACCGGATCCGAGCCACCGTACGAACTGGGTAGCGAGCCGAGGAGTCCCTCCGTATCGGCTTTGAGCATGGCAGGCTGGGCTCCTACTGCATCGATCAGAGGCAGCATCAATCCGTCGGTTTGGCTCAAAAGGGCCGCCAGCAGGTGTGCCGGTGTGATCTCGGGATTCTTCAGTTGGCGGGCAAGCGCCTCCGCGTCGGTGACGGCTTGTCGGCTTTTGGCGGTGAGTCGATCGAACATCCCAGACATCCTTTAGATATTTACCTTTTGATCTATAAGAAAATCTTAGTCTATTGATATCAACTCTGCAAAGAGCCGCAGATATTCCCCGTTGCGAGTGTCGGATTCGGCGCTAGTTCAAAGCTGGGCGGTGTCGCCGAGCCCAAAGGGCGAAGGCGAGGCCGATGACTCCGTAGCCGGCGTAGGACATGACCAGGGGCGTGACCGAGCCGGCAATGGCCCGGTCGACGAAGCTTGCGAGGATGGCCCCACCGCCCAGGGTTATGGTGCCTATCACCGCCGCTGCCGTTCCGGCCAACTCGCCCATCGGCTCCATCGCCTGGGCCTGGATGAGAGGATTTGCCACAGTGCGGAGGGAATTGATCACAGTGATCAGGGCGAACCAGATGAGGAACGACGGCTGGCCGCCGGATTGCCAGGACCACAGAGCCACTGCAATCGACAGGACCACCGCGGTCGGAAGGGTCACCATGATCACCCGGTCAGCCCCTACTTTCTTAACTTGCCGGCTTCCTGCGAAGATCACCGCTCCCATGATCAGGCTCATCCCGGCAAAGTAGTAGGCGAAATGGTCCCCCCGGTGGTAAACATCGTCGAAGATGAGTTGGATGCTTCCGAGAAATGCGGCGAAGGAGCCGAAGTCGAACATGACCGCCAAGGCCGAGGCGGTTGTCACTTTGCTTGTGAAGACGGCGGCGATGGCCTGGCGGGTGCGTCCGAGGGTGAGTGGGCGGCGCCGGTGGGACGGGAGGGTTTCAGGGAGGCGGATGAGCCACACTGCCAACAGCAATGTCACTCCTGCCGGGGCAGCCATGACCCAACGCCAGGAACTCAGGCTCAGCACTGCCTGACCAAACAGCGGAGCGAAGGCCGGCACCACCATGAACACTGAAGCGACCACCGCCAGGATGCGGGCCAGTCGATCTCCCTCGAACAGGTCGCGGCCGATGGCCAGGGTAAGGGCTCGGGGACCGGCGGCGCCGACACCCCAGAGGAATCGGCTGGCCATCAGGACGGCGAAAGTCGGGGCCAGGGCCGAACCCAGGGCGCCGAGAGCGTAGAGACCGAAGCCCGCGTAGAGCACCGGCTTGCGGCCGAATCGATCGGTGAATGGGCCGTACAACAGCTGAGCGCCGGCGAGGCCCAGGAAATAGAGGGTCACCGTGAGCGCCACCCGGGGAGAGTCGGCCGCAAGCCCGAGTTCCAGGCGGATGTCGGTGAAGGCGGGAAGCGCCATGTCGATCCCCAAAGCCGTCATGGCGCTGATGGCCGCCAGCATGCCGATGAATTCCTTCTCGGCAATTCTCTGTTGCCGCCGTGGCCGGTTGTCGGCGGTCACGAGCGGCCGGTCAGCCCTAGGAGCCCGCGGCACACTTGCCACCGCCGGGCGGGGTGCTCAGTCAGGCTGGGAGTCGGCTTGATCGGAACGATCACCAAGGCCTTCGGGGAACCACAGGGTCCGCTGCGGGAAGGGAATCTCGATGCCCGCCGCGTCCAGCGCCTTCTTCATGGCTCGCCCTGCCCGGTCTCTAACCGCCCACAGGGATGGGCGGTCCGAGGCATGCCAGTAGCGCACGTAGAAATCGATGGAGGAGTTGTTGAACTCCACGAACTCGACTGTTGCCGGAGGTGGGATCACTACACCATCGACACTGTTGATTGCCTCCTGTAACACCTGTTGCGCAAAATCCAGGTCCGTGCGGTAGGCGACTCCCACCACCAGGGTGGTGCGGCGAAGGGGGGTCTCCGTGAAGTTCACCAGAGGGTTCTTCCAGACCATGGAGTTGGGGATGTAGACGCGGTCGCCGTCGTAGGTGTCGATGGCAACCGCTCGCAGGGTCATGTCGTTCACATCTCCCTTGTAGCCGCTGGTTTCCATCTCGTCTCCCACCTTGATGGGCCGTCGCATCAGCATCAGCAACCCGGCGATGAAATTCTCCAGGATGTCCTGGAATGCGAATGCCAGAGCCAGACCGGCCAGACCCAGGGCGCCGATCAGCGGGCCGACCTGCAGTCGCAGGACGGTGAGGGCGAAGTACAACCCCAACACCACAGACACGTAGACCACCGTCTTTCCCAGGACGATGGCTGCGAACGGGGGAACCGCGGTCTTGGCCAATCCCCTGCCCAGCGCCCGCCTTATCAGGCGACCAGCGATGAGCGCCACAACGACGATCAGGAAGGCCAGGATCCACTCGTACCATCCGACGTGGTCGATCAGTTCCGTTACGTCTTCGGGCTGCTCCTCCTGGGCGAGGATCGAGAGAGGCATCGCCCCTTTAGGGTAGGGGATGCCTCGGTTACCCGGTCTTCTCTATGGACCGGGGATAGCAGCCTTCAGGTTTGGCAGGCAGCCAGACCAGCCGGATCGGTGAAGATGTCATTGGCGTACTGCAACTCTCGCACGTAGCAGACAATCTCGTTCACCTCCTGGTCCGAGAGGCCAGGGACCGGATCCATGTCTCCGAACTCCCAGTGATGCTGCCGGGTTCCCTGACGCACGGCGATGTGGAAGCTGAAGTCCGCATGGTGACCGGGTTCGTAGTAGATGTGGACCAACGGGGGGCCTTCCGCCGTCCCCCCGGCGTTGGCGCCATGACACTCGGAGCAGTTGGGCCCGAACAGGGCGGCGCCGCGGCTGGCTGTCTCGGACAGATCAGGCACCGTCACCTCAACACCCTCTGTACCTGCTCCCGCGGAGGATGACTCACCGTTATCTTCACCGCACCCTATCAGTAGGAGAGAGAGCAGAGCCGTGATCAACCAGGGTCGGAAGACCGGCCTTGATTCACGGCTCATTGCTGTTCGTTCGGACCCTCCGCCTGTTGCATTCTCTTCAGCGCGGCGCGTTGTTTGAAGTATTTGACCAGCCCGAGGACCACCATGATGATCCCTATCCCGACGGAGATGAAGCTCAGTTGGCTGGCCAGTTCCATTTTGGGGGCTCCTTGGAAGGATCGGGTTAGACAAATCCTAGGTGAGGTGGGACCTGACTATGACCCTGCTGTCACCACTTCGGAGAATCCAGGGCCCGACGGCCTCTCCAACTGGTCCATGGTGCATTCCCGGGCAGGTTTGTCGGGTCGCCACCGATGGAACCGGGTCGCGTGGCGAAACCGGTCGTTCTGCAACTGGTCGTAGCTGATCTCCACCACCACCCCGGGCTGGACGGGCGTCCATTGCATGCTCTTCTCGGTGGACCAGCGACTGACGGCACCCGGAGCTCTCGCCTGCTCATCGAAGGAGTCGGGGGTGCGGAGACTCTCGAAGAGCTCGAGGATTTGCACCCGGTCAGTATTGGAGAAGCCCGAGCAGTGACCTATGAAGTGCAAAGCGCCTTCGGAGTTGTAAAGGCCAAGGAGAAGCGATCCGATCTTGTCCCCGTCCTTGTGGACCCGGTAGCCACCTACCACGCAGTCCACATGGCGCCGGTGCTTGATCTTGATCATCCTCCTCTTGCCGCTGACGTACGCCTCCTCCAGCCGTTTGGCCACCACTCCGTCGCACCCGGCCGCTTCATACTCATCGAACCAGCGGCGGGCCACAGAGGCGTCGGTGGTGGTGGGGGTTAGGTTCCACGGCGGCCGGAGGTGTGCGGCCAGGTCCTCCAACCGGCGCCGGCGCACACTGAAATGCCGGCTCCGAAGATCCTCCCCTTCAGCAGCCAGGAGATCGAAGGCGACCAGTTGGGCGGGGACCTCCTCCGACAGGCGGGTGATACGGCTCCGGGCGGGGTGGATGCGCATCTGCAGGGCCTCGAAGTGGGTTGTGTCGTCGTAAACGACCACCACTTCGCCGTCTACCACCGTGCCCCCCGGGAGTTGGTCCAAGGCAGGTTCGAGTTCGGGGAAGTAGCGCAGCAGCGGTCGTTGGTTCCGGGAGTCGAGACGCGGCTCGGAGCCGCTCCACGCCAGGACCCGGAAGCCGTCCCACTTGGGCTCGTAGGCGAATGATCCCCTGGGCCAGCGCTCCGAGACGCGGGCTTCCATGGTGGCGATCGGAGGAGGGAAGGGCCATTCGCTCATCGGTCCGAGATTAGGCGCCAGCGTCGTCCACGGAGTCTGAGGTGATCGGCAAGGTCAGGAGAGGAGGGAGACGGCGCTCCAGATCACCATCAGTGCTCCGGCTAGGATCAGAAAGGCGGCCCGCCGAGGCCGGAAAGCGCCTCTCTGGCCCGGAGGTGGCCTTCCCTGAAAGTGGCGGAGGACGGCCCAGGAGTTGCCCGCCACCAAGGCCAGCCCGATGGCTAGGATCATTTGTGCAACCAGGGTGTCCAGACCGAGTATTTCAGCCATGACCTCTCTCCGACCAATGGATGTGTCCATCATCATGGTATGCCCGGCCGGAGCAAGGTGAGATGGCGCGCCCGGTCCAGGTACTCAGGGTGTTCACCGACGGGGAGCAGGGGGGCAACCACCTGGGGGTGGTGGCTGACACCGTCAAAATCGACGACCGGCGGATGCAGAACATCGCGGCGGACCTGGGCTTCAGCGAGACGATTTTCATAGATTGGCAGTCGGGAGGGGTTCCCCACATCCGTATCTTCACCCCGGTCGCGGAACTGCCTTTCGCCGGGCACCCTCTGGTGGGAGCCGCCTGGTTACTGCTCATGGCCGGTCCGGGGGGAATGGACCGCGTCACCTGCGGGGTGGGGGAGGTGAGAATCGGTTCCGAAGGCGACCGCGTTTGGATCGAACCGCCTTTCTCCCAGCCTGTGCGAACCCAGGAAGACCCCCCGACGCTGGGATGGTGTGTCCCGGCCCGGGCCTGGGAGGTGGAGATGCCCCTTCCCTATTCGGTGTGGCAGGTGGACGATCCCGAGCAGGTCGGAAGCCTTCAATCCCCACCATCTGAACTGGGCATGACCCTGGTGTGGGCTTGGATGTCGCCGCCCGACGCGGTTAGGGCACGTTTCTTCGCTCCCGGCCTGGGTGTGACAGAAGACCCGGCGACCGGCAGTGCGGCGGTGGCACTTGCCGCGGTGCTGCGTTCCGAGAACATGCCCTCGGGCAGCGTCCGGATATCCCAGGGCCGAGAGATGGGGTGGCCTTCCGTAATTGATCTGATGTGGGAACCGAATAAATGTCGGGTGGGAGGAAGAGTCATTAGGGACGAAGTCCGCGAGTTGGAATGGTGAAATCCACATGGGACTCACCGACTGTCATGTTCCTCCCTGAGGGACGTAAACTTCTCCCCCGTGGCTAGCGGAGGATCACGGCTGGCGGTGCTCGCCGCCCTGGTGGCGAACAGCACCATAGCGGTGGCGAAGTTCATTGCTTTTCTGATCACCGGCTCGGCTGCCATGCTGGCCGAGTGCATCCACTCGGTGGCGGATTCCTCCAATCAAGGCTTGCTTCTCTATGGAGGCAGGGCGGCTCGCCAACCGGCCGATGTCAGCCATCCTTTCGGGAGGGGCAAGGAGGTTTACTTCTGGAGCTTCCTGGTGGCCGTGATGCTGTTCTTCGGCGGGGGTGTCTGGGCCTTTCTGCACGGATGGGAGGCAATCGGTCATGCCGACCCGCTCGGTGATTTGACCCCCAGTTTCATCGTGTTAGGGGTGGCGCTGGCGCTGGAGTCGATCAGCTTCGGGGTGGCCCTTCGGGAATTCAATCGCCATCGGGGAACCAAAACAGTGTGGCGGGCAATACGGGAATCCAAGGACGCCTCCCTGGTAGTGATCCTCCTGGAGGACACGGCAGCCATGCTGGGCTTGATCTTTGCCTTGGTGGGAACCACGATGGCCTCGGTAACCGGGGACTCCCGATGGGACGGCGCGGCGTCGCTTCTGATCGGGGTCATGCTGGCGGTGGTGGCGGTGCTGCTGGCCGCCGAGATCAAGGCGTTGTTGATCGGCGAGGCGGCGGGCAGACAGGAGCGGGCCCTGATCCGGGCTGTGCTTCTGGGAATGGATGAGGTGACCGGGGTGGGGCGCCTCCTCACCATGCACCTGGGACCTGACGATCTGTTGGTGAACGTGGAGGTCGATTTCATCGAGTCGCTGGAGACTTCCGAGATCGCCGACGCCATCACCAAGGCCGAGCGAGCCATAAGGGAGAAGATTCCCGTGGCGGGGAACATCTTCGTGGAGCCCTATGACCGGGACAGCATCTGAGGCTTCCGCTCCCGCTTCCTCGGCTAATTTGGGGCCGGGTTTCGACTGCTTGGCATTGGCGCTGGAGATCCGATGCAGCGTCCGGGCGTGGCGGAGCGAACGGTGGGAGGTGCGGCATGTTGGTCGCCACCGGCCGCCGCCGGAATCGGCGGACGCGGTGCTGGCCGGTGCCCGGTTAGCGGCTGGTTACGAGCATCCGCTCCGCTTGGAGGTGGATAATCACGTCCCCATCGGCAGCGGACTTGGTTCCTCGGCGGCCGCCTACACCGCCGGAGCGGCGGCCGCCTTCCGGAGTGTGGGCCAGCCGGTCGATCCCCACCGGGTCTTCAGGTTGGTGACCGCCCTCGAAGGCCACCCAGACAACGCCGCCGCGGCTGTCTTCGGTGGACTGGTGCTGGTGGACCCGGATGGACGCGTGCGAAAGCTGACCATGAGCTACGCCTATGGGTTGCTGGTACTGGTTCCCGCCTTCCGCCTGTTCACCAGAGAGTCCCGAAGCGTCGTTCCCGAGGGGTTTCAACTGCCTGTGGTGGTCAACAGCCTGTCGAGGATGGCCGCCCTGGTGGCCGGGCTCACTTCAGGTGAACCCGAGATACTGGAATCCGCTCTGGGGGATGAGCTTCACGAATCCAGCCGCAACCGGCTTCGGCCCTCGGTGGGGGAGTTGATCGGAGAAGCGCTGGGTGCGGGGGCCGTCTACGCTGCGTGGTCGGGCAGCGGGCCGTCCGTGTTGGTCCTGACCCGATCCTCAGAGATCGGTCAGGTGGCGGAGGCTCTCTCATCCTCCCTGGGTGATCAGGTGGAGATAGTCCGCCCTCGCATAGCCTCCCGGGGGATCGTCTGATCGAAACTAGGCTCACCATGCGGTTTCCGGTGCTCCTGGGGCAGGCTTGGCCCAAAAAACCCTCGGCTGGTTTCCGGTCGCCCGCCAAGGGCCGCTATTCTTTGAAGTGTCTTGTCGGCAGGGGTGGGTCGGCATATTTGTTCCGATCGGTCAACGAGGAAGCCAGTTATGGGCTCGCTAGTCAAGAAGCGTCGCAGAAAAATGTCGCGGCACAAGTATCGCAAGCGGCGCAAGGCGAATCGCCATAAGAACAAGAAGTAGTCGCTGCGACCGCAGGGACGACGTTTCGACGGTGCATTTCATTGTGCGTGAATGGGTGAGGCGGATCTGATGGCGCCTGACCCTCTTGACTTCCTGGACACGGCCGGGCTGCTCACCGATTCCGAGCGCTTGGTCGGCAAGACCGTACGGGAGTTCGTTGACAGGAGTGTGCTTCCCGAGATCGGGGGGTGGTGGGAAGGGGGGGAGTTCCCGACCCACCTGATTCCCGAGATGGCCCGGATGGGCATGTTCGGGATGAACCTGGATGGCTATGGCTGCGCCGGTCTCGGGCCGGTGGAATACGGGGTGGCCGCCTTGGAACTGGAGGCGGGTGACTCCGGGCTGCGCAGCTTCATCTCGGTGCAGGGGTCTCTGTGCATGTTCCCTATCTGGAAGTACGGATCCCCCGAGCAGAAGGCCGAGTGGCTTCCCCGCATGGCGAGAGGAGAGGTGGTGGGATGCTTCGGCCTGACCGAAGCGGACGCGGGAAGCGATCCCTCCTCTATGCGCACCACCGCCCGCAGGGTGGGGCCAGACTGGGTGATAGACGGGTCCAAGGCCTGGATCACCAACGGGGGAATCGCCGACCTGGCGGTGATATGGGCCAAGACGCCCGAAGGGGTCCGTGGGTTCCTGGTGCCCACCGACGCTCCGGGGTTCTCAGCGCACCCCATAGACCGCAAAGCCAGCATGCGGGCCTCGGTCACCTCCGCCTTGGTCCTGGAAGGGGTGCGGCTGCCTGAGGAGATGATGCTGCCGGGAGTGGCGACCATGAGAGGGCCGCTCTCCTGTCTGACCGAGGCGCGGCTGGGGATCGTATTCGGCGCAATGGGGGCGGCACGCGCCTGTTATGAAGCCGCGCTGGGCTATGCCTCGGAGCGGTCACAGTTCGGCACTCCGATCGCCTCCTTCCAGCTGACACAGTCGAAGCTGGTGGAAATGATGGTGGCCGTCCAGAGGGGGACCCTGCTGGCGATCCGGATCGGGCGCCTGCGGGAGGAAGGCAAGCTGACGCCCGAGCAGGTCTCGGTCGGCAAGTACAACAACGTGGGCGACGCGCTGGCGGTGGCGCGGACAGCCAGAAGCATCCTGGGCGCCAACGGGATCACGCTTGACTACCCGGTGATGAGGCACGTGGCGAACCTGGAGACGGTGTACACCTATGAGGGGACCCATGAGATACACACCTTGATCCTGGGCAACGCCCTCACCGGGATCCCCGCTTTCCAGGCGCCCCGCTCAGGTGAGAGGAGCCGTTGATGAGGAAGGAGACTGTCACGGTGGCGGAGTTGATGGAGATGGTGGGCAGCGAGATCGGCGTCTCGGAGTGGTTCACCATTTGCCAGGACCGTATCGACGCATTCGCCGACGCCACTTTGGATCATCAGTTCATCCATACCGATCCCTCCAGAGCCGCCGCCGAATCACCCTTCGAGGTGACCATCGCCCACGGGTTCCTGACGCTCTCGCTCCTGCCCCATCTCGGTTCGGGAGCAAAGCTCCTGCCGGAGGGCGCCAAGGTGGAGATCAACTACGGCACCGAAAAGGTCCGTTTCCTGGCGCCGGTCCTCGTAAACAGCCGGATCCGGGCCCGGGTGGCCCTGTCGGACGTCACCGAGCGGCGGCCCGGACAGTATCTCATCAAGCGGATGGTGACGGTGGAGATCGAGGGAACCGACCGTCCCGCACTGGTGGCCGAGACCCTGACTCTCGTTATCACCTGACGCCGGAACCGGTGTCGGGATTAACTAAGAGGAAACAGGGCGTCCCTGATCCCTTCTTCGGGTCGCTAAAGATGGCTGGCGTGCCAGGCCAGGATGTACTCGAAACGCTCCACGCGGTGGCGGGGCGCCCCGCTGCGGCTCAGTTCGTGGCCTTCGTCGGGGAAGCGGACCATCTCGACTTCGATCCCCTTACGCAGGAGAGCCGCGAAGAGCTGCTCAGCCTGGCCGATCGGGCAGCGCAGGTCGTTCTCGGAGTGGATAATGAGGGTAGGGGTGCTGATGCGGCGGGCGGCGGGGAGGGGGCTGGCCTCCCACAAAGCTTCATGGTCCCAGGCGGTGGCCGGGTGCAGGTACAACCCCGAGAAGTCTCGATTGATGTCCGAGGTCCCTGCGAAAGACTCCCAGTCGATCAGCGCCCGTTCCACCACCGCCGACCGGTAGCGGTCATCGCGGGCGATCGTCCACGCGGTGAGGAACCCCCCGTAGGAGCCTCCCATGATCCCCAGGCGGGAGGGATCGAGGCGTGTGTCCCGTCTTAGAGCCTCGTCGAGGACTGCGGTGACATCCTCGATGTCGACCTCGCCCCAGCCGGGACCGATCACCGCCCGTAGCCACTCGAGGCCTCGGCCCTCCGAGCCGCGGGGATTGGCGGCGACCACCGCGTAGCCCGCAGAAGCGTAGACCTGGAACTCGTCGAAGAAGTAGAAGCCGTACTCCGAAGCGGGGCCTCCGTGGATGTTGAGTAGCACCGGGAAGGGGCCCTCGCCGTCGGGCACGTACACCCACGCGTCCACATCGACTCCGGGTGCGCTCTCCGCTTGGAAGAAGGTGGGACTCACCAATCCGCCCCCCGAGCGGATCTCCCGGTTGAAGTCGGTAAGCATCCGCTCCTCGCCGTCGGGGGTCCGCTCGTACAGTTCCCCCGGACTCATG
>JAAXHN010000153.1 GCA_012270885.1 Acidimicrobiia bacterium | reverse complement strand
CACGACCGAACGGTTACTGGCGGACCCAACTCTTGCGATCATTCGACCCCGAAGACTCTTCCTCCAGGACCGTCAAGCGGGATGGCAAGCTGCCCCCGCTTCGGATCGGAGATATCGGGTTGTGAGCATGCTCCAGGCTTGCCCGTCTCGGCCTCTAGGCCATCTGTGGTTTGCTGTTCTTCGAGGGCCTCGTCGATGAGTGCGCGCAGCCAGGAGCCGACGTTGAGGTGTCGCAGGGTGCGGGGGCGCTGGAGACGTTGACGGGTTTCGGGAGAGACGCGGATACGAAGCGGTACACGGTGCGACATTAAGACACATTACAACACATACAGTGACAATCAGGGTACAACGCTATACGGAGACACACGCATCCACCATGAGCGTGAAAAAGCACTCGATGGCCTTCCCGCCAGGGATCACCGTGGAGGGAGCGACCCCAAAAACGGGGGGGGAAATGGTGAACTTTGGAGTGCACCATCTCCCCTGCCCGGTGGCGCACCAGCGCCAAAAAGCATGGGGTCGCTCCCTCCACCTTCTTCCCTCCCGTGCGGCGCGCCGCCGCGGCCCGCGGAAGGGCGGACACGCGAGGCGCAGCCTCGCTTCGCTTGGTCGCAGCCGACGCGGGGAATCCGTGCCAACCCGCTTCCACTGCGGCTTTCCAGTCAAGGCCCCGACCACAGGAGAGAGGGGCGCCCTCTGAGAGAAAGGCGTTGTGGTGGTCAAAAGCGTGCGCCACCTGGTGAGCCACCTACGTGCGCCACCCCCCGTTTGTAAGGTGGCCACCCATACGACGCCACGTCCGTGACCCCGGGAGGCGGAAATCGTCAATCATTCCACGGAGATTGGGTGAACCTGTTTCCTCCTCCAATTCATCCCCGCGTGTTCCGGGATCGCGACCGTGACCGGTATTCCCGAATGGATGAAGACGGACCATCCCCGGGAGGTGATCCAGGCGGCCCTGGCGCATGTGGTCCGGAATAGAGTTGAAGCGGCCTATGCCCGTTCCGACCTATTCGAGCGCCGGCGTGTCCTAATGGACGACTGAGCTCGCTACCTGGTCCGGGGGATCGGTTGACCGCGCCAGGCCTGGCAACACGACCTCGCCCTTGTTGCGCCGAGAGAGCAAGGCTCAAAGACTGGCGGCAACTAAAGCCTGATTGAGCAGGACAACCCGGCTCTGGGTCTTCGCCATTTCGGCCTTCCCGCCAGGGATTACTGTGGTGAGAGTGACCGTCCAAGGGGAGGTTAACCGTGAACTGTGAGGTGAAATGGCTAACCCTCCCCGATGGCGCACCAGCGCCGAAAAATTGGGGTCGCTCTCACCACCATCACCCGTCTCGTGAGGTGCGCCAGCCGA
>JAAXHN010000152.1 GCA_012270885.1 Acidimicrobiia bacterium | reverse complement strand
CACCTACACGGTGGCGTGCTCCCACGACGGCTGGGCCAACATACCGAGCGCAACCTGGTGGACGTTCACCGTCACCGTAGGCAACGACGGGTCAGCCACCATCACCAGAGAGTGCTTTATCAACTTCGCTTCGCTCATCGGTGCCGGCGCCTACGTCACCGTAACGAAGCCTGGGTCGAGCGATGTCACTTCCAATTACCTCAAGTGAAACCCCGCCATGGGCTGCAAAGGGTCCCCAAGCCGACCTAGCGGACGGCCACATCACCCCCCGACTACGCCAGACGTACCACCGGCTCGGCGCCCGGACCCTCACCTAAGCCTGATCTAGCCTTGCTTCATCGCGAGGCTATGAGGCCGACGAGAGCGTGACGGTGACCCCTGAGTACTTCGGGTGGCGGCTACCGACGAATGCCTGCCTCGGCGCCAGCGGGATCAGGTCATGTGCGAAAACAGGAATCGGTAGCGTGCAAAACCGGGAATCGGGTGTGTCGGATACCCGCTATGGGCTCTCGCACCTGCGGAGGACCGCCACATGCAGGCGATTCACTTGGAGGTGGATTCGAACAGCGGTCCGAGTGGCTTGGGCTTTGGTTCCCCTCGTTTCTTCGCTGCTATCCGCTTCATACGCTGTTGCACCAGGTGGACAGCGCGCTCGACCGACAAGCTCTCGTTCTTGGTTCGCAGGGCACGGATGCATACCGGTCCGGTCGCGCTCTGCAACATACCTTCCCACTCACGCGCCGCTCTAAACACGAGGACGACCATCTCATCCCGAGTGTCAAGGCCGGTTGATTGTTGCGCGGTTTTGGCCGGTTGAAAACTGTGCGGTTTCGTGGGGGTTGGTTAGTGCGTGATCTCCTTTCGTTTGCCTCTGAGTCGGTAGCTCTGTCCTTTGAGGACGATGACGTCTGCATGGTGGACTAGGCGGTCGACCATGGCTGCGACGGCTACGGCGTCGCCGAAGATCTCCGCCCAGGCGGAGAAGTTCTTGTTGGACGTGACGATGAGCGATTTGCGTTCGTAGCGGGATGAGATGAGGGAGAAGAAGAGGGAGGCGGCTTCGGGGTCGAAGGGGATGTATCCGACTTCGTCGATGACGATGAGGGGGATTCTGGCGAGGCGTTCGAGTTCTTGAGTGAGGTTGCCTCTGGTCTTGGCTTCGGAGAGGTGGGTGACCCATTGGGTGGCGGTAGCGAACGCGACTCGGTAACCGCGGCGGGCTGCTTGGACTCCCAGGGCGATGGAGAGGTGTGTTTTTCCGGTGCCGGGTGGGCCCAAGAAGATCACGTTGTGGGCTTCTCGGACGAAGTCGAGTTGATGGAGGTGCGCTATCTGAGCTCGGGACACTGATCGTTGGTGGGCGAAGTCGAAATCGTCGAGGGTCTTTGTCTGGGGGAATCTGGCCGCGCGGATGCGGTTTTCTCCTCCATGGGTTTCGCGGGCGGTGACTTCCTCGGCGAGGACCTTGACCAACAGCTCGAGGGGATCCCATCCCTCAGCCCGGGCTGTCTTGGCCAGGCCGGGGGCGACTTGGCGGATGCGGGGCATCTTGAGAGCTCTGGAGAGGAACGCCACTTCTGAGTTGAGACCACCCATCAGCAGGCCTCGATCAGGGCGTCGTAGCATGCCAGATCGACTTCGGGAATGTCCGCGTCGGCTCTTGCCAGTCGGGTGCGGGCTCGGCGAGCGATACGCAACGCCTGGGCATGAGCGGGGTCCAAGACGACATCAGCAGGGGTATAGCTGCGCCGATGGTGGGCGACTTGGCGGCCGTCGACGTGGATCACTACCTCCCGATGGGAGACACGGACACTCACCCGCCGGCCTGCTAGCTCGGGTGGTGTCGAGTAGTCAACATCGCCGATGCGGCAGAACCCGTCCCGGCTCACCCGCACCTCGATACGACGGTCGGTATCGGGCAGTGGGTCAGGCAACGGATACAGGTGGCTCCTCTCCGCAGCCCAGGCGTGGGCCACTTTGGCGCCGACTCTTCGGTGGTGACGCTCGAACGCGACTTCTTGAGCCCAGCGGTCGTGCTGGGCTTGGACATCGCCGATCGCTTCGAAGGAGCGGAGCGGGAGGAATGAGCGCTCTAGATAGCCGATAGTCCGCTCGACCTGGCCCTTGGATTCGGGCCGGCGGGGCAACAGCACGATCGGGCGGATCCGCAACGCCCCCAACAGAGCCGCCACCGGGTCATGAACACGTGCCGGGCGGGACTTGGGCACCACAATCGAGGTATCCCGATCGACCACTACCGCCTCGGGAGCACCACCGAGGCGTCGGAGTGTTCTGAGGAACGCTTCGCTGAAGTCAGCTGTCGTCTTGGAATGACAGAACACCGCCGCGTGAGCAGCAGAATGCGGCAGAGTGGTCACCAGCCCATACACCTTCCGCGTGGCGCCACCACCCACCGGAGCCGATATCGGCAGTTGCCACCAGTCGCACTGCGCCAACTCCCCCGGCAGATAGCTGGTCCGCTGATACACCCTCGGCTCCCGCCTCGGGGGACGCACCCGGGCCAGGTAATCCTTCAGGATCGTAATGCCGCCGTCGTAGCCCTCCCGACGCAACCGTTCGAAGACCACCCTCGCCGGCACCCTCGGATCCCTCTCGAGCATCACCCCGATCGAACCCTTATACGGGTCCAGCTTCGACCCTCGAGGCTTCCGCCGATACCGGGGCGGCTCATCCAGGCCCAACAGCCGCGCCACCGTGTTACGGCTCATACCCAGCCGCCCAGCGATCCTCGACTTCGAGAGACCCTCCCGGTGGAACAGCCGATGGACCTCAGCCCAATCATGCACTTCATACATCCTTTCCTCCCCAGAACCGACCAAACGGCCCAGGGTCATCGAAAACTGCCGAACAACCGCGCAATTATCGACCGGCTAGAAGTGCTCAGTATTCACCCGACGTTGACACCCGAGTGATCTGACTCCCGTGGGGATCCAACCAGATCACCGGCCGTGGTTCTTCCAGGCAGAGCAGAATCATGTCGTGATTCGAGGTGACCACTACCTGGTTGGTAGATCGGGCATAGTCGATGATCGTCTGGTCGGAGGAGCCTCGAGGAGGAGCGCCGTCTTTCTCATGCCCGACATAACTGACGTTGTATCCGAGTTCCCGCAGCGCGCTGGCCACTCTCCAAGGAAGGTTCTCATCGAATAGGAGGCGAGGTCGGGGAGGTCTACGCCGCTGTCTTCGACCCTCAGGCAGCGAGCTCATACTGGAGGGCAGCGCGTACCTGGTTGATGTCCAGGCTCAGGTCGTCCGCGATGTCCTCGATGTGGTCGCCCACAGCTTCGAGGTCGGCTACCAGTCTTGTGGGAACCCGGGTTCCATCAATGCACGGCGCGCCCGCTTGGACTCTGGGGTTGAGCCACACGCCCTTTGTCGGCCGCCAGATGGAAGCGTGGAGGTCGGAACCGAACTCGATCGGATTCAGTAGCTCCTTGATCACTACCGGGAAGGATCCCTGACCGCCCTTGCCCACGTCGACCCATTCCTTGAACTTGCCAAAGAAACCGGCGCCTACAGTGGCTAGATCCTGGTGGGCGAAAGGGTAGTTCGTACCGACGTTCCCGGCCACGTACTCTCCTCCTGCCGTGATCTCCCGTCGCGGAACGCCACGCCTGATCAACTCGGAAATCACCCAAAGGCTGATCAGGTCAAGGAAAGAGATGATCCGGTCACTCTCCACACGGTGCAGGGGATCGGTGCCCCGGGTCCAACCTGCAACCGTATCAGGGTGTCTCCGGACAATCCGGGCTGCCTCGGCGATGTCGTAGATGCCCCGCCCCAGTAGTGACTCGGTCTTTTGAGCTTCAGCATGTGCAACCATCGAGGTCTCCGGCATATGCGCGGTCATGTGAATAGAAACTACACGCCACCAATGACGAATTTCCAGCGGGGGCCTCCGGCGATCCATCAACGACCAACCGGGTTGTGCCAACAGCGCCCGATCCCACGAAACCTCCCAGGGACGGCTTGATGGTTGAAGACGGGTCTTCCGAAAACACCTACCGGTCAGCGTCCTGGGTCGTTTTGCCCTGGCCGATCAGGCGCATGTTCACCGCGAAGTACCTGACGCGGTCGGGGTCCTGTCCCCTAGCAAGCGCCAGGTGGAGCGCGTAGAGCTGCAAAGGCATGAGATGGGTCAACGCGGTTACCTCCTCGACTGGTTCTGCCAGCGGCGCGACCGGAAGCACTCGATGACCAGCGAGGTCCGGGGCCTCGAGTTCTGACACGATGACCGGGTCGCCCGCCAAGTCGGAGACACCGTCGGCGATCTCCACTGCCCTCCGGTGTGATGCCCCTCGCGATGTCACTACCAGCACCGGATCCCCTGCTTCGAGCACGAACATCTGCTCGTGTGCGTACTCCTCGAGTTCCTCGCAGATCGCCGGTAC
>JAAXHN010000151.1 GCA_012270885.1 Acidimicrobiia bacterium | reverse complement strand
GCGAGACGGTGACCTTCACCGCCGTGGTAACGGACTTCGGCGAAGGGTATGACGTGAGCTACCACTTCACCGACTCCGAGGGCACCACCAGCGGACCGGCAACAACCCACGCCATCCGGCGCGACACCGAAACAACGGAAACGGTGGGGTTCTATGCCACCTACGAGGAGCCAGACGGTTCCGGGGGGTACTCCACCGTCTGGATTGACGCCTACCCCGTCACGGTAACCTGGGGCAGCCGGTAGAATTCGGCGATGGGCACAGGCGTCGTGGTCCTTAGGCTGGTTTCACTGTGCCTCTTGGCCGTGGTGGTCGCCCTGGCGACCATCACGGCTAGTCCTGTCTCCGGGGATCCCCCCTTCCCAGCGATGGACCTCGTCCTGGAAAGTTCCCCGGCTCACCCCACTGCCGCCGGTCTGTATTGGACGGTCACGGTACATAACAATCAAACTCCCGGTCACCCGCCGGTAGCGGCCCATAACGTAGTCGTTCGCACCACCGTCACGGTGAACGGACAAGAACTGAGCGGAACCCACAGAGGCAGCCCCCAGCTCACTAGAGGGGAATTTGACGTCAGCACCGGGCTGTGGACCATCCCCCTCCTACCGCCGTCTGGCAGTGCGCGGGCGATCTTTAGCGCCGGTACGTTCTTGCCTAGCGGTTCTTTTGCACAAGCCACTCCATTCCGCCTTCATGCTGAACTCGTTAAGCCAAGTCTCTCCGGAGAGTCGCCGCCCTCTCCAGTGAATAACGAGACCGAGGCCTGGTACGTGGTGGAAGGGTCCGCGCTGTTCTGGCCAAATGTGGAGGTCGGCGTACAGGCTCGCGTCACCGACCGGAGGCCCGAGCTGGATACGCTGACAACCTTTGAGGTTGCAGTCGCCAATTACCTATTTCCCGGCCCTGTCGTTACGTCAACTATCGGTGAGCAATGGGATGTGCAGGTCAAGATCGAGCTCTCGCCGGGCCTGGCCATCTCGTCCACGCTGCAGGCGCCAGCCGGCAGGCCCTTTGACTCCGCCACCGGCATCTGGGAGGCGGGACACATCGGCGTTGCAAAAAGGCATATCTTGCCGGTGCCGGTCACCGTCACCGCCGAGGACATTCCCCTGGAGCAGCGCTGCCTGACGGCGACGATTGTGCACGCCCTTCCCGCCTTCGCGCTCGACGCGGATAGGCACGTGAACGACGCCACCACCGTGTGCCTGGGCGATGACCCGACGGTGGCGATGGTGAAGAATGATGGCGAGGGGATTATTCTTTGGTGGCTCCACGACTGCGTCGGCATCACCGCCCCTCCATGCGGCAGTGCAGACGCGCTCGAACTGTTTGTCCGGGTGGACCATGGCGAGGTTTCGCTTCCTGCCCTTCAGCGGCGCGACTCGTTCGGACTTGGTGGATATTCAGGACTGACTTACCTTGAGCAGGAATCGGTGATCGTCCGGGTGGGCGACCCCCAGGGCCGCCAGTATGATGCCAACAGCCATAGCGTTACGGATGGGAGCGTCGTCTCCTGGCAGACTGGCCGGTATGAGTCAGGCTCGGACAACCTTGAAGGCCCGAGAGTTTATTTTTCCCGGACGAACTTCAACAACAAGATAGCCGACTGGAGCAATGTCGTGCGCACCGTGAGCGTGAGCGGAGTGAACGGGGCGGCGCCGCCGGGGCGGGTCAAGGTCCGCCACGACAACAGCTCCACTGCATCCACGTTCTATGATCCCGCTCCTCCGAGCCACACGCACACGAGATCACCCTTGAGTCTGGCAAATACCTATGACATTCACAACGACTATTTCCTCGAGTTCTCCACCCTGGGAACCTACGTGGTGAACTTCCACACATTGGCGACCCGCACCGACGGAACCGAATACTCAGACGGCGGCGATTACACCTTCCACGTGGGGCCCATCTCGGAGTTGGCGGTGTGGGACGGCGG
>JAAXHN010000150.1 GCA_012270885.1 Acidimicrobiia bacterium | reverse complement strand
GCTCAAAGAAGCAAACATAAGTTTACTTACCTCCTTATAGCAAGCTTGCATTTACCAAATCGAGAGCCTCGTAACTCAACGAACGTCACACACTGCTCCCGACAAGTTTCAAGACTCTATCCTAGGCAAACCGTTACACCTGGTAGATACATTTTGGGCGGGGAGCGCCGGGGCTCGCCGGCCGCTTTCCAGAGGCGTTCCGCACACTGAAACACCAGGTCAGAGTCCTTTTCTGTGTAAGGAACCGCTACGAGCCTGACCGTTACGCCCTCTACGGGGCGACAACCCGGGTCGTCGAGTGCGTTTTTTCACACCTTGCCGTGAGCGAGGGACGGTGAAGCTACATCCCAACCTTTGTAGCCCGATCCTCCCCCTAAAGGATTACGCCCGCGGGGGCTGTGAAGTTCGCGATGCTTCCTCGAGGGCGTTGAGACCTTGTCCAGACAAAGAAAGGGACCCCGTGCGTTCCGGGGTCCCGTCACCGCGGTATATCGGCTACATTCGGCCAGCGCCTACTAGCCGGACCGGCAGGCTGATCCTTGATCTTAGAGCTCTCCGCCGTTGTGGAAAGACCCGATTCCCTCGACACCCCGGTCCGTGTCTCCACCCTGCAGCACCTTCTATTCCCCAGGGGTAAGGGACCAATTCCCGCCCCCGGTCTTGCCGGGGGCGGGGTAAAATGGGGTGGGCGAGGAGCGATTTCACCTATGGAACCTGCAGATACCCCTCCCCGGCCACAGAAGATCCTGACACTGGAGGAGGCGCTTGCTCGGGCGAGGCGGGGCAAACAGCGCCTGATAGAGGCGGGCCGACCCACCACGAGAAATATCGAAGGCAGGTTGGCGTGGAAACGCGCCCGCGGTATCGACACCACCTTGGAAGAACAATTCTGTGGCCTTGAGCCCCGCTGAACTCCTCGAGCGGGCTCGCAAGGCGACGTTCGGCTCCCCTGAGTGGATCCTTTACTCGGCGGCGGCCTTCGACGCGTTGGTGGAGCATCCGATGATCCTGGTGGGCGGAGGCGCCCAAGTAGTGCACACGGAGCAGAGCCGCCCTACGGATGTAGACATGGTTGGTCGGATCACCCCTCGTGACCTACAGGTTCTCGAAGAGGCCGGGTTTGAACGCCGGGGCAGACACTGGCTGCACGCATGGACATGGGAAGGCTTGTTGGTGGAAGTACCGGATTCGGTGCTCATGGGCGAAGACCCGCCAGAGTTGGTAGAGGTAGGAGGGCATGAGTTGCGGGTCATCTCGGTCGATGACTTGATGATGGACCGTCTCGTCCAGGCCACGGAGCGAACCGACATCACGCGAGACGAGGTCCTGTCTGGCGGAAGCAACCTACGAGCGTGTGAACTGGGACCGGATACGCGAGCGGTGTATGACCAAACGCACAGAAGACCTCGGACTGCACATACTGCCAGAGGTCCTCGATGAAGTCCTGGCCGACGTTGCCACCACCCGCAAACGTCGAAGATAAGACCCACGGCCGTACCTCGACTTTGGATCTGAGACCGGGCGGAGGGTTTCTCCCCAGGGAGTATCGGTTGGGAATGGAAGTAGACGGCCCTGCGCCTCAGTAGACGGAGAAGCCGCCGTCGATGCGGATCTCTGTGCCGGTGGTGAAGGCGGAGGCGTCGGAGGCCAGGTAGACGGCGATTCCCTCGAACTCCTCTGGGGCTCCCCACCTCCCCAGAGGGACGCGGGTCTTAATGTAGCGGTTGAAGTCGTCGTTCTGTCGTTGCAGCCCGGTCATCTCGGTTGCGACCCATCCCGGGCTGACCGCGTTCACGCGGATGCGGTGGGGCGCCAGCGAGACCGCCAGGGTCTTGACCAGTCCCAGTTGGGCGGCCTTGCTGGCCGCGTAGTGGGGGAGGTAGGGAATCCCGAAGTGGGCGGCGACGGACGAGGTGACCACGACCGAGCCTCCCTCGCCCTGGTCGATCATCCGGGCGGTGGCGGCGCGGACCGGGAGCATGGTGCCGGTGGCGTTGACGCTCATCATCCGCTCCCAGGCTCGGGTGGAGAGGTCGGGGAACGTGGCGCTCCGGCCGATGCCGGCGTTGGCGAACAGGGCGTCGATCCTCCCGAACCGCTCGAGGGTGGCCTGGAGGGCTTCGTCGACCTGTTGTTCCGATGAGACGTCGCAGGGCACGGGAAGGGCCTCGGCGCCCAGGCTCTCGAGTTCGTCCACCGCGGCCTGGTTGTAGTCGTCGGAGCGGCCCCACACCGCCACCGCAGCGCCCGCCTTGGCCAGCCCCCGAGCCATCCCCAGGCCGATCCCCCGGTTCCCTCCGGTGACCGCGGCCACCCTTCCGGTCAGATCGAACATCTCCATGGAGGGGTCAGGCTAATAGATGGCGTCTGGGGCATGGGTCCGCGTCGGGGTGCCTCTATATTTGGATGTGGCAGTAGAGGGGTGCGCTTTGAGGAGGGCACCGATAGGGAAAGGGGTGTAACGATGGCGGAAGCCGAAGTCTGGAAACAGAGGGACGACGGGGGCGGCGGTCTCAGGGACCAGATTCAGGGGGTTCGCCTGGAGGTGGAGAAGGTTCGCTCCGAGATGATGGATCAGGTTGGTGGCGTGCGGGTTGATGTGGAGAAGTTTCGTGCGGACATGACTGATCAGATCCATGGGGTTCGCCTGGAGGTGGAGAAGGTGCGCACTGAAGTGGCCAGAACGGAGACGAGGCTGGTTGAGAAGATTGGCGGGGTGGAGTCCAGGCTGGCCGATCGGATGGACGGGCTGGAGAGAAGCCTCCGCGGGTGGCTGGTGATGGGGGTATCCGTTATCGGGGCGATGATTGCCTTGCTGGGGCTGTTCGGCTGATAACCGCCGGTAAGGGATTAGACACGAATTGACAGCCTGACAGCAAAAGCGAGACACGGCAGGAGACGGTTTCCATTCTTTGTTGTGAGGTTGTCCGTTCGCGGTGTGGGTCGGCGCTACATCGGGTCAGCGGGGACCCGCCACGTTGATGGTGACGATGTCGACGTCGTGGTATTTCTGGTGGCGGACCGAGGAGGCGTAGTGCCTCAGCAGCCGGAACGACAACTCCCGCGCGTCGGGTATCTCCGGGGCGTCTCCCACATAGGACAGCCGGTCCTCCAGGTTCTCCCGGTCGGAGCCGCACAGGAACTCCAGCTCCACCCCGCCAGCCGCGGACCGGGCCGTGACAACCAGGTGGCGGGGCTCGGCGGGGGAGTCCTCCTCTTCGGCGAGCCGGCTCGAGAGCGTCTCCTCGCCCACCAGCACCAGCCGCTCCGCCAAGGCGGGATCCCAGCGGGATTTGGCGGCCAACTCGCGGAGCAACCCCTCCAGTCTGG
>JAAXHN010000149.1 GCA_012270885.1 Acidimicrobiia bacterium | reverse complement strand
CCAACTCGAGCAGTTGCCTCCCGTGCCCCTGTTGGCGATCACTGAAATTCCCCACTCTCGATCACTGAATTCCTCACCTTCTGGGGGCGAATACCCGTTGTTGGGTAGGGCTCTCTCCAAGCTGCTGGGGTAGCAAGATCCCGGGAGAGCGAACCCCGGCGGAGTTGGATCCGTTCGATCCGTTCGAGGCTTATGTGCGTCAGCGCCCGTTTGATGATCCCCATGTGTGGGGGACGGTGTTGTTCGACGAACTGGTGGGGTTGGGGTATACGCAGGGCTATCCCACGTTGGTGCGGAAGATCAGAGATCGGGGTCTGCGACCGTCGTGTGGTGCCTGTGCCAGGGGTGGTCCCACCGCGATTGTTGATCATCCACCGGGTGAGGAGTGCCAGTCGGTACTGGTTGGAACTCGGGGACGCTCCTTGGGGGTCCCGTGTGTTGGTGCTGGCTGGTGTGTTGTCACATTCGGGCGCTTTTGGCGCCTGGGTCACTTCGAGCCAGGACCAACCCCACCTGATAGAGGGCATCGATGCGGTGTTGCGGCGCATGGGAGGCACTGTTCGGCGGTGGCGGGTGGATCGGATAGCCACTGTGATAGTCCCGGGCACCGGTCGCATACAGCCGTCCTTTGTGGGAGTAGCGAAGTATTACGGGGTGGGGGTGGATCCGTGTCCACCGTATCGTCCTCAACGTTAAGGAGTGGTTGAGAAAGCTATCCACTATCTCGCTCAACGGTGGTGGCGTACCGCCGCGGTAACCACGCATCGAAAAGCCCTCCGCGGTCTGGGACGGACAGTGCGTATGCCCGAGCACGTTGAGGTGTTGGGGGACGTCGTATTGGCCGAGTTCACCACCAAACGGCCCTGCAAACCCCAAACCGAACCGACCGCCCACCGCAGCTCTGCGAGCATTGAGATGGGTTACGGCCATGGCGTCCACAGCAACCTGCCGGTGCCCTTAGGGGTGACTTGTCGGTGGTAGCTTCCGCTGGTGTCGGTAAACCAGGTCGCGCCATCGCGCTTATAGGTGATGGTTGTTCCGTCGGGCGACCAACCCGGCGTAAAGGCATCTTCAGCTATTTTTCGACGGTCGGTTCCGTCGGGGTTGGCCACCCACACATCGTTGCCGTATTGATAAACGATTCTGGTCCCGTCCGGTGACCAGGCCGGGTAATCGCCTCGGCTGTCCGTAAGTCTTTGCGGGCCGGTTCCGTCGGAGTTGACCACCCAGATGCCCCAGTCCGCCCTGTCCGGTGTTGCCAGGAACGGAACGAGATAGATGACCCTGAGTCCGTCGGGCGACCAACCCAAAAGAATGGCGCCTTCGGCGGCGATCTTCAGTTGACCTGTTCCGTCGGAGTTTGCCACCCACAGGTGGCCGCCATGTCGGTAGCCGATTCGGGTCCCGTCGGGCGACCACACATGTCTGTCACCCTCGAGCACCTGCCGCGGGTCGGTGCCGTCGGCGTCCCCCACCCAAATCTCGCCCTTCTTTCCGTAGGCAATTCTGGTTCCGTCGGGCGACCACACAGGGTCTTGGTAGGAGTGATGTTCGAGGAACCGGGCGTTCGATCCGTCGACTTCCATCACCCATGTACCGCGGCTTTCCCCCTGCTCACGGTAGATGATACGGGTGCCGTCCGATGACAAATCTACCGGGCCCAGCCGAGGTCTCGTGTTGTCAGGCATGGGATTGAACGCCAGGTTGGCGCGTTTTTGTCGGTTGGCGCCATCCCGGCCAACCGACCAAAGCTCGCTGGTCCGATCAAAATGTCCATCAACCCAGTAGTAAAGGACGGTTCCGTCAGGTGACCAGCCCACCCAAGGGCCCTCGGCCAGTTTGTTTTGGCCTTGGCTGGGTGCATGTAGGCTCCCCACCCAGATTTCCTGACGGCGCAACCTTGTCACAAGCCCTCCGTCCGCCAAGACATCCCAGTCGGCCACGTGTTCAGCGACCTTCCGTCGGTCGGTTCCGTCCGCTTTGACGCTCCAGACCTCACGGTGGGGATCGACATAGTAGTAGATCCGAGTCCCGGCGGGTGCCCACACAGGATCATACCCGTTCCCGGCGATCATCCTTCTATCCGTCCCGTCGGCATTCACGACCCAAAGCCGGTTGTTCCTGCCCCCTAGGGTGCGATAGTCGCGGTCAGTGAAGGCGATCTTCGTGCTGTCCGGAGACCAGGCCAACTGTGGAATCTCGAAATTCTCCGCAACCTTCCGTCGGTTGGTTCCATCGGTGTCTACAACCCATATTACGCTTCTTCCACCCACCCCGTCCCAAAAGGAATAGGCGATGCTGGTTCCGTCGGGTGACCAAGCGACCGTGCCGGGCGGATATAAGATACTGCCATCGGCCTGCCGGCAGCAGGTACCGGGTTCTACCACCGTGACGATTCGTTGCCTGTTGGTACCGTCGGCATCCACCAGAAAGACACCGCTACCAATGTCCGGCGTGTCCCTCGCTATCTGATCATTGTAGAATGCAATTCTGGTTCCGTCAGGTGACCACACCAAGGTCTCACCCCAACCGTAGTCAATAGTTCCATGGTCGGTTCCATCGGCGCCGACTACCCGAACAGACGATGACGGCCTGACTTGAACATTCCAGTGGAGCCTAAGGAGGAGTCTGGTTCCGTCGGGTGACCATGAAATCCCGCTGGCGTCACGGATAAGTTGCCGTTGGTTGGTCAAGTCCGCATTCGCCACCCAATAAGGCGAGACAAGGCCAGGGATCCGGTAGGCGACTCTGGTTCCGTCTGGTGACCATCTGAAGTTCCTAGCGTCGTAGGGAAAGCCTTCAGTTATCTCCCTTTGGATCGCACCGTCGGCCTTGTGCATCCCAAGCCCCCCGATCACTGGACTGAAGGCGTAACTTAGAGCGCCGGGCAGGGTGGGTGAAACTCCATCCTGGGGAACTGTTGGGGTAGTGGTGGAGGTGGGGACCACGCTTGATGGTAGGGGTTGTTGTGATGGTTGGCAGGTGCCCGCCGCCACTGTTCGGCAGAGGAACAGGACCATTTCTTCTCGGGACACGTTGGTGCCGAATCCGAAGGTCCCGGCTGCAATCCCACCGGTTACTCCCTGGTCGTATGCCCAGCCGATCGGCAGGTTGGCCCAATGGCTTCGGTCCGGCGCGTCCTGGTACACGTCGCTTCCGTTCGATCCGCCGGTCGGAGACCCCTTGGCGCGATAGAGGAACGTGATCATTTGTTCACGGGTAAGGGTCTGGGAACCGCCGAACTCTGTGGCGCTCACCCCGGTGGTGATCCCGTGGTCGACCGCCCAGCCGACCGAGTAGTTGGCCCAGTGATCGGCAGGCACGTCATCGAAACTATCGCTGCCCCTCACACCACTCTGGCAACTGCCGGGATCGAACGCTCTGCACAGGAAGGCGACCATCTGGTAGCGGGTGAGGGTCTGACCGATCCCGAAACGGTTGGCACCCACACCAACAGTGATCCCGTTTTCGGCTGCCCACCTGATTGCTGACTCGGCTACATGACCTTCCGGAACATCCTCAAAGTCCGAAGCCGTTAGCCCCAGAGCCGATGGGACGCCAACCAACAAAACAAGCACGGCCACGGCCGCGGATGTCAAACAAACCCTAGTGGATGTCTTGAGATGGGTTCTGTGGCCGGGGGGGGGGGGTGCGCCGACGGCTATCAGGGCCGAGGAGAGGAGCCTTCCCAACATAGCCGAGTAATCTCATCCGCTTCGACATGATTGCCACTATACCAACTCCATCCAGGGCAGTGTTGGGTAAGACGAGGCGATAGTGGTCGTCGAGTAAAGGAAAGAGAAGGTTTAGAGGTCGGCTTTTTCGCGGGCTTCTTCGTATTGGTGGAGGGCTACGAGGAAGCCGATGAACACCACGGCCGAGACCACCATGAAGGTGATGGGGATGATGCGCACCTCGAAAGCGTTGAGCCCCTCTATGTTCACCGGGCGGGGACCCCGTGGAGCGTAAAGGACGAAGAGCAGGCTGCCGATGGTCATCCAGGCCGCGGTGCCCGCTCCGGTCACCAGGAAGGCCAGCTTCTT
>JAAXHN010000148.1 GCA_012270885.1 Acidimicrobiia bacterium | reverse complement strand
GGCTAGCGCCCCCACTGACCTCCGTGCACAGGGGCTGGGATGTTGCATTCGGAGCGCCGCTTCAGAGCGCGCTCCCAGCCCTCACTCATTGCATCCCTCACTCATTGCATAAGGTGTCCCAGTGAGAGCCTATATCATCAGGCGCTTGTTGCTGGTCATCCCCACCCTGTTTCTCCTGAGCATCATCGTCTTTCTCACCGTGCGCTTCATCCCCGGCGACGTCGTAGACGCCATGTTGAGCGAGATGCAATGGGAGGGTGGCGGAGATCTGGACCGTGCAGCGCTTGAGCATCGGCTGGGATTGGANNGTGCCGGTCTGGATGCAGTATGGACGCTGGATCGGCGACATGTTCCGGCACGGCAGCCTCGGCCGATCACTGTGGCGCGACTTGCCGGTAGAGGAGGAGATACTCTCCCGGTTGCCGGTCACCATCGAGCTTGGCCTCCTGGCCATCTTCATCGGGCTCGTGATCGCGCTGCCGGTGGGCATCTACTCGGCGGTGCGCCAGGATACCGCCGCCGACTACCTGGGACGCTCGGTCGCCATCATCGGCCTGGCCACGCCGAACTTCTGGCTGGCCATCATGGTGTTGATCTATCCGACCATCTGGTGGGGCTGGACCCCGCCGCTGGAATACGTTCCGTTCGCCGAACACCCCCTGGACAATCTCGCGGGGTTCTTCATCCCCAGCCTGATCCTGGGGACGGCCATGGCCGCCGCCACCATGCGGATGACGCGCACCATGACGCTGGAGGTGCTGCGGCAGGACTACATCCGCACCGCCTGGTCCAAGGGGATGGCGGAGCGGGTGGTGATTGTCCGGCACACCCTCAAGAATGCCCTCATCCCGGTGGTGACCCTGGTCGGCCTGCAGATGCCGATCCTGGTCGGGGGCGCGGTGATCATGGAGAACATCTTCGCCCTGCCGGGACTCGGCCGCCTCATGCTCGATGCCCTGCAAAGCCGTGACTACCCGGTGGTGCAGGGAACCAACCTGTTCTTCGCCACCGGGGTGGTGCTGCTCAACCTCCTCATCGACCTGATCTATCCCTACCTGGACCCGAGGGTACGGTATGAGTAGGAACAGGGATGCGCAGACAGCACCCGCCGGTCAGCTTGTTCGGACCGGTGAATCCAGGCGGCGGGGCTGGCTGGCTGATTTCTTGATCAGGTTGTGGCAGGAGAAGCCGCTGGGCACCGCCTGCGGGATTCTCGTCGTGATCCTGGTTCTCGTCGCGATGCTTGCCGAGCGT
>JAAXHN010000147.1 GCA_012270885.1 Acidimicrobiia bacterium | reverse complement strand
GGACATATGGTTCGCCCCGGGTATGCGCCGAGTTGCGCCGTCGAGGCATGGTGGTGAACCACAAGCGGGTGGAACGGTTGATGAAACACCACGATATGGCCGGTAGTGGAGTCCATTCTTGTGGTGTACGGGGGGTGAGGGTCCTTTGATTTAGGTGACCACCGCGTCAGTCTCACGGAGGTATTCCGAGAACCGTGAGGAGGTAACGCGGTGGTCGACACAAGAATGGACGAGTTGGTGTGGTTGCGCAACCAGCTTGAGGTGGAAGGCAACGATTTGTTGCGGGAGATGGTGCGTAGCTTCGCGCAGGGTTTGATGTCCGCGGAAGCGGATGTGGTCTGTGGAGCGCCCTGGGGGCAGCAGAGTCCGGATCGGGTGAACCGCCGGAACGGGTATCGGACCCGGCGGTGGGACACCCGTGTGGGTTCGATCGAGTTGCGGATCCCGAAACTGCGGAGGGGTTCTTACTTCCCCGAATGGCTCCTGGATGCCCGCACCCGCTCCGAGCGGGCGTTCGTGCAAGTGGTAACCGAAGCGTATGTGCGGGGGATATCCACTCGTAAGGTGGAGGGCCTGGTCGAGGCGCTGGGGGTTACGTCGCTGTCGAAGTCTCAGGTGTCGGAGTTGGCCCGGGAGCTGGACCAGACCGTGGCAGAGTTCCGTAACCGACCTCTCGACGCGGGCCCTTACACGTATGTGTGGGCTGATGCGCTGGTGGTCAAGTGCCGCGAGGGCGGCCGGGTGGTGAACGTGGCGCTGTTGCTGGCCGTGGGTGTGAACAACGGCCGACATCGAGAAATACTCGGGTTGGATATTGCCACGGGCGAGGACGGGGCCGCATGGTTGGCCTTCTGGCGCAGTCTCGTCGCCAGGGGACTGTCCGGTGTGCAGCTGGTCACCTCAGACGACCACCCAGGACTGCGAGACGCAATAGCAGCCACCCTCCCCGGAGCGTCCTGGCAGCGGTGCCGCACCCACTACCTGCGCAACCTGTTGACCAAAGTCCCACGCACCGCGGAAGCGATGGTGGCCACCATGGTCCGCACCATCTTCGCCCAACCCGACCCAGAATCCGTCTGGGCCCAGCACCGCCGCGTGGTCGACCACCTGACCGATCTCGGTATGGACACCGCCGCTGACCACCTCGACCAGGCCGGCGCCGAGATACTCGCCTTCACCGGGTTCCCCAAAGCGAACTGGCGCCAGATCTGGTCCAACAACCCCCAAGAACGGCTCAACAAAGAAATCAGGCGCCGCACCAACGTCGTCGGGATCTTCCCCACCCGAGCCTCAATCACTCGCCTCGCCGGCGCCCTGTTGGCCGAACAACATGACGAATGGGCCATCGCCCGCCGCTACATGAGCGCCCACAGCCTCGCCCAGGCCCGCATCCGACTGATCGAACCCGAACCCCAACAACTCACCGAGGAGGTCGCACTCAGAACCCAAATCAGCTAGAACAGAACCCAACAACAGAGACGACGCGGAACCCTCTCATACACCACATCCCTGGACGTGACC
>JAAXHN010000146.1 GCA_012270885.1 Acidimicrobiia bacterium | reverse complement strand
CCCGGCAGGAAGGTGCGGGCCACCACTTGGTGGGGCTGGACTTGGGCTCCCTCCTCGACCACCACCTCCCCGGGGATGGGCAGAATGCGTCGCCGGTGGAGCAATTCGTTTTCGGTCACCTTGAGACCGGGAGTGTAGGCGTGGGCCATGGCTTCAGTGGGGGATCGCCTCCGAGGAATAGACTCCGACTTCTTCGATCCAGGTTTTCAGGGCTCCAGTTCTCTCTACCGGTTCGGAGGGGAGCGACAGGGGCCGTCCCCGGCAATCGATGATCAGCCCGACGGTTCCTCCTTGGACCGTTGCTTCCAGGGGAACGCCCTTTCCGGGTCCCAGGTCGAAATCGCGGGCGGGGTCCAGGTAAACCCGAGCCTCGGTTCCCGTCTCCAATGGGTGGCGGCGCATCTCGCCGAACTGGAGAGTCTCCCGCCTCTCCTCTTCTCCCGGAAGCTCCAGCCGGTAGGCCAGAGCCGGCCTGCCGGGCTTGGCGGCGCCCCGGGGCGCGATGCAAGTGCCCAGGACGATCAGGCAGTCCTTCTCGAAGACTTCGGTGGCTGCCCGGGCATGCACCTGGGAAAGGACGCCCAGGTGGGGCATCATGAAGATGCTGTCCTTGGCCAGGCGGGTGATCCCCTCCGGGAGGAAGGCGTCGATCAGCATCATGGCGGTCTGCTCCGGTCGGGGCGCGTGAGAGAGCACCCCGCCGGAAGCCACCAGCAGGTCCAGGTCCATCATCTTCACCAGGGATTCGATTCCCGCGTCCTGCTCGAAGGAGTCGGCGATGGTGCGTTGCTGCTGCACCCCCTTCAGACGGGTGGCGAAGGACCGGTGCTGGATGAAGGCCAGGCGCAGCGCTTCTCTGGCGACCGCCTGCTCGAAGATCAGCTCTTCGGCCGTCTGGGGGATGGTGGTCGGCCGGATCATCTTGTTCTTGATCCGGTTGCGCAGGTCGCGCTCCTCCATGGCAAAGGGCATCCACCGCATGACGTTGGCCAGTCCGGCTTCGGCCAGCACGTTGGAGATGGAGTAGCTCATCCCCAGGTTGGCCGACACCGTGCGGTTGAATTCCTCCCCGAACACGCTGAAGATGTCGGTGGTGGCTCCGCCGATATCCACCCCCACGGCATTGATGCGGGCTTCATTGGCCACCCGCTTGAGGATGGCCCCCACCGCCGCCGGAGTGGGCATGATGTCGGCGTCCACCCATTCCATCAGCTTGGCGTAGCCGGGCGCCTGTTGCATGACGTGCTCCAGGAACAGGTCGTGGATGCGCTCGCGGGCGGGCAGCAGGACTTCCTCTTCCAGGGTGGGGCGCAGGTTTTCGACAATGCTCAGACTGGTCTTGCCGCCCAGCACCCGGGTCACCTCATCGCGGCGGGAGCGGTTGCCGGCATAGATGACCGGCAGGCGGTAGTCGGCCCCCAGCCGGGGCTTGGGATCGGCAGCCGCAATGGTCTCGGTAATCTTGACCACCTTGTCGGTGCGGGCGCCGTCGACCTCGCCGGCGATCAATATCATGTCGGGCCGGAGCTGGCGGATGCGTTCGATGCGCTCGTGGGTCAGGCGACGGTCGTTGAGGGCGATGACGTCCATCACGATGGAGCCGGCCCCCAGGGCGGCCCGTTCGGCGCTTTCGGCCGTCATCGACCGGACCACTCCGGCCACCATCATCTGCAGGCCTCCCCCGGCGCTGGAGGTGGAAATATAGAGATCGCATCC
>JAAXHN010000145.1 GCA_012270885.1 Acidimicrobiia bacterium | reverse complement strand
CCATGGCTGTTTCATCCAACTCGCCGCCCGGATACAACTGCTCGACGTTGTCTCGGGTTACCGGCGAGACGGAGGGGATGAGCCGTTCGGGGACGGTCTTGCCCTCGATCAGGTCCACGATGGCGGGCACCAGGTATTGGCCGTAGCGCTCGGGGAAGTAGCTGATGGTGGCCTTGAACACCGACTCGTCGTCGGAGCGGCCTCGCAGGTCCACCAGGGCCTCGTCGGAGGCGCCCAGGCTGGCGGCGGCCGCGTTGCCCAGGAAGCCACTCTGCTCAAGGGCCAGCGCGCAGTCCACGCCGGGTTGGTCGCTGTGTCCGAAGCAGAGCACGTGCTTGGCGTCGGGATTCCCGGTCGCCCAGGTGGTCACGTTGGGCAGCGTGTCGGTCAGACCCTCGGTGGGGATGTCATGGATGTTCTCATCCGGGATGTCGAACAACTGGCGCACGCCGTCAGTGGCGCCGTCGGCGCGGGCCTTGTGAACCGGAACGTCCGGTGTCCAGACCAGCAGAAGTTCGGTTTCGGCGGGGTCCCATCCCTGGTCGATGGCGTACTGGGCCAGGAATTGGCCGGCGGCAACACCAGCCTCGTAGTTGTCGGGGCCGAATGCCACGCACCCGGGGTGGGGTCCGTCGTAGGAGACGCAGGGGATTCCGGCGTCGTGGAAGATCCCGGCGATGAGTTCCTCGGTGCCGGCGATCCAGTTGGCGAAGATCACGCCGTCAACCTGTTGGGTGACCAGCAGGTTGGAGCACTCCACGGTCCGCTCCTGGTCGTAGGCGTTGTCGCAGTAGACGATCTCCACCCCCATCTCGGCGGCTATGGCGTTGATGTTGTCTGTGACGCTGTCGGTGAACGGGATACCGGACAGGCCGTCACCGTAGCCGATCTTCCAGGGCTGCTCGGCCGGGCGGATCATGGCCTCGTAAGGACCGCTGGGTTCCTCGGGTTCTTCTTCCGGGGCTTCCTCCGGCGCCTCTTCCACGGGGGCGGCTGTCGTTGCGGGGGCAGCGGTGGTGGCGGGAGCCGCCTCCTCGTCTTCCCCGCAGGCAGCCACCAACAGAGCGATGACCGCAATTCCAACTATCAGCTTGCGTGACATTCTCAACCTTTCTCTTTATTCAGATGGTGACGAAATCGCTATTCGCCAAACCGGAATGACATGGACCACCGTATGGTGGTATACAAGCGGTTCCCGGTCAAAAAAGTATCCTAACCCGGCCTGACCCCGCCTCATTCGGGAGGGGCTAGCACTGATGCGCTCCAATTGGCCGTGAGATGCCTTTGGCATAGGCCACGAGGCTGGCGTTGACCGGATCTTCAGGGTGGAACGCTCCGGTCTCCAGTGTGGCCACGTCGACAAATTGCCCTGCCCGGAAGACCTCTCGCACCCGGCGGATGTGATCGATCTCCGATAGGGGGTTTCCCTCCGTCAGGAGGAGATCTGCCGCTTTTCCCTCATCGAGAGTCCCGGTCAGACGGTCGACGCCCAGCCTGCGGCTTGCCTCCCGGGTGGCGGCGGTGAGGACCTGCGCCGGCGTGAGCCCCGAAGTCGTCAACATCGCCAGTTCATCGTGGAGGCTGAATCCGGGGATCAGGTAAGGCCAGGGCGCGTCGGTTCCGGCGACGATGGGGACGCCGGCCCGATAGAACGCCGGGATCGCCCTTTGGATCTCTGCCACGGCCGCCATCCGGCCTCGGGATCCTTCCGGATCATGGCGGTGAGGAAAGGCCTCCCAGCTCTGCCTGATCTCCTCGGGAACCCACCGAAGCCGCGGATCGGGCCGGGAGACAAACTGGCTGAGGCGGGCCAGGCGGTCCCAAACGACCACGGTGGGGCACAGCGCCGTGTCGGCTTCGATCAGCGCATCGGTCACTTCTTGGAGATCCACCAGATGGGAGCCGTCGAAGGGATGGATGATCCCGCTCAGGTGCTGAAGTTCGGCCACCCCCGCCCGGGCGGCTTCCAGCGCGTTCACTTCTCCCAGGTGGGCCACCACCGGCACCCCGGCTCGCCTCCCCGCCTCTACGGCCGCATGGACTTGTTCCAGATCGAGGTGAACGTAGAGCTTGATCTCATCAACCCCGGCCTCGGCAAGTCTCTCCACTTTCGCAGCCACCGCCGCCGGGTCCTCGTGGCGTTCCCCGATCAGCGGCCAGTTGACATGGCGGCCATCCAGCACCGGGCCGCAGCAGCGCACCCGGGGAGTGGGCCGGGGATCGGCGGCAAGTCGACTTCGCAGACCCAGTATCCAGTCAAGGTCGTTTCCGATGTCCCGCACCGTGGTCACCCCGGCGGCCAGCAGAGCGGGAACCATCCACGAGGCCATGTGAACGTGGGCGTCGATCAGACCCGGCATGAGGGTGCATCCCGGAAAGACCGCCCGGTCCATGTCACCCGGCAGGGTCGTGGCGTCCGCCACTCCTTCGATCCTGCTCCCCGAGATCACCAGGGCCTTCCCGGATTGAGGCTCCGGGTCCGGCGGGTTCCACACGAGGTCTGGAACGAGTGCCAATCGCGGTGGACTTGGGTGTTGTGAAGGAGAAGATCGATGTTGCATGGCAGGCGACCCGGTTGGCAGCGAGATTTACCCTACCGGAATCCAGGCTGCGTGGTACCCGTGCCTCCTAGCCTCTGGGGATCATGACAGAGAGAGCACATACTCCTGACCGTGCGCCTCTGAGGGTGGCGGTGATCGGCGCCGGGTGGTGGGCGGTGGAGAATCACCTTCCGGTGCTCAGTTCCCGCTCCGATGTGGAAGTCCGCGCCGTGTGCCGGAAGGGAGCGGTTGAGGTGGAGCAGGTGGCGGAGCGGTTCGGCGTGCCCTTTGCGACAGAGGATCATGAACTCCTGCCGTGGGATGAACTGGATGCGGTGGTGGTTTGCTCGCCGCACAGTTTTCACCACAAGCATGCCATGGCCGCCCTGGACCGGGGTTTGCACGTGATGTGCGAGAAGCCGTTGGCGATCACCGCCGCCGATGCCTTCGACATGGTGAGGAGGGCGGCGGAGCAGGAGGTGGTCCTCCTGGTGCCGCACGGATGGCAGTTCCTTCCCCAGGCGGCGGCTGCCCGGGACTGGATCAGGGGAGGGCGAATCGGCCGTCTGGAGCATGTCGTCGCCCAGATGGCCTCACCGGCCAGGGGTCTCTTTTCCGGCGAGGAGGACTCGATTCCCGGCGCCGAAAGCCCACCCGAGCCGTCCACCTGGGTCGGGGAGGAGGGCGGGTACGCCTACGGGCAGTTGAGCCACCTCTACTCACTGGTGTTCTGGCTGACCGGCTTGGTCCCCGACGAGGTGATGGGAGCGGTGTCTCCGGGGCCGGCGGGAAGCGACCTGTACGATGCCTTCGTGACCACCACCCGGCAGGGTTCTCTGATCTCGGTCTCGGGTGGAGCGGGCGTGCCTACCTCCCAGCGGCATCATATGGAAGTACGAGTGTTCGGAACCGAGGGAGTAGCCATAGTTGACCTGGAGCGGGACCGGATAGAGGTGGTTCGGGAGGACGGAGACGACTATTCCTTTCCCCTGATGAGAGGCGCCACCATCTATCCGGCGACGTTGCCCGTGCACGCTTTCTGCGATCTGGCTTTGGGCTATCCCGACGCCATCAACCACGGTGATGCGGTTGCGTCTGCATTGGGCATCGCGGTGATCCAAGCGGCCCTTCGTTCCGTCCAAACCCGATGTTCCGAGCCGGTCTCTCCATCTGTAGCCGAGGCCGAAGCCAACGGGATCAAGCTGGATTAACCGGTTGTAGGGATCAAAGCCCGGTTCCCTTCACATCGGAAAAACCCAACTAAGGATGTCCAAGGAAGCCGAAAAAACCTTCCCTTATCACCCACGGAATCCCTTCATCATGTAACATATCACCATAAGTTTTTTCGGTTATGACAAGATCGAATATGTGTTTCGATTTAGAGAAGGCAGGTGAGTATGTCACCGGTTATTCCCCCCGACGAACGCCCTCTTCTGGTCTGTCGCGTCGACTGTCCGCCCCCTTTACAGGAGGAACTTGACGGTTGGACTCCTTGGCATTTTGACGACTTCGGTCGGCACTACGCCGTGCTGGGCGCATCCAGCTACAAGATAATTCGCGACTTCGATCCCGAAAACGGGCTTCCTGCGGCGTTCAACGCTTCTCAAGCGACCCGCTTCATTCCCTACGTGGCCACCAGTATCCCGGACATGCACGCCTGGATAGGCAGTGAAGTGGTGACCGGAGGGCTGGACGAGCCCACCTTGGAACGTGAGTCCAAGTATCCGACGCTGGAGGAAGAACCATTCAACGGAACGATGATGACCATCTCCAAGGTGGTGGGCGCCATCGGGAGAGACCAGGTCGGCAGCGGTGGCTGTGTAGTCGAGCGCTTCGAAGTCGGCCTCGAGCACGCCGAAGAGTTCGATGAGTGGCTCGAAGGCCCCCACCTGGCGAGTTACGCCGAGTTGGACGGATGGGTGAGGATTCGGACCTGCCGGGCGGATCGCACCGCAGACTACGCCTTTCCCTGGAACCGCTATCTGGGCAAGGGCAACCGGATGATCTGGTGCGAGCTGCAGGGAGATGTTGACCCCAAGGAGTTTGTCAGAAGCCCCGAATACAACGCGATCCTGCAGAGTTCGATTCGCTGGGATTCCGTACTGCCTTACATCACCCGTGAGGCTTGCGAGGAGTTCATAGTCCGAGACCTGTCGCATATCCCTTCGGCAGTCTGAAGCTTCGGCAGCCTGGGTTCCCCGGGTTGCCAGGGGTTTATCCCTAGCTCCGGTAAGAGCAAGAGAACCGGAAAGGAAAGGAAGATCTCAAAATGAGACTGAATAAGGAAATGGAGATAATCCGGCGCGCCAAGCAGGCCGGAATGTCCCGACGAGAGTTCATACGGTTAGGTGGGACGGCGGCTGCCGCCGCGGCCTTCCTGGCGGCATGCGGCGAAGACGCCGCTCCGGAGACCACCGCCGCTCCGGCAACTACGGCCGCTCCTGCTACGACCGCAGCGCCAACCACCACGGCCGCGCCTGACGCAGATGAAGTCGGTGGTGAGATCACCCTCTGGGCCTGGGGCGCAGGGTTTGAAGGAGAGGTAATCCAACAGCGCATCGACTACTTCAACAGCAAGTATCCCAACGTGCAGGTGAACTGGGAGCCCTTGGCCGCCAACGGTTACGAGGAGTATCCCAACCTGCTGGCGCGTTTTGCTGCCGGCAACGCGCCGGACGTCATGCGGATGCTCAACTTCCAACTGACCCAGCTGACGGCCGAAGGAGAAGCTCTTCTGCAGGTCGACGACTATATCGCCCGGGACGCGGAAGAGCTCAACATGGGTGATTACATCCCGACCACCGTAGAAGGCGCCAAGGTCGACGGCAAGATGTACGGTCTGCCCGACAACACCGAGCCTTACGTGATCTATTACAACCGCGACGCCTTCAATGATGCGGGTTTGGAAGATCCACAGGTGCTATTCCAAAACGGCGAATGGAACGAGGAGGCGTTCACCAATTCCATTGATGCCTTGATAGACAACGGTATGCGTTTCGGGGTCTCCTTCGAGTCGTGGAACTATGACACCTTCTGCTTCATGGGCGGCGGGACCATCCTCAACGAGAACCTGGAGCCGACCATCCATCAGGGCGCCAGCCCTCAGATGCTCGGCTACTTCGCCCAGTTGATTGCCGACGGCAAGTCCCCAAGTCCTGTTGTGGCCGGAGGCACACACCTGGAAGCCTTCAGGAACCAGCAGACCGGCATGTACCTGATGGGTCCCTGGTGGTACGGCGCTCTCACAGGAACGGTCGACTTCGACTACGACGTCACCGCACTTCCGAGCTTCAACGGCGTTCGGGCCGGAAAACTGGAGTTGGGCACCATCTCCATTTCATCCCAGTCGAAGAACCCTGAAGCTGCGTGGGCCTTTACCAAGACCATCACCGACACCCGGGGCCTGGAGATCTGGAGCCAGGTCGCCACGCCGACTCGCAGAAGCGCCCTGGAAGCGGCCGGGTTCAACGACGTGCAATGGAAGAAGGATGCCGTGGCCATGGTCGAGGCTGGGACGTGGACGCCCTTCACCACCCAGGGCTTCGCGGTGGACACGGCCTGTGCGGCAGCGCTGGATCTGCTGTGGGCCGGTGAGGTTACCGCTGAGGAAGCGACCCAGGACGCGGCGAATAGGATCAGGGAAGCACTGGCTTAGCTAACTCGCCGGGGTGGCGACATAACCAACGCAGAAACTGTCAGAGCGGATGCGGGGGACTCACATCGCGAGTCCCCCGCATTCAAGCGACCCAGGTTGCGCTGGAGGCGGAAGAGCACGTTGGTGGCCTATGGCTTCTTGGCGCCATGGATCATTGGCTTGGCGGTATTCTATCTGGGACCGATTGGCGCGTCCGCCGTCCTGTCGTTCACCGACTACAACATCATCTCCCCGGCGGAGTTCACCGGTTTCGACAACTACGAGAAGATGATCACCGATGGGGAGTTCGTGCAGGCCCTCAAGGTGACTCTCTATTACACAGCCTTCTTCCTGTTGATGTACGTGGTCCTCTCTCTGTTCGTTGCCATGCTGGCGAACCGCCCGGGACGAGGAACGGGCCTGTTCCGGCTGGTGGTTTTCCTTCCGTCTCTGATTCCTCTGTTCGCGGCGGCCGTGCTTTGGGGCTGGATATTCAACACCGACTTCGGCCTGATCAACTACCTACTTGACGAGATCGGGCTTCCCCGGCAGGGCTTCTTTCAAAGTCCCGAGCAGGCATTGCCTCTGGTAGGCATGCTGACGTTCTGGTCGATCGGATCGGCGTTCCTGGTGTACCTGTCCGGGCTGCAGTCGATTCCCATCCACTTGTATGAAGCGATTACCGTCGACGGCGCCTCGGCGGTTCGCAGGTTCTGGCACGTCACTCTACCGATGCTGAGTCCGGTGATTCTGTTCAATCTCATCATCGGTATCGTGCTTTCCTTCCAGGTGTTCGACATTGCCTGGGTTCTTACGGACGGCGGACCCGCCAATCGCACCCTGTTCTGGGTGCTGTTGATTTACCGCCGCGCCTTTCAAGACTTCGAGATGGGATATGCCTCCGCGCTGTCCTGGGTGTTGTTCATAGTGGTTGCAGGAGTAACCGGGCTGATCTTCCGCACCTCGCGATGGTGGGTCCACTACGAGGGAAGAACCCGGTGACCGCGCCCGCGAGACTGTCGCCGGTCCCGACCGGTAACCTGGCCCAGCGATTGCAGCAGCGACGGAAGATCTTGTGGTACCTGAGCATGGTGTTCATAGCTCTGGTCATGATCCTTCCGGTCTACTACATGGTCTACCTGGCGTTTTCTGAGCTCGGTAAGGAATTCGTATTTCCACCGGGGATCATTCCCGATCCCATCAAAATCGAGAATGTGCTCCGGGCGCCGGAAGGGACTGCGACTCCGCTGTGGGGATATGCCAAGAACAGCATCCTATACGCCGGCCTCGGCACTCTGGGAGCCCTGGTGGCGGAGTCCATGGCGGGCTTCGCGCTGGCGCGCATGCGTTTTCCGGGCCGTAACGTCCTATTTGCCCTGACGGTGGGCATGCTGATCATGCCTTTCGTTGCCACCATCATCCCCAAGTTCCTGCTTTTCAGCAGGATCGGGCTGGTGGATACCTACTGGGCGTTGATCCTGCCCTGGTGGTTCGGGGGCTCGCCGTACGGGATATTCCTGATGCGCCAGTTCTTCCTTACCATTCCCCGGGAGTTCGATGAGGCGGCTCTGATCGATGGCGCCGGACCCTGGAGGACCCTGTGGCTGGTGCTGATGCCCCAGGCGGTTCCGGTGCTGGTAGCCCTGGGAATGCTCCACTTCGCCTACTTCTGGAACGACCTTCTGGGCCCTCTGGTGTTCTGCCAGACGCGGGTCTGCAAGACCCTGCCCCAGGGCATCCTCGCCAACTACCAGGCGACTTGGGATCCCCAGTGGGCGATGTTCATGATGTCCACCGTGCTGATGGTGGCGCCGGTGGCGGTGGTGTTCATCCTGGCGCAGCGGCGGTTCAAGCAGGGCTTTCTGTTCTCGGGACTGGGAGGACGCTGATGCCGACTCACCTCGGGGCTGTTCTCATTGCCCGGGCGTGGCCGCAGCAACATGTGCTGGCCGAGTTCGATCATTGGCAGC
>JAAXHN010000144.1 GCA_012270885.1 Acidimicrobiia bacterium | reverse complement strand
ACAACTCAGAAACAGGACAGGTTAGCTTCTGGATGGAGCGGCGCGGAGTGCTCCTACGGTCTCGTCGGGTTCTTAGTGCAGATTCGCCAGTGCCTCAAGGGGCGAGAGGGAGTTTTTCGGCCACTGCTTTACGTACAGAGGTCGACCGCTCGGCCTCCTCGACGGCGTATGCTCTGATTGAGTAACGGGACAAGGGGACCCGGTTTGAACTGCCCACCGGGGTCCGGAGAAGAATTAGGCGACGATGCGCACTGCTCTGATAGGGAACCTGCGGGTTTCGAAGGTCGGCTTGGGCTGCAACAACTTCGGCTCTCGACTCGACAAGAAGCAAACCGAGGCAGTTGTCCTGACCTCGCTCGACCAAGGAATCACCTACTTCGACACGGCCGACATCTACGGGAAAAAAGGCCTATCCGAGGAGTATCTGGGCGCCGCTTTGCGGGGCAGACGTCACCAAGCGGTGGTGGGCACCAAGTTCGGGATGGACATGCTGAACGAGGCCCAGACAGGCGGCAGCGCCCGATGGGTCGCCCTGGCTGTCGAGGACAGTCTCCGGCGTCTCGGGACCGATTACATCGACCTGTACCAGATGCATAAGCCCGATCCCTCGGTTCCGATCGAGGAGACGCTGGATGCGTTGCATCGCCTGGTCGAACAGGGCAAAGTCCGAGAGATCGGATGCTCTAACTTCAACGGCGCCCAGGTCGACCAGGCAAGCGAGGTGAGTAAGCGGAGGGAAATCCCCCGCTTTGTCAGCGCCCAGAATCACTACAGCCTTCTGGCCCGTTCGGTAGAACGAGACCTGATTCCCGCTTGCGCCCGCAATGGTCTGTCCGTGATGCCGTACTGCCCACTCGCCAACGGAGTTCTTACCGGCAAGTACCGCCGAGGGGAGGAACCCCCCAAGGGTTCGCGGATGGACTGGGTCCGGAACGACCCGGCCACAACCGACCGCGGTTTTATGAGCGATCGGAACCTCGACATCGTAGACAGACTGCAAGAGTACGCGTCCGACCACGGCCGGACCCTGATCGAGTTGGCTATCAGTTGGCTGGCTGCGCAACCTGACGTCTCGACGGTTATCCCCGGCGCAAGCTCACCCTCCCAGGTTGTCACCAACTCGAAGGGAGCCGACTGGCGCCTCACCGACCGCGAACTGGTCGAGATCGGGACCATCACCGGCGGATAAGGCCGGAGCGACGGCTACAGCCGGGGGTTGATCCGTTCCTCGAGAGAGAAGGCGATGAGGGCGAAACCCAGCGACGCCAGCATGATCAGGAGGCCCGGCGGCAGCACCCACCACTTCCAGGCCGGGGTCAGGAAGGCCCCCCGGGTCTGGGCCCAGTACAGGGTGGAGCCCCAGCTCTTCTGGATGGGGTCGCCCAGGCCCAGGAAGCTGAGCGCGGCCTCCAGGAGAATCGCCCCGGACACCGCCCGGACGAAAGAGCCGGTGGCCAGGAGCGCCGTGCGGGGAACGATGTGGCGCAGGATTGTCCAGCGGTCGGGGGCGCCCATCGACCGGGCGGCCAGTACGTATTCCCGCGAGCGAAGGGAGAGGACCTGTGATCGGATGATCCGGGCCGGCTCCGCCCAGATCAGCAACCCGATCACCAGGATGGTGTTCAGAAGGCTGCGGCCCAGGTAGGCGGCCAGCACTATCAGCAGAGGGAGGAACGGGAGGATCAGAATCACGTCGACGCCCCGCATCAGGGTCGACCCCAGACGCTTGGGGTAGTAGCCTGCCACCACCCCCACCGTCGTGCCGATCAGCAGGGCCACCGTCGCCGCCACCAGCCCCACCAGCAGGGAAACCCTTGAACCGAAGATGATCTCCGATAAGAGATCATGTCCGACGTCGTTGGTGCCCAGCGGGTGCTCGGCGCTGGGGAACAGGAATGGCCTCGCTATCCGTTCGGTTGGATCATACGGCGCCAGCCACGGAGCGAACACAGCCGTCACCACCAGAGCGCCGACGATCACCAATCCAGCCACCCCGAGGATGGTGGGGAGCCGCGAGCGACGGCGTACCGCCCGGTCTTCACCGCCGGTTGCCGTCATGATGCTCTGCTCCTGGGGTCGATCAGCGGATACAAGAGGTCGGCTGCCAGGTTGGCAACCAGTACCGCCGCCGTGAAAACCAGGAACGCCGCCTGCATAACGGGATAGTCACGTCCCGCCACCGCCTCGAAGACCAGGCGGCCCAATCCCGGATAGGAGAACACCGTCTCGATGATCACCGTGCCTCCGAAGGCAAAACCCAAACGGATGGCGAGAACCGTGATAACCGGAGCGATGGTGTTGCGGGCGACATGTCCGAACAGTACTCTGCGCTCCCCGGCGCCTTTCGCCCTGGCGGTTCGGATGTAGTCCTCTCCCAGCGTTTCCAGCATCGAATAGCGCATGGTCATATAGACGCCCGGTGTGCCCACGATCGACAGGGCGGTCACGGGCAGAATGGCGTGGCTGATGATGTCCCAAACATGGGCCCAGCCCTCCAGGTCGGACGCGGGGGTGACCGCCCCAAACGACGGCAGCAGACCCCACTGGACGGCGAAGAGCGAGATCAGGACCATGCCCAGCCAGAAGGAGGGCAACGATTCGATCGAGATCATCCCCGAAAGCATGCTCAGGTCGCCCTTGGTGCCTCTCCGCCAAGCCGAGAGAGCCCCCAGCAACACACCCACGACCGCCGACACCACCAGCGACAGGCCGGTGATCAGAAGCGTCCAGGGAAGCCGCTCCCAGATCATGTCGACTATGGGACGGCTTGACCGGAACGAGAACCCGAAATCGCCGGTAAAGATGTCACCCCAATACCGCAGATACTGCTGCCAGAGAGGAGCGTCCAGACCGACCCGGGCGACGATCTCCGCCCGCTGGTCCGGTGTAAGCATGCCGACGTCCACTCCGGCGATCAGAGCGAGCGGATTGCCCGGCATCAGGCGGGGCAACAGGAAGTTGAGCGTCACGGCCACCACCACGACCACTCCGTACTGGGCCACCCGGCGGAGGTCGATGCGCCTCGTCAAGTCTTCAACCCGGCCTGACTCGCGGCCTTCCCCGAACCCCGGGGGGCGCTAACCAGTCCAGTATCGGGTGGTAGCCCGACACGCGATGCGCGATCGGTCGGCGGGCTACCACCAGCCGTCATTGTTCGGTTGTTCTCCTAGGGCCGCGCGGATGGCGGGAGCAGCGACAGCTTGCTCACGATGCCCTGGCCGGCGATGAACTCCCAATCGGCGTAGACGCTCGAGTCGTACACATACGCTCCATCCGGATAGAGCAGCAGCACGAACGGCAGGTCCTCGGCGATTATCTCCTGCATGCGACCCAGGATCGCCTTGCGCTGTGCCGGATCGGGCTCCACGGCCAGCGCCTCGGAGAGTTCATCCATCTCGGCGTTGGCGTAGCCGGTCAGGTTGAGGAATCCTCTATCCAGGGCACTGTGGACCAACCAGGGAAGCCGCAGCGGGTCGGCCTGCACGGGAGGCGACCATCCCCACATGGCGACCTGGTAGTTGCGACCGTTGTTCACATCGAAACCGGGCCACACGGCGTTCTCCCAGACTGCGGTATCGACCGGCAGCACCTCGGTCTCTATGCCGATCGCGGCCAGCATCTCAACCGTCAACTCGGCGATCCGCAGACGCAGCGAGTCGGAAGCGTTGGTGATGATCTCGAACGACATCGGCTGTCCGTCGTACTCGCGGACGCCATCGCCGTCGGCGTCGGCATAACCGGCGCCGTCCAAGAGCGCGTTCGCTGCGGCCGGGTCGTACACGTCGACTTGGATCCCGGGGTTGTAGACCGAGTGTCCCGGATGGATCCAACCTGGGCTCCCCACTGTGGCCGCTCCGAGATACACGGTGTCGACGATGTCCTGGCGGTCCATGGCCAGGTTGATGGCCTGGCGGACGGCGACGTCGTCGAACGGACGGATCGAGGCGTCGTAGTTGATCATCTGGGTGGCGAACTCGGGTCCGAGAATGACGTCCAGGGGATCCTGGGCGTCCAGCAAGTCAATCTGCTCCGGAGGAATCCGTTCGAAGATCACGTCCACTTCCCCGGTCCGGATGGCCGCCTGGGATCCGGCGTCGTCGGCGAAGACGATCACCACCAGTTCGTCAACCGCCGGGGCGCCCCGGAAGTAGTTGGGGTTGGCTGCGAAGCGGTAGCTCTGGGACTCCACGTATTCGGTCAGCATGTACGGACCGGAACCAATGTTGGTGCCGCCCGCGAACTGGTGCTCCGACGGAAGTTCCACCGACTCCCAGATGTGGCGTGGGATGATGGGGGCGTCAGCCAGCGCTACCACGTCGAATCCGGGGTTGGCGCCTTCGAGAACGAATGTGACGCTGTAGTCGTCGTGAACCACCACATCCGCCACTCCCCTGAAGTCGCGTGCGAAGCGGCTCGCCTCGGGGTTGGTGGTGTAGAACTCGACACTGAAGGCCACGTCGTCGGAGGTCAGGGGCTCCCCGTCGTGGAAGGTCACACCCTCCACGAGGGTCACCGACCACTCGGTGAGGTCGTCGCTGACGCTGACGCTCGAGGCCAGCCAGGG
>JAAXHN010000143.1 GCA_012270885.1 Acidimicrobiia bacterium | reverse complement strand
AGCCACTCGATGTTGGTGATGTAGCTTGCCGTTACGGTGACGATCGGCTCGCCGGCGAGTTCGAATCTGGGCGGAAGTAACTTGTCCAATGCTTCAGCCGTAGTACGAAATCTGACCGAATACATCGTTTTCTTGGGACCGTCTGTGTTCGCGTATCGGTTTCCATCTATCCCCTGTCGGGGACCCAAGCTCGGGCCGAAGTGGGTCGGCATCCTGTACATCTGGCCTGGTTCAAAACTGTATGGCACCGGTGTCTCCCCTCAATGTAGAGCGAAGGACCCTCGTCCCGCTGTTCAGTCTTCGTAAGACCCTACCGCGGCCCTGCTACCGGGCGGCCACCTGGTATCCCCGGGGTGGTTGTTCACCCAGGAGGTGTTCGACGAAGTAGTCCCAGCGGCGGCGGGTGAAGTAGGGCTCTTCGTGCCAGGTGCCCCAGGTTCCGGCGAAGTCGTGGTTTCGGTTGGGTAGCACTAACAGATCGAAGTCCCGGTTGGCCGCCACCAGGGCGTCGACCAATTGCAAGGTTGAAGCAGGATTGACGTTATCGTCCAGGTCCCCTGTCACCAGGAGGAGCTTCCCCTGGAGCTTGTGAGCCAGAGTCCGGTTGGCCTGGGTGTCCCAGCCGGGTCCCGGGAGGGGCCCGATCCACCGTTCTCCCCATGTGACGTTGGTGAGCGCCTGGTCGTGGTTGCCGGCCGAGGCGACTCCCACTCGGTACACCTCCGGGTGTTCCAGCATCGCCCTGACCGCCGCGTAGCCGCCCGCCGAGTGACCGTAGACGCCGACCCGGTCGAGATCGATGTACGGCCTCTCCGCTGCCAGTTGGGTTAACACCGCCACGTGATCGGCCAGGACTCTCGCCGCCCCGGACCTGCCGTTTCCAGCGTCCAGAAAGGCCTTGGACCTACCGGGCGTGCCACGGCCGTCGACGGTGAACACCACGAATCCCAGGTCGGCGAGGCAGCGGGTGCTCTCACCCACCACATCTGTGAAGGCGCGGGGAGTCCTGGTGGCCTGCGGACCCGGATAGATACTCTCGATCACCGGGTACTTGCTGGCGGGATCGAAGTCCTGGGGCAGGACGATCATCCCCGACAGGTCGGTCTGGCCGTCGGCTGCCTTGGCTATGAACCGCTCGGGGAACCTCCACCCGGTGGCCAGGAGTGCGGAGACGTCGGTTTCGGCCACCTGCGCCACCAACTCGCCGGTGGACCTGCGCAGTACCGTCCTGGGCGGCTGTTCGATCCGGGAAAAGCGGTCCACGAAGTAGCGACCGTCGGGCGAGAAGTCCACGAATGGAGGCCACTCGCCATGCTCGGCGTCCTCGGGCGTGAGGAGCACCGGGTCTCCCCCGTCGAGGCTCACCGCGTAGAGGTGGTGGTAGTAGGGATCGCGAGACGGTTCCTTTCCGGTGCCCATGAAGAACGCGGTCCGGGTCTCCTCGTCGACTCTCACCAGGTCGGTGACCACCCACTCACCGGCGGTCAACTGTCGGATGGGATTGCCGCTGCCATCCAGGAGATAGAGGTGACCCCAGCCGCTTCTGGTCGAGTACCAGATGATCTCCCGGCGATCCCTCGCCACCCAGACGTTGGGACGGCCGTAGTACACGGCGTTGAGGTCGATGGGCGTCTCGCTCCCCTCCTCCACCACCACCGTGCACTCACCGGTTGCCGGGTCGGCCGAGACCAGGCGGACGGTGCGGCGGTCCCGGTCCCAGTCGAGGAAGAAGACCGCGTCCGAGCCGGAGGCCCACCAGATGTGATTCAGTTCGATGGGAGTGAGGAACGGCGACGGCAGCGGCCGCCACCCAAGATCGGTGCGCCCGGCCGTCTCCAGGTCAAACACCACCAGTTGCGCCAGCGGCAACTCGGCATCGCCCGGCAAGGCCTGGCGGTAGGAGTGCACCCGGGGGCGCAGCGATCCTTCGGGAGCGCCCTGGAGGAGGTGCAACACCTCGACCCGTCGCTCGTCGAGGCGGTGGGTGAGGATATAGCGCTCATCGGGAGACCACACCACTTTTGGGGGTGTCTCGCGCTCTCGGAGTCGGTCGGTGACCGCCGAGTTGCGGCCCTCCGGCGACGACCCGTAGCCGTTGGCGGGTCCTGCGTCGTCGGTGAGAGCGGTGGTGGAACCCCTTACGCGGTCGACTAGCACCAGGTTGCCGGCGTCGATCCTTGCCTCGTACCTCCCCGATGGAGAGAGACTCCCCCACGCATCTGTCGGCGCGGAATCGGGCAGCACCGCCAACTCGGAACCGTCGACCCCGCACTCCCACTGCCGGCCATCGACCTTGAAGCGGATGCGGGACCCTCGGGAGGTGAACTCGAAGGTCTCGAATGGGAGACCGGACGGGAGGATCTCCCCTCCCAGGGCTTCAGTGAGCGCCTGCGCCACTCCCCTGTGATCGAACGCCTGCTGTTGGCGGCCAGTCGGTGCGTCGACCAGCATGAACCGCCCCCCTGAGGCCGACTCGGAGCGGTACCAGAACGAACTGGAGTCCGGGAGCCAGTGCACCGTCGTCTCCAGGTTGAACACCAACGACTTGACGTTGCGGTGGAGCATTGCTTCGGCCCGCCGGTAGCGCTCCCACATGCCGGACTCCGGGGCCTGGTTCACCAGTCCCGGTCCTCCAGGATCTCAGCCAGTCGCTCGGCGATGATCATCTCCTGGCCGTCCTGGAGGGTGGAGACCCGGATGTCCATGTAGTCCCGGTCGGGATCGACCCACTGGTAGTGCGGACGGAGGATGATGCACGGCTCCCCCTGGTGCAACTCCCTCACTACCTCGGCCAAGCTCTTGGGCGAGCGGGAGCGGTCGAAGGTGATCCGAAGGGAATCGGGCGGCTTCGGCTCGGACGTAACAGAGCCGTCAGCGTAGGCGAAGCTCAAGAACGAAAACCCCGCGAGGCGGGTGCGCATGTTGTCGAGAAGCCTCCGGTAGCGGCGGAAGCGCTCGGAGTGGTCCATCTCCAGCCATTGTTTCAGCGCCGCGTAGGCGGCCACTATCTCGCTGCGTCCAACTTTCATGTGCCTCCCGAACGCCAGGGCGTTGGGGCCTTCGAAGGCCAGGTAGCTGTTCTTTCGGGCGGCGGCGATCCCTTCGGCCGTCCCGGTGAGGATGCCCGCCATGGAACCGGCGCCGAAGAACTTGCCGCTGTAGGTCGCGAAGTCGGCACCTGCCCGGACGTACCTGCTGAAATTCCCCAAGGGATAGACCTGCTCGGCGGCGTCGACTATGAGAGGCAGGTCGTGGCGCTTGGCGATGGCGAGGACCTGTTCGAACCCGATCTCCCCGGACCCTCCCGGAGCGTAGAAGAAGATCCCGGCGGTCCGCTCGGTGATGCAGCCCTCGATGTCAAAGGCGGTGGTGGAACCGGCCTCTCCAGCCAGCACGATCTTCCCACCGGCGCCTTCGAGGCTGCGGTCGTAGAAGGTCCTCACGTCGGCGGGAACCACGAACTCGCAGGCCATCCCCGTGGTGTCCGGTATCCGTGCCACCAGGTCGTCCTTTCCTCCGGTGATGCAGGCGGCGGTGGCCAACACCGCTCCGGCGGCGGCTCCCGGCGTGACTAGTGCCGCCTCGATCCCCAGCATCTCGGCGATGGCCACCCCGGCTGCGTCCGAGAGGCTCTCGACCTCGATGAATGCCTCATTCGCCGCCGCAATCGCTTCAAGGACCGGCCCGGTGGGAAGGCTGCCGCCCAGGCCGGTGAGGTCGTTGTGAGCGTTGATCACCGGACCGACCCCCAGGTCGGACAAGATCGTGCGGCCGCTCCATCCCCCGCTCATCGCCGGGCCGTCCCCCCGATCATCAACGGAACCCGGAAGGTGCGTCCGTTCTCTTCTGCTCTACTCGTTAGCCGCATTCTCCTCGTCATCGGAGAATATCGGCGAGTGGGGTATGCACATGGGCGAGCCGGTCACCGGATCGGTGACCACCGAGGCCTCGACGCCGAAGCAGTCCCGCAGGAGCCGGGGGGTCAGGACCTCTGCGGGAGGGCCGTCGGCCACCACGTCGCCGCCGGACATGGCGATCATGCGGTCGGAGAACCGGGCGGCATGGTTGAGGTCGTGGAGCACCATCACGATGGTCACTCCCCGGTCGCGGTTCAGACCGGTGATGAGTTCCAGCAGGTCCAGTTGGTGGCCGACGTCGAGGAAGGTGGTGGGCTCGTCCAGCAGGAGGATGTCGGTCTGTTGGGAGAGCGCCAGTGCCATCCAGGCGCGCTGGCGTTCGCCGCCCGAGAGGGTGTCGATGGGACGGTGGACGAAGTCTGCGAGGCGCGTCATACCGATGGCGTCCTGGATCGCCTCGTCATCCCGGCGCCGGAGCATCCCCAGGGTGCCCACATGGGGAAAGCGGCCTTGTTCGACCAGTTCCATGACGGTGAGTTCGGCGGGGACCTCGTGGACCTGGGGAAGGATGGCCATCTGCCGGGCCACCTGGCGGGTAGGTAGGCGGTTTATGTCCTCGCCGCTGAGATACACGGCGCCCGAGAGGGGCTCGATCAGGCGCGCCAGGGTCTTGAGGGTGGTGCTCTTCCCCGATCCGTTGGGACCCACCAGGGCGGTCCTAGTCCCGTGTTCGATGGTGAGGCTGAGCCGGCGGGACACCACGTGGCTCCCGTAGCCGGTGGAGACCTCATCGGTGGTGAAGGCGGGACTTGACTTGATGGGCTCGTGTTCGGTCATCGCATGCGCTTTCTCATCAGGTACAGGAAGAAGGGTGCTCCCACCAGGGCGGTGAATGCCCCTACGGGCACGCGGCTGCCGCTCTCGGTCTGGATGTCCCAGAAGGGGATCCAGTCGAGGGAGAAGACCCTTGCCAGGAGGTCGGCGCTGACCAGGATGATGGCTCCCACCAGAGCCGAGCAGGGCAAGAGCCGCCTCAGGTCGGATCCCACCAGGGTACGCGCCAGGTGCGGGGCGATCAGACCCAGGAAGGCGATGCCCCCCACCACCGACACGGATCCTGCGGCCAGCACCACCGCGGTCATGAGGGTGATGGCGCGGGCCTCCTCGGTCCGCAGCCCTAGGCTCACCGAGGGGGCGTCTCCCAGTTGCAGGGCGTTGGCCAGGGGGACAGCCATCACCACCAGGGGGAGGACCAGCACGGCCACCGGGACCAGGAAGGCCAGGTGTTCCCATGTCCTGTTGCCGAGCGACCCCACCAGCCACCTCACGATCGAGTCGATGTGGCTGCCCGAGATGAGCACTATGAACGAGGTGACCGAGGAGACAGCGGCGGCCACGATCACCCCGGTGAGGATGAGCCGGACGGGGTCGGTGCCGGCCCGCCGGTAGCTCAGCGCGAAGACGAGACCGCCAGCGAGGAGTCCGCCAACAATGGCCGCCATCGGCACGAAGGCGTTGAGGTCGTCGAGCGCTCCCTCCGATCCGAAGCTGACGGCCAGCGCCAGGACCGCTCCCAGAACCGCGCCCTGGGTGACCCCCACCGTGGCGGGAGCGGCGAGGGGATTGCGGAGGACCGATTGCAGGAACGCACCCGAGGAGGCCAGCATGGCGCCCGCCAGGGCGGCGATGAAGACCCGGGGAACCCTCACCTCCCAAACCGAGATGCGGTGAAAGACCTCGTCGGCCTGGTCGACTAGGGCCCTCCAGACCTGTTCGGGACCGAAGATCACCGGGCCCAGCATCACGTAGGCGAACATCACGGCCAAGAGCAGCGCACCGAGGATCACCAGCGTCCGCCGTGATCGGACCCCCGGGCTGGCAACGCCTCCGGGGCGGTGGCCATTGGGAGAGGCGCCAATCACGAGAGGGCCCCTCTCCTCAGGATCCCGCGCTGCATGAGCACCAGGAGCGCCGGAGCGCCCAGCGCCACCGTCCACAGGCCGACCGCGATCTCGTGGGGATGGAGCGCCAGGCGGGCGGCCATGTCGGCTGACAGGACCAGGATCGCACCCACCACGGCCGACAGCGGCACCACGATCCGTGCGTCGGAGGTGCGAAGCAACCGGCGGACGATGTGCGGGGACACCAGGGCTATGAAGCCGATCGGCCCGGCGATGGCGATCACCGGCGCCACCAACAGGACCGCCGATGCGAACAGGACCGCCCTGGTCCGTCGGACGCCGACGCCGAGACCTTCGGCCACCTCGTCACCCAGCTTCAGGATGTTCAACGGCCTCCCCGCAAGGATGAATACGCCGAGGAGGGTCACGGTCCAGGGAGCGACCAGGCGGACCTCCTCCCACTGGACGTCGGAGAGGCTTCCCACCAGGAAACGGTAGATCACCGAGACGCCCCCGAAGTTGGGCGCCAAGGTGATAACCGCGATCACCAGGGCGTTGAGCAAGGCGGTGAAGGCGGTGCCCACCAGGAGCATCCGCATGGGGTTGGATTTCAGGCTCACCAGCGACAGGATCAACGCTCCGGTCGCCAGTCCGGCCACCAGCGCGGCGATCGGCAGGGCGATGCCCGGGAAGGGGAGCCGGAAGGCGATGATGACGGCCACCGCCAGGGAGGCGCCGGCGGAGACGCCGATTAACTCCGGGCCCGCCAGGGGGTTGCGGAGGGTGTCCTGCATCACCGCACCCGAGGCGCCCAGCATGGCGCCGGCCACCACTGCGCCAACCACCCGGGGAAGGCGGAGGTTGCGGACGATGAACTGGCGGTTCCCCTCCGACTCGGAACCGAACAACGCCTCCAGAACCTCCCCGACCGACAGATCGGGCGTTCCCTGCATGAGCGACACCACGGCCACCAGCGCGCAAAGGGAGGCGATGGCGGCCACCACCCCGGCTGCCCGCATCCATCGGTTGCGGTATAGGGAGTCTCTCACCTTCTGGGAGGAGGAGGGCCGCAGGAACCGGCGGCCCTCTCGCCTCGGATGAAGGAGGGCTGCGAGCGAAGGAAGACAGCCCTCCTTACATTTACGTGGTCAGCTATCGGCCCGCCGGCAACCACACCGACAGGTCGCCGGGGTAGTCGTAGAGGTCGGGCCATCCGGCGTTCAGGTAACACTGATACGCCCACTGGAGCATCAGCAGTCCGTGACCGAAGGAACCGGCCGAGTCCTCCTCGCACACCCTGCCTTCGCGATGAGCGGTGGTCTGCAGCCAGACCTCGGCGGTGACGGTGTCCTTGCGGGCGCTCCCGGGCCAGGTGATCATCACCCACACCTCGGGATCGACCTCCAGGATGAACTCCCAGGAGAACTCGCTGTCGGGAGAACCCCACTCGGAGACGCCCTGGTCGGGGAAGACACAGGTCCCCGCACCCTCGGCATGGAGGAACCGGCAGAACGAGGAGGAGTCCCAGATCATCCAGTTTGTGTCGCCGAACCCGACAGCCACCCTGGTGTCGACCGCCCCGTCGGGAAGGCTGGCCGCCAGGCCTCCGACGTTGGCCTCGAAACGGGCGACGGCGGCCGCCGCCTCATCTTCCTTACCGGTGAGGATGCCGACATCGATCCATCCCTCCTTGAGGGTCTCGACGCCGCCGATGTCCACCAGGTACACCGGAGCGACGATCTCTAGGGCGTCGCGCACTTCTTCCTCGCCGACCCGGCCGATGATCAGGTCAGGTTCATACTGGGCGACTTCCTCCACCGACATGCGATCGCCGAGGACGGGGATCGCCGCAGCGCCATCGCCGTAGTAGGCGGCGAAACTCCCCCACCCGTCGCCACGGTGCATGGCGACCGGCACGATTCCCAGGTCGGAGGTGAGGTCGGTGCAGTTGTCCTGCACGCACAGCACCCGCTCGGCGGGACTGTCGAGAGTGATCTCCCGCCCACTCCCGTCGGTGACCGTCAGGGCGTGGTCGTCGTCCATGTGATCTTCGTCGTCCATGTGGTCGTCATCGTCCTCATGATCGGCGTGATCATCGTCATCGTCGTCCATGTGGTCATCATCATCCTCATGATCGGCATGATCATCGTCATCCTCATGATCGGCGTGATCATCGTCATCCTCATGGTCATGATCGGCGTGATCATCGTCCATATGGTCCTCATCATCCTCATGATCATGATCGGCATGATCATCGTCGTCCATGTGGTCGTCATCATCCATGGCTTCGGTCGTGGTTGGCGCGGCGGTGGTAGTAGGCGCCGCCGTCGTGGTTGGCGCGGCTTCGGTGGTGTCGGTTTCGTCCCCTCCACAGGCTGACGCCACCAACAGCAATGCCGCCAGTACGGCAATCACTCGAATGCTCCCAAGTGGGGAAGACTTGGAAACTCTCAGATTGGTCATGCGAAAAAGAATCCTTTCCTGGGTAACTGACTTTTATGAATGACAATAATAATCATTATCACTGTACCAAATGCGCCAGCGAGCGGGAAAAGGAGAAGAGCGGGCTGAGAAACGATCTCTCTGCGACCATCCGGGCGCTTCACAACGCGGCAGGGAGCCCGGCAGCGATGAAAAAGTCTGTAGGAAGTCCGGTGGCCGGCTGCCACCACGGCGTTTGGCGAGCTTGGCTGCATCAGCCGTCTCCGTCGTTGTACCAACCGGCGCCGATCAGGGCGCCGGACACATCGATCACCCAGAAACGCATCGTCTTGGGTCCCCCGGCTTCGAAAAGGGTTGTCCTCGGCGGTGATCCAAGCGCCTTCCGCGGTGGCGTTGCGCACCGCCGGCCCCAGTCTTAGACACCCCCTCCCCCATCGCGGCAGGGCAGGCTGGCCGAGAAGAGGTTTGCTGGCCCGGCCGGGTCAGCTGAGTCTTCGCGCCAGGTAGTCGATGACGACGGCCGGATAGAGCGGATCGAAGGGACGGGCGAAGTTCTGCATGGTGATCTTCTCCCGCACCCGGGTTTCGTAGTCCTCGGCGTCGAACTGGAAGGAATGGTTGCCGGCCGGGAGGATCCGCAGTTCTACATCGCGGTTTCCAGCTGCCCACAGGGCGCTGACGGTGTCGAATGCGTCCTCCACCGGGACGTTCAGGTCTTCGGAGGAATGGAGGACAAGAGTGGGAGCGGTTAGGAGCCGGAACTGGTCCTCGGGAGGGAAGTCCAGGTCGTATCGGAGGCTGGAGAGGTCGCGGGTGATCGGCTTGCCGTCGATCTCGGCTTCGACGGCGGCTTCGCACCTCTCGATGGCTTCCACCATTGGGTCCAGCATCAGGGCGGTCTCGTAGGCATCGGGCGAGTGCTCCCTGACCCACGCCGCCTGCTCTACGCCGAGTCGCATGTAGTCGCGCACCAGGCCGGAGTTGTACCTGAACAGATCGGCGATGGACCGGTACAGGGCACCCTGGAGGACGGCCGCATCGGGTTGGCCGACCTCTAGCGCCACCCTGCACAGGACGTAGGCGCCGGCGCTGTGACCCAGCATGGCGGCCTTCCCGTTGCACTCGGGCAGGGCCCTGACCCAGCGCCACACCGCTCCGGCGTCGGCTACCTCCTGGGCGCGCTCCACACCGAACTCCCCGGTGCTCTCGCCGGCGCCTCTCCGGTCGAAGCGGTAGGAGGCGATGCCGGCCTCCGCCAACCCGTGGGCGAGGACCTTGTACATGCCCCGCTTGGGCACTCCGGCGCGGCGCCTCGGATCAACATCCGCATCCCGGAGGTCCGAGAACGTCCCGCCCAGGAGGAGGGTCATTGGCCACGGTCCGTCGGTGGTGGGGCACGTCAGGGTGCCGGCCAGCGTTGCGCCGTCGACCTCGACGGACCGGTCCTCCTCGCGGAGAGTCATGGCATGGCTTCGGCGTTCCCGCCGATCGGATGGCCGGGGGTTCCGACCGTCATGATCCCCTATCCGGGAAGGTGACCGGGCCCACCACGTCCTCGACGTCGGCGGCTTCGATCACGTTCCGGCCCCGTTCGATGGCCTGCTCCTTCATCTTCTCGAGGTCCACCCCGGGCGGCGGCGGTGCGAAGCTGAGCACGAAGGAGACCGTGGCCGAACCCCGGTTCTCCACTCCGAAGGGCATCCCCCTGGGGATGTGCAGCGCGTCCCCCGGCGCCAGAGCCACCCGGTCGGTGTCGAGGATCCCGTCAAGATTCCCCTCGAGCATGAACAGCGACAACTCGAACAGTTCGGCCTCCTCGGCATCGGGCGGCATGTAACCGCCGGCGGGGACGTGCGCCACATAGGAGAACAGTTCCTTTCCCACCACCAGCGGCCGGTAGTAGTAGCCGTCATCGGCGTGCTGGTAGGCGTCGACTTCGGTGAACCTTCGGATGTTCATGGCTACCCCCTGGGAGATCTCTGGTCGCCGCCCGCGGCCTCTTGCCGCGGGGTGTTCGGGTCGGCGAGGTCTCCGACCCATCCTACCGAGTGCCCGGCATGGCTGAGAGTGGGCGAGCAATGGGTGCACGGCCAGCGTGGTCTTTGACCCAAGAGGTGGTGGAGGTGATGGAAGAGAGGAGTCCATCCCCCAGGAGCGCCCCGTTTCCATCGGGTTTGTTCCCCCGGCACAACAAACCTGTGAAGAGAGGCCCCCCGGGGGGCGGAAGACCATGTAGGGTATTAGGTGTTGGCCCCTTCGCAAGACGGGTTGGCTTAGTTAGGGCCTGTTCACACTACGTAGGGTGTCGTGGATGAGAGCGAAGGTGATGAACCCGAGGAATAGGACATCAAGTTTGTCGAAGCGGGAGAAGATTCGGCGGTATCCCTTGAGACGGCGGAACAGCCTTTCGATCTCACTTGCGTCTCTTGTACATCTGCTGGTCGTACTCCCAAGGATCGAGGCGGGTGATCTTGGGAGGAACCACCGGCGAATATCCCAAATCCAGGGCCAACTGGCGAGTGTTCTCACCCTCATAAGCGCGGTCCATCACCAAGAACCGTTTTCGGTTCTGGACCCCCAAACGGTTGAGCAACCGCCGCCCGTGGGGAGCGTCGTGGGCTTGACCGGGCGACAGCGAGAACATCACCGCCGTTCGAGCATCCGCGGCAACCATACGAATTTTGGTGGTCCACCCACCCCGGGACTTCCCAATCGACTGGGATCCCCCTTTTTCAGGGCTCCCGTACCATCAGGATGCACCTTCACCATGGTGCTGTCCATACACACAGTCTCTACCCGCACCCGAACCATCCGTTCCCGCTGCAACTGCTCGAACACCCGATCCAACACCCCGTTCTTCGACCAGCGGTTCATCCGCGTGTAAACGGTGTGCCACCTACCAAACCGCTCCGGTAACCCCCTCCACTTACAGCCATGCTCCGCTACATACAAGATCGCGTTCAACACCTGCAGGTTCGAGACCCGCACATTACCACGCTGCACCGGAAAACAAGACGATATCCGCTCATACTGTTCCTGAGTTATCTCCATCCCCCAAGCATA
>JAAXHN010000142.1 GCA_012270885.1 Acidimicrobiia bacterium | reverse complement strand
GACAAGCCCCAGCCCGACGGCCGTGCCCTCACCAAGCCTCATCTGATCCACCCCGGCTGGGTGCTGGAACTGCCCGCAGACTGACCCGGCGCCGCTCGCCGCCCGCCGGCCTCCCCAGGTCGGCGGGCGGCACTCAGGCCCGCAGAATGACGCTGATCCCCACAGCCAGCGCGACACCACGAAACAAGAGTTCACACAGCGGTTCTTGAGGACCGTGCCATCTGTGGCTGGGGTGGCGCAAGGCCCATACGGTCGCTCATCGTTGAGGGGCTGGTGACCAACCCCAAGCGCACCCGGCGGATCTGGCGCGACAATAGGCGTGCAACGGCCACCCCAGCGCCGGGCCAAGCGCCGTCGGCTCACAGACAGCCACCGCCGCTCGGTGCCCCTAAGGGGCGCGCCAGCGCACCTTCGCACAGACAACGGCCCCGAACTCACCGCGGCCGCGCTGCGCCACTGGTGCCGCATATGGGACACCCACACCACCTACATCGAACCCGGATCGCGTTGCGAAACACCCTTCGTGGAGTCCGTCGACGGCCGCCTGCGAGACGAGTGCCTCAACATCGAGGACTTCACCAACATCCTCGAAGCCCAAGTGATCCTCAAGGACCGGCGAACTGAGTACAACAACTACCGGCCCCACCAATCCCTCGGCAGACTCACCCCCGCCGCCTACGCTGCACACTGCGAGACGCACCAACACCAACCCGAACACCCATAGCACCTGGACTCACAAACGGATCCCCCTCAGGTGCCACAGGGCGGTTGCTTTGCGGCTGTCAAGTCCGACAGATGGGAGGGTGACCTCGCTCATTGCTTGACCCTGCCAACCCGCCGGTCATCAGGATTCCGATCAAGCCGAGTCCGAGGGGCGGATCAGGGATCTCTCTGGCTGCTGACGGCGACGGTGAGCATCGGATGGTGCAACCCCACCCCTTGGAACTCACCGTCCGGTGGGGACGGAGGCGCTTGAGGAGGTGCTATGGGATCGCTGTCTGAGGTCGGCACCTCCTCAATGACATCACCGATCCACCAACCACCCACAACGGGCAGCGCGAACATGAAGAGAACCCAGGCACTCGTGATCAGCCCCAAGGCACTCGACCATCTGAGAACTCGTCTATTGATGCTGGGCTTATCGTAGACACCGTCACGCGAGAAAGCGTAGCGTGCGCTCTTGAACAAGAGTATGGCTCCCAGGGTTACACCGGCCGCGATGACTCCGTACACGACAGCATGAACTGTACCCACCACCACCAGCCATAAGAGACTTACAACTTGGTCCATTCTTGGCCCCAGCAGTTCAGATCTTACGGTGCGAATACGAACTTGAGAAAGGGCTGTTGCTGCTCAACAAGAATTCGGGGAACAACCAGGAGCCCGACGACCATGCCCATACCCAGATCCCTAGTGTGATTTCGAAGACCTTCACAACCGGGCATGCAAGCACCTTGAACCCCCCATAAGCCCATCGCGCTGTACCGTAGCCTTGAAAGACGGGCATGCTGTATGAAAGACGGGCATGCTGTATCCAACCCTAGGGCCTTCTGATACATTCCTCCAATCGCAGTGAGGGGGACCCGTTTGTGAGGCCAGGTGCTATGGCTCGCAGCTTGGGGATTGGGGAGTCCAAGACGTGGCGGGCGTGTCCGAGGTGGGCGTCGATAGCGCTGCGGTAAGACTTCGAACCGTCGCTAACGACGGCTTGCACGCCTCGGCACCAGCGCCGGCCCTGTGAGATGAAGAACCCACTGAACGCGCCCGCGCTGGGATGCGGCACTATCGCCAGGGGGGGTGAAGCCGGTGTCGCCGTTGACGATCACCGTCACGTAGCGGTGCAGCGACGCGGATGCTGGGCGCGGGCAGCGACCTCACCGAGGTGCTGCGGCATCTGGAGATCACCGAGTCGACCCCGCATCGCTGGCGGCGCGCCTATGCGGCTATGAGCGCCAGCGACGCAAGGAGGCTCAAGGAACTGCAGGCCGAGAACGCCCGGTTGAAGAAGCTTCTTGGGGAGGCGGAACTGGACAAGGCGATGACCCGAGGAGCTGGCCGAGGGAAAATGGTGACCCCGGATCGTCGCCGGGTGGCCGTTGAGCGGCTCCAGGTGAGGTTTCGGGGTCTCTGAGCGCAGGGCGTGTCGGGTGGTGGGACAGCACCGGTCGACCCAGCGGCGGCCCAGGGCGCTGCCGAGCGGCGCTGAGCAGCGCCTCACCGAGCATCTGCGGGACTTCGCGCGGTGCCATCCCCGACTGGGGTGGCGCAAGGCCCATACGGTCGCTCACCGAGAGGGGCTGGTGACCAACCCCCAAGCGCACCCGGCGGATCTGGCGCGACAATAGGCCTGCAACGGCCACCCCAGCGACGGGCCAAGCGCCGTCGGCTCACAGACAGCCACCGCCGCTCGGTTGCGGGCCAGTGGCCCCAACGACGTGTGGGCCTTGGACTTCTGCTTCGACGAGACCGCCGATCTGCGCCGCATCAAACTGCTCAATGTCGTCGACGAGTTCACCCGAGAGGCCCTCGCCATCGACGCCGCCCACAGCATCAACTCCCACAGCGTCATCGACACCGTCGAGCGCGTCGTCGCCCTAAGGGGCGCGCCAGCGCACCTTCGCACAGACAACGGCCCCGAACTCACCGCGGCCGCGCTGCGCCACTGGTGGCGCATCTGGGGCACCCACACCACCTACATCGAACCCGGATCGCGTTGGGAAACCCCCTTCGTGGAGTCCGTCGGCGGCCGCCTGCGAGACGAGTGCCTCAACATCGAGGACTTCACCAACATCCTCGAAGCCCTAGTGATCCTCAAGGACTGGCGAACTGAGTACGACAACTACCGGCCCCACCAATCCCTAGGCAGACTCACCCCCGCCGCCTACGCTGCACACTGCGAGACGCACCAACACCAACCCGAACACCCATAGCACCCGGACTCACAAACGGATCCCCCTCAAC
>JAAXHN010000141.1 GCA_012270885.1 Acidimicrobiia bacterium | reverse complement strand
CTTCTTTGCTGGTCCGTGCCCTCTCGCTGGACACCGACTGACTAACTCATGGCGCCACCCGGGTCGGCGCGGGTTCTAATGCGTTGACGGCGGTGGAGAACGGGACGACTCCAGGCACCGCTGAAGAGCAGGGAGAGACCCGGTGGGCTTTCAGGGCCGGGCGGTCTCCGGCGCCATCCCGCCTTCCCCTTAGGTGACGCTCGGTCTCCCGCCCGGCCACTGACAGAGTGAGAGAATCAGGGGAGTCATGTCAACCTTTCCGGGGCCGCTCTTTTCGCGGGTCGGAGAATGCCATCATCGCCAGAGGCCGGAAGCTGAGTTCCACTGCTTCGTAGACCTCCCCCAGCAGCAGGTCCAGTGACTCCGGGCTCACCTCCGAGGCGGCCAGCCGCCCGGTCAGCACCACCGCTCCTTCCCGGTCCAGGGCGAAGTGGCATCGCCACAGACGATGGTTGCGTAGAAGACAGAGCCGGTACACCTCGGCCCGGTTGGCGGGAGGGGCAGGCAGCACGTAGGCCTCGGCGATAATGCTCCGGTCGCCCACCGTCCACCACACGGTGGTGGCCGAGCGAACGCTCTGGCGCATCCGCACCGCCCAGCGGCCCTCCACCTCCTCGGAGTACTCCACGTCGCTCTGGGGGTCCGCCACCCAGGAGGCGATCGCCTGCGAAAGGGTATCCGAGAGATCGCTCATCGGTGGAAGAGCACGCTTCGGTAGAGTTCCAGCAGGCGCTCGGACGTCGCCTGCCAGGAGTATTGGCGGGCCCATTCCACCCCTCGGGCAGACATGCCGGCCCGTAAATCGTCGTCCTCCAGCACCTTCGCTATGGCAAGCGCGTATCCCTCCGGTTCCCATCCGTCCACCAGCCAGCCGGAACCTCCGTCTTCCACCACATACATCAGCCCGCCTCGCCGTGCGGCCACCACCGGCAGCCCGGAGGCCTGGGCTTCGGCCACCGCCAAACCAAAGGACTCGCTGCGAGAGGGCGCCACCAGCACATCGGCCGCCCGGTAGAAGTCGCCGAGCCGGTCATGGGGGACCGGGGTATAGAAGCGGACCGCTCCCTCCCCGAGCCCCGCTGCCGCTGAGCGCAGGGTTTCCATCTCCCGCTTTCCCTCGGGACCGCTCGGCCCCCCCACCACCAGCAGCCGGAGATCCGGAATGCGCTCGCGGGCCATCTTCACCGCCGCCAGGGCCACGTCCGGCCCCTTTAGGGCCTGGATCCTTCCCACGAACAACGCCAGAGGCCCTGTTCCCAGCCCCAGATTTTGTCGGGCCTCGGCTTGGTCTCCCGGTTTGAAATGGGTCCGGTTCACTCCCGGAGGGGAGATGCACAGCTTGGTGGGATCAGCTCCGTAGTGATCCATCAGGTCGTCCGCCTCGAATGGAGTGGAGGCCACCACGCAGTCCGCGCTGGCGATCAGCGTCTCCTCGGTGGCGATCCGCATCGGGTGGGTGGGGGATTGATCCGCCCGCCGGGTGGCGTCCTTCACCCTGCCCAGGGTGTGAAAGGAGTTCGCCATGGGAATGCCCAGTCTCTCCTTGACTCCCAGCGCCGCCCAGCCCGAGAGCCAGTAATGGCTGTGCACCAGGTCGGGCAGGACCGGCCCGGCTTTAAGACTATCGAGGAGAGCCTGGCTGAACTCTTCCAGGTACGGCGCCTGCGATTCGATGGGGAGAGAGCAGGGAGGTCCCGCGGGCAGGTGATGCACCCGGTAGCCCGGCGCCACCGTCACCGTCTCCGGGAGCCTGAGATGGTCCCGTCGGGTGAACACGTCCACCGCCACGTTCTGCGACGCCATCGTTGTGGAGAGCTCATGGAGGTAGACGTTCATGCCTCCCGCATCCCCCTCTCCGGGGTTCCGGAGCGGCGATGTGTGCATGGAGATGAAAGCGACCCGGGCGATCATTTCCGACAGCTCACCGTGTAGAGGGGGCGGTGGACGGCGCCCAGCCGGCGCTTATAGGTCTCGTCGCCCTTGAGGAAGTCGAAGCGGGAAAGCCCCTCGCCCACCGCTATCTCGATCATCGAGGACAGCAGGACCACCCCGGGAGAGGATGCCGAATACGCCGGGTCGAAAGAAGAGTTGTACAAGTAGTACCCGTCCGCGTCCGAATAGCCGAACACGCAGGCGGCGGCCCTTCCTCCCGGGTCGGCCAACAGGTCGACCCTCCATCCGGGAAGATCGGCCAGGCCACGGAACACGGCCTCGGTTTGATCATCCATGAACTGGCCCTTGGCCCCGGCGGCCAGCCTGTGAAGCCTCACGAACTCCTCGAATCCCCACCCCGGTTGGTGCTCGGTGCGGATGATCGCCTCACCAAGCTCTCGTTGGTAGCGTCTGGCCTTGCGCCTTATCTCGTGGCGCTCCTTCTTTCCCACCATCTGGAGGTACTCGGTGTAGGTCGTGGGCAGGTGGAGCACGGCCGTCACCGCGGTCTGGCGGGTCACCGGCTGGGCGCCGGCCAAGGCCAATCCCTCTTCCACCACCCCCGCGGCCCCCCGGGGAAGGGAGTCCCAGTCGAGCCTGGTTCCTGGCTCCTGGTGTCGCCACCACTCGGCCACCAGGCCCGGGACCCGGGAACCCCGGGGGCTGTGGTAATCGGTCAAGGAGGAGGGACCGGCCATCCGGACGGTGCCATCGTCCTCCCGATCCAGCGCCAGCAGGGCGCCATCTCCATCCACCAACTCCACTCTCGGGGTCACGGTCCGCAAAAAGCCCTTGCCCGGAAAGGGACCCAGATGATCCTCAACAGCAGGGAGGTCGAAGGCGGCGGTATCCCAGTCTTGATGTATGCGCATCTCTCAACAGGCTGCTCGGATGGTCGGATAGGGGTTGTAGGCGGGACTCTCTCTCCCGCTGGGATGGAGTTGGAGGTGGAGGTGGGGGAGTCCACCCCAGGCGTTGCCGCTGGAGCCGTTGTACCCGACCACCTGGCCGGCAGCCACCCGGTCTCCTTCACTAACCGCCCATCCGCTCAGATGAGCGTAGTAGTAGGCAACCCCGGTGTCCGAGTGAATCCACAGGCCCCTTCCTCCCAGGCCGCCGTTGGTTATGGTGATTTCCCCGCCTGCCGTTGCGTAGAGGGGAGCGTCCCTGGGGCCGAACATGTCAACACCTTTGTGGCTCCTTCCTCCCGAGCGGGGCGCCCCCCAGGAGTCCACGAACGCCGATCCCGGGAAGGGGCACACCAGCCCGGGTATCGGGCCGATCCCCTGACCCTGGCGGGATGCCTGAGCCGCAGCCTGGATACGGGCCTGTTCGCGGCGCCGCGCCTCGGCTGCTCTCTCCGCTGCTCTCCGCCGCGCCTCCTCGGCTCTTCGGCGGGCTTCTTCGGCTCTCTTGCGCGCCTCCTGCGCCTCCCACTGTCTGACCAGTTCCTGGCATTCGTCGTCGAGTTCCTCCCAGGCGGCGTGCTGGTCTCGCGTCGCCAGCGCCAACTGTCTTGTCCAGCTTTCCCTTCGGGCTTCCAACTCCAACAGTTCGGCCTCTAGGGCGGCTATTTCCTCGCGGTGGAGGTTGAGGTCTCTCTGGGAACTGAGGTAGTTGTTGATGTCGGCCACCTTCGTGTCGGCGCCGCTCTCCAGGTAGTGCCGGCCGACTATCAGGTCACCGGGGGTCTCCCCCAAAAAGGGCGTCAGGGCCAGCACACCCTGTTGCATGTAGATCTGGATGGCGGCCTCCTCCAGGTCCGCCCGGAGGACCTCAACCTCTTCTGCTTTGCGGGCTGCCAGGGACTGGGCCACGTCGGCGCGCCCCCGGGCGATCTCGATGTCCTCCAGGACGATGTCCCATTCGGCGGTTGCCTCATGGAAGAGATCCAAGGCGCCCTCGTATACGGCCAACTGTCCGCGGGAAGCCGCGCACGCCTCATCCACCTCGCTCTTGGCTATTTCAGCTGGCGCTTGTTCCTGCTCCTCCTCCTCCTGTGCCACAGAGAACAGCGTTCCGCCGGTACCCATGAGTATCACCGCTAGGACCAGAACGGCCCGAATGCGCTCCGATTTTCCCATGCCGGATAGGTTAAAGGCTTCGCCCCGCTAATGGTGGGGTGCCCTTAGAGGATCAGTGTGAGCAAGGCGAAGAAGACCAATCCGGCGCAGAGAGGTCCGTCCAGGCTCGACAGGATGCCAGGCAGGGGACTGGACCAGAGCCGCCCGGAGCGGAGCACGGTGCCAAAGCCCTCCCCGGCCAGATAGGCGGCGGAGAGTCCGAAGCCGATCAGGAGAAAGTCCGTGAGGGAGAACCCCCATAGCACCGCGCCGATGATCGATAGGGCTACGATCCCGATCACCACCGTGTTCTGGCGGTTCAGCAGCCGGTTGGAACGCATTCGGCGAGCGACCTCCGCCAGGACGATGGTGCCGACCATCACCAGCAGGAAGAATCCGACCGTACGACCACCCGGCTCGAACACCGCTCTGGCCAGCATCAAAGACGCCAGCGCTCCGCAACTCAGCACCCCCACGCCGGCTGCTATACCGACGGCGGGGAGTTGGCGGCGCCGGGGCACGAACGTCGCGGCGCCCAGGGGGAAGATCACTCCCATGGCCAGGGCGGGCAGCAGGGCGGAGGGGCCCAGCAGGTGGATGAGGGCCATGGCCGCCAACTGGCCTCCCAGAAGGGACCCGATCGCCAGGTCGTGTCCCCGTTCCGATGCGGCGCCGACCACGTCGAAGGTCCACAGTCCCACCATCGCCGCCAGGATCGGCGTCCACAGGTCCTGGTCTCCCACCATGTTGCCCAGCACCAACGCGGCCACCACCACCAGGGTGGCGACGCCCCCCGAGCCCAGGTCCCGTCCCAGGGCCATGGAACCTCCGGAGACGGGAGGCAGGAGAGCGATCTCGTCTTCGGGGCCCACCGGCGCGACGGTGTCCACTTCTTCTCCGTTGCGCCATATCTTGGCGGTGGCCAGCCCCTCGGCGAACTGCGTTCCGAAGCGGGATGAAGCGGCTTCCAGCACCTCGCCCACCGTGGCGCCCTCGATCTCCAACTCCGAGGTGCGCGCCGCCTCCCGCAGGCCCGCGAAAAGACGTACTCTCGGCATGTTCACCAGCTTAGACGGGGTAACCCCCCTTTCGAACGCTTCTCGTCGGGACGCCGCGGGATACACTCCAACAGATCGGAAATGGAGGTTGGATGCGCGCAATAAGGGTGGAGAACTGCGGCGGCCCCGAGCAGATGGAATGGAGGGAAGTCCCCGATCCTCGCCCCGGTCCCGGAGAGGCGCTGGTCACCGTGCTGGCCGCGGGAGTGAACTACATCGACACCTATCACCGCACCGGCCTCTATCCGGTGGAACTTCCCTTCACTCCCGGGTTGGAGGGGGCGGGGGTGGTCCGGGAACTGGGTGAGGGGGTCGACGGGATTGAAGTGGGTGATCGGGTGGCATGGAGCACGTGTCTGGGCTCCTACTCAGAGCAGGTGGCGGGACCGGCCGACAGGATGGTCACCGTGCCTCCGGGTGTGGAGATCGAATCGGCAGCCGGTTTGTTGCTGCAGGGGATAACTGCCCACTTCCTGGCCAACGACACCTTCCCCCTCGGAGAGGGCGACCGGGCGCTGGTGCACGCCGGGGCGGGAGGAGTAGGACTTCTCCTCATCCAACTTGCCAAACGGCGCGGTGCGGAGGTGTTCGCCACGGTGGGGGATGCTGAGAAGGCCCGGCTGGCCGAGAGCGCCGGGGCCGACCATGTCATCTGTTACCGGGAGACCGACTTCGGGGACGCGGTGGAGGAGATAGCCGGTCCCCGCCCGATCGACGTCGTCTATGACGGGGTGGGTGCGGCCACCTTCGACCGCGGACTCTCGGTGTTGCGTCCCCGGGGGATGATGATTACCTTCGGGAACGCCAGCGGGCCGGTCCCTCCGGTGGCGCCGCTGCGCCTCACCCAGGAGGGGTCGCTGTTCCTGACCCGCCCCACGGGGGCGGACTACGTGTCCACCCGCGCCGAGTTGTTGGAGAGAGCCTCATCCCTGTTCGAGATGTTGATCAGCGGCGAGTTGGGCCTGCGGATCGGCCACAGCCTCCCCATGCGGGAAGCCGCCCGGGCGCACCGGATGCTGGAGGGCAGGGAGACCACCGGAAAGGTGATCCTCACCCCCTGATTCCCTCCAACCGCCCCAGGGCCGAGCGGAGGGTGTCCTCGCTCTTGCAGAATGCGAAACGCACCAGTTCGGCGCCGTCCGCCGGATCGTTGTAGAACACCGACGGCGGGATGGCCGCCACTCCCCTACGTTCAATGAGATGGTTGACGAAGGCGACATCGTCGGAAAAGCCGAAGGGGCGGTGATCGGCCAGCAGGAAGTAGGTCCCCTCCGGGGTGTAGACACCGAAGCCCAGCCGGTCCAGGCCCTCGGCCAGAAGGTCTCTCCGGGAGGTGTACAGGGCGCGCAACTCCTCGAAGTACTCCGCGGGGGCCGCCAGGGCGACGGCCGTCCCGTGTTGCATGGGGTTGGGGGTGGTGAAGGTGAGGAACTGGTGGGCGGCTCTCACCCCGGCGGTGAGGCCCTCGGGCGCCACTGCCCATCCGGTCTTCCAACCGGTCAGCGAGAAGCTCTTTCCCACCGACGACATGGTCACGGTTCTCTCCCACATCCCCGGGTAGGAGGCCAGGGACAGATGGTGCTTTCCGTCGAATCGGATGTGCTCGTAGACCTCGTCGGTGAAGGCGATGACGTCGTGGGAGACGCACAGTTCGGCCACCAGGGACAGTTCATCGTGATCGAAGACGCGACCGGTCGGGTTGTGGGGTGTGTTGAAGACTATCGCCCGGGCGCCCTCCGCGAAGGCCGCCCGCAACTCGGCCTCGGGCAGCCGGAAGTCGGGAGGTCGCAGTGTCACGAACCGGGGGAGGGCCCCGGCCAGGGCGCATCCCACCGGATAGGCGTCGTACCACGGTTCGAGGAGGATCACGCGCTCACCCGGTTCCACCAGGCCCAGGAAGGAGGCCGCAAGTGCCTCTGTGCACCCCGATGTGACGGTCACGTTGCTATCCGGGTCGACTCCGATCCCGGTTTGGGCATGGAAGCCGGCGGCGATCCTCTCCCGCAGGATGGGGAGGCCCATCGAGGGCGGGTACTGGTTGGACTCGACGTCGATCCCCGACTTGGCGGCCTGTTTCACGAAGTCCGGGCCCTCGAAGTCGGGGAAGCCCTGCCCGAGATCGACCGCCCCCCGCTGGCGGGCTCGATGGGATATCTCGGTGAAGATGGTGTTCCCGAACGGACGCAGGCGGCTGGCGACAGTCACAGCAGCACCGCGTGGATCTCGCCGGGCCCGTGCACGCCCTTGGTGAGGGCCAACTCGATGTCGCCGGTGCGGCTCGGGCCGGTTATGACCATCAGGTTGGCCAGCCGGCCGGGAGACTCGGCCTGGGCCGCCCAGTGGGAGAGGGAGCGAAATATCAGGTCGGTGGGCACCAGTACCACGTGCACCGCCGGGATCACCGAGGCCAGGCGGGAGCGTCCCCGCCCGGAGGTCACCACCACCGAGCCGGACTCCGCGAAGGCCGCAACCGCCGCCGAGACCCCCACCGCCGCGTCCATGTAGCCCATCTGGTGTGGGACTCGGCCCTCGGGATCGGCCGGCAGGGAAGTGGAGAAGCGGCGGTATCCCACATCGGCCAGGTCGGCCAGCAATCCGTCGGAGGGAAGGTGCTCCTGGTCCCAGGCCAGGAATTCCTCGGCTCCTCGCTCCGCCATGACCTTCGAGATCACCTCAAAGGGCGACTGGTGGTGCACTATTCCGTCCAGCAACTCGAATGCCTCGATGAAATGTGGGGTCAGATCCACCTCGGCCAGCTCGGGAAGGGCTGGGCCGGGATGTAACGCGGGAAATCCGGGAAGGGTGGCTGCGCCTACCGCCTCCTCGACCGTCCTCAGAAACCGGCTACGTTCCACTGCGGTTCTCCTTCCACCACTGCCGGAAAGACTCTCGGGCCGGCGCGGGGAAGTCACGGCTCTGCGTCCATCCCTTGGCGTGAAATGGCAGGCGGTGGAACCATTCGTCCCTACCCTTCAGCCGGCCGACCATCCGCCCTGCGGCAAGGAGGCTCTTCCACACCCTGGGGCGCTTGGCTGCCTGTCCGTAGAGCGCCAGCCCGGGCCCCAACCACCGGAAGGGGTCGTTCTCCCTGGTTGCCCGCACCCGCTGGTGCACCAGCAGCTTGGGGATGTCGATCCGCACCGGGCACACCTCGCGGCACGCTCCGCACAGGCTGGAGGCGAAGGGCAGGTCCGCCGCCTCGGTGAACTCCGCCAGCCCGGGGGCCAGCACCGACCCCACCGGACCCGAATAGACCTGGCCGTAGGCATGGCCGCCTACCTCCCGGAAGACCGGACAGACATTCAGGCAGGCGCCGCAGCGTATGCAGGCCAGTATCTCGGAGGCGTCGGTGGACAGCACCCGGCTGCGTCCGTTGTCCACGATCACCACCAGGAACTCGTCGGGGCCGTCCGGATCACCTGGTCTTCTCGGTCCGGACACCACATTCGTGTACACGCTGAGCCGCTGGCCGGTGGCCGAACGGGCCAGCACCTCCACGATGGTGGCGGCGTCCTCGAAGGTGGGGACCAGCCTTTCCATGCCCATGACCGCGATGTGGGTGCGGGGAGCGGCGGTGGTCAGCCACCCGTTGCCCTCGTTGGTGACGGTGACGATCGACCCGGTCTCGGCTATCCCGGTGTTCACTCCCGAGATGCCCACATCCGCAGAGAGAAAGAAACGGCGCAGGTGGCGGCGGGCCACGGCGTTGAGCTGTTCGGGGTCGTCGGTGTAGGGGATTCCGAGGCGTTTGTGGAACAGCTCTCCGATGTCCTGGCGGGTGAGGTGCATCACCGGGGCGATGATGTGGGAGGGGTGGTCCTCCGCAAGTTGGACGATGAACTCTCCCAGGTCGGTCTCCACCACCGTGTGCCCCTCGCCCTGCAGGTGGGCGTTGAGGTCGAGTTCCTCGGTGACCATCGACTTGGACTTGATCACCAGTGAGCCCTCCTTCCTCCCCACCACCTCGGCGATGAGCAGGTTGGCCTCCGCCGCGTCGGCCGCCCAGAGCACCTGGCCGCCGTTGCGTTCCACCGAATCGGCGAACTGGTCGAGATAGCGGTGGAGGTTGGCCAGGGTGTGGAGGCGGATCATGCGCGCCCGATCGCGGGTCTCCTCCATGGGTGTGAAGTCGTCGACCGCCCACTGGCGCTTCCCCATGAATCTCCGGGCCGCCCGCCCCACAGCTGCCGGTTTGGGCGTGCCCATCTCGGAGACGGCCCGGCGGCGGAAGGTGACCGGCTGGCTCATCGGCGGTCTTCGCGGCCGGCGGTGATCGCCGAGGCGATGTGCACCACCTGCATGGGGTTCTCACGCCGCCGGAGCCCTCCCTCCAGGTGGATCAGACAAGCCGCGTCGGCGCCCACCAGCATCTCCACACCGGCTTCTTCCAGCCGGTCCAGCTTGGTGTTCATAATCCCGGTGGAGACCTCGGGCATCTCCACAGCGAACAGGCCGCCGAATCCACAGCACTCCTCGGCGCCCTCTATCTCGACCCGTTCCACCCCCGTCACCGAGTCCAGGAGCGACTCTCCCTCCCGCCGCAGGCCCAGGCCGCGGAGGGCGTGGCACGAGGGGTGATAGAAAGCCCGGCGGGTGGGAGGCTGGTCATGGGCCTCCGTCCCCTCCACCGAAGCCCGTTCCCGCTGTTCGGTGACATAGGAGGTGAACTCCCGGATCCGCGCCGCCACCCGTTCGGCCATAACGGCGGTCTCCGGGTCGCCGGACGCTAGCCGCGGCCCGTGATGGATGAGGAAGTCGGCGCAGGATCCGGAGGGGATCACTATCGTCCCGCTGGTACGGTCCAGCACCTCCAGGTTGTGCAGCAGCACCTCTGTGGACTCGGTGTGGTGGCCTGCGTTGTAGGCGGGCTGTCCGCAGCATGTCTGGTCGGCGGGGAACTCCACCTCCGCCCCGTTCCGCTCCAGTTCCTCCACCACATCCCGCCCCACCTGGGGAAAGACCGCGTCGATGATGCAGGTCACGAACAACTGCACGGTCTCGGACATGGATTGAGACATTACTACGGCTCGGCGGGGTGGCCTGCCAGACTGTAGGGCAGTATGTCCGATGAAAGCCTGCGTGTCGACCGGTCCTACCGAGGTCCGGTTCGAGGGGTGATTCTCGACTGGAGCGGGACCGTGGTGGACGCCTATGTGCTGGCCCCGGCCCGGGTGTTCGTCGAGGTGTTCAGGAGGAGGGGTGTGGAGATCACCATGTCGGAGGCCCGGGGTCCGATGGGGGTGACCAAGGATCTTCACATCCGGCGCCTGCTCGAGGTTCCCGCCATCCGCGAACGCTGGCGGGCCGTCCATGGGCGGGCCCCCGACCAAACCGACGCCCGGGGAATGTTCGAGGATTTCGTCCCCCTCACGATCGAGTGTCTTCCCGAGTACGCGGAGTTGTTGCCGGGGGTGGTGGAGATGGCCGGAAGGCTGCAGACCGACTACCGCGTCAAGATCGGCATGACCACCGGGTTCGTCCGTTCGATGGTGGATGTCTTATTGGTGCGGGCCCGCAGCCAGGGGTTTCACCCCGACTGCACGGTGGCCGGGGACGAGGTGACCCACGGGGCGCGGCCCCGGCCCTTCATGCTTTACCGCAACCTCGATCTCCTGGACGTCCATCCCGTTCAGGCGGTGGTGAAGGTGGATGACACCACCTCGGGAGTCGAGGAGGGACTGGAGGCAGGGTGCTGGTCGGTCGGGATCGCCCGGTACGGCAACTACATGAATGCCCACAGCCTGTCCGAGGCCCGGTCCTGGCCACCCGGGGAGGTGTCCGAACGGCTGGCTGCCGCCCGCCGGATCCTGTGGGACGCGGGGGCCCATTATGTGATCGACGAGCCGATGGAGCTGTTGGGGGTTGTGGATGACGTAAACCTACGGCTGGGAAGGGGCGAGCGGCCCTAGCTGGGGTGGGATCGTCTCTCGGGGGTTGGGTGGCGTTGTCTGTCGGGGGTTGTTATTATCCTCGGCAGATATGTTTGGCGCCAAGCCCCGGACTCCCTTTCGACTGTTGCTCTGGACGGTTCTGGTGCTCGCTCTGTTGGGAGCCGCCTGCGGGGGGGACGATGAAGCGGAACCCGATATCGGAGAGACCGTGGCGGAGGGAGAGACCACCGCTGCCGTCGCGGAGCCGGGCACCCAGGAGACCGCGGCCACCGGCGACGGGGCACAGACCGATGCGGTGACCACCTCCACCCTTCCGCCGCCGACCACCACGACCACGACCCTCCCGCCCGGACGCCGCATGGGGGTGGTGTTGCTGGCCCCCGACGAGGCGAACAACAGCCTGAACTTCAGGGAGGGACCCGGCACCGACACCCCGATCGTGGGTGAACTCCTCCCCGCCCAGGCGGGGCTGGCCCCCACCGGCGCCCTGGAAGTGGTGGATGGCCGGGTGTGGCACGAAATCATCACCGAGGACACTTGGGGATGGGCCTACGGCTACTACCTCACCGAGATTTGGTCGCCCGGGGATGTCGAGGGCGAGTGGGAGTGGAAGGCGGCTCTGGACAACTTCGCCAACGCGCTGGTGCTGGGCAACGGCTTGGCGGACACGGTGTCCTGGAGAGGACTCTTCGTCATCTACTACGACCAGAACCTGCGCCGCTGGGCGCCCGACGAACTCTCCGGCCTCGGGGACGACGACTCCGAACTGCGGTGGTCCAACACCGGGGCGGCCGCCGACGAGGCAAGCGCGACCGTAGGCACCTGGAAGCAGGTGATCGCCGATCCCTTCCTGGCCGATTACCTCGATGAGGACGTGGAGATCGAGGTGGGAGGTCTCACCCTGGGAGCCAACGCGGTCCTGCCGGGATCGGCCATCTCCTCGGCGTTCGCCAACTTCCCGTGGGTCGCGATCCACGATCCCGGTGACAACGAGGAGTTCGAGGGGCTCGACTGGTCCACCTGGCTGGTATTCCTGGAGATGGAGCAGGGCCAGCCCCGGGTGGTGGGTCTCCAACCCCAGGTCGGATACCCCTGAGCCGGTGAGCGGACTGTCGCTCGGGACCTGACCCGGGCGAATAACACAGCGCCCTGTGACCGGGTAAGGGTCGGCTATTGGTAGTTGAACATCCAGTTGATGCCGTACTTGTCAGTGCAAGCGCCGAAATAGGCCCCCCAGAAGGTGTCGCCCAGCGGCATAGTGACTCTTCCGCCTTCCGAGATCCTTCGGAACAGACTCTCCGTTTGTTCGCGGCTCCCGGCTTGGTAGGAGATGGAGAAGTTGTTGCCAGGCTCGACAGGCGGGCCGAATGCGCTTGGAACGTCGCTGCCCATCAGGGCGGTGCCGCCGATGTCATAGGAGACATGCAGGACGCCGTCCTTCTCCTCCTCCGCCATGCCCACCTCGTCCGGCATGTCGCCGAAGGTTGAGAACGAGTCAAAGTCGCCTCCGAACGCCGAACGGTAGAACTCGAAGGCCTCCCGGCAGTTGCCGTTGAAATGCAGGTATACGTTTAGCGCCATCAAGCCCTCCTGGTGGGAGACGGTTGGTAGACATCCAGCATATCGGACAGATCTCCTCGTTCAAGAGCAGGTATCGATGAAGCGCCCGACCCGGAGTGATCGGGGAGTTACACCCAGGCTTCTATACGGTCGGCCAGGTAGAGGCTGACCTCCTTGGCCAGTTCCAGGGTCTCGCACAACTGCTCGCGGCCCATGACCATATCGACCAGGGAGATGTGCACGGTGCCGGTGATCATCAGGCGGCGCTGTGTGGATTCGCCCAGTGGAGCGTAGGAGTCGATGGCCTGCACCTCGATGGGGAGGGAGATCTCTCCCACTCCCGCCAGGTCGGTGGCCAGCACCAACAGGTCGGGCGGGTTGGTCAGAGGAGGGACCGACCAGTTGAAGTACATGTGCATCTGATAGATGTCCTCGGGTTCCTCGAAGTCGTCTTCCATCTCGTCCAAGCGGTCGATCAGCGCCAGGAGCGCCCGGGGTTCCACGTCCAGGGACAGGTGGAGATCGATCGGTTGGCTGCAGGACTCGGCAGGATGGAGATCCACCTCCCAGGACTGGCGCAGAGAGTAGGTCTCCACGAAATGGCGCTCGTCGTGGATGTGAAAGCCGTGTTTAATGGCGTGCTCTTTGACGTTGTGGATGAATCCGGCGATGTCGATCGGCATACCGGCAAGAGACTACCGGCCCTCCGGACCTACCAGAGACCGCCGGCCCAGCCGGATTATTCGCGGGACGGGAGGGCCATGGGAGAAACGGCGAACATCGGCAGATCGGGAAGCCGTAACATCTAATAGGCCGACCCCAGAGGATCGCGATGATCATCGTAATGAAGAAGGACGCCACCCGGAACCAGATAGAGACGGTGAAAAACCGCCTCGAGTCGATAGATTGTGAAGCCCATGTCTCGGTGGGACGTTTCCGTACCGTCATCGGAGCGGTGGGCGACCGGAACCAGATCCTGCAGTTGCCCCTGGAGGCGCTGGCCGGCGTGGAGCGGGCGGTGCCGGTGATGAGACCCTACAAGCTGGTCAGTCGCGAGTTTCAGGAGTCCGAGACGGTGATCGACGTACGGGGGGTGCTCATCGGCGACGGCTCGTTCACGTCGGTTGCCGGACCGTGCGCGGTGGAGTCCCGTGACATATTGTTCGAGACCGCCGAGGCCGTCAGGGCGGCGGGGGCCACCGTGCTGCGAGGTGACGCCTTCAAGCCCCGCACCTCCCCATTCTCCTTCCAGGGCCTGAAGGAGAAGGCGCTGATTCTCCTGGCCGAGGCCCGCGAGGAGTTCGAAATGCCCTTTGTGGCCGAGGTGCTGGACCCCCGGGATGTGGACCTGGTCGCCAGCTACGCCGACATCCTTCGCATCGGTACCCGCAACATGTCCAATTTCGCCCTGCTGACTGAGGTGGGCCGGACCAAGACCCCGGTGATGCTCAAGCGGGGATTCACCGCCACCCTGGAGGAGTGGTTGAACGCCGCCGAATACATCTACAAGGAGGGGAACCAGGAGATCATCCTGGTGGAGCGGGGCATCCGCACCTTCGAGACCGCCTCTCGCAACACCCTGGACATAACCGCCGTCCCCCTGCTCAAGGAAATGTCCCACCTCCCCGTGCTGGTGGACCCCTCCCACGCTTCCGGCAAGAGACACCTGGTACCGCCCCTCGCCCGGGCGGGTCTGGCAGTGGGGGCGGATGGACTGATGGTCGATGTCCATCCCGCTCCGGACACGGCCCTGGTTGACGGCGCCCAGGCCATTCTACCCGAAGAGTTCGCCGAGTTGATGAGGAGCATCGAGGTGATGGCCCGAGCGATGGGCGTCCCGCTCTAGATGCGATCGGTCTCGGTTGTCGGCACCGGGCTGATCGGAGCGTCGATCGGGATCGGACTCTCGGTGGCCGGATGGGAAGTGTGCGGATGGGACACCGACCCCGAGCACCTGGCTCAGGCGGCTTCCGTTGGCGCGGTCTCCAAGCAGGCCGAAAGCTTGGATGCGGCGGTGAAGGATGCCGAACTGGTGATCCTGGCGTCGCCTCCCAGGGCCACGATCTCCATGCTCTCGGACCTTCGAACCGACGCGCTGGTGACCGACGTAGCAGGCATCAAACAGCCGGTGGTGGAAGCCGCTTCGGGTCTTTCCCGCTTCGTGGGAGGCCATCCCATGGCGGGCCGGGAAGTCTCGGGTCCGCTGGGAGCAAGCGGGGGGCTGTTCCGTGGCGCAACCTGGGTGATCACCACCGATCATGCGGGTCCCCGGGACATCCTCTCTGTCTCCGAGGTTGTCCGGACACTGGAGGCGCTGCCGGTGGAGATGACCGCCGAGCGTCACGATCGTATAGTGGCCCTGGTCAGCCACCTTCCCATGGTTCTCGCCGCTTCCCTGGTCGACCGGCTGTCGCGGGAAGGCGCCGCCGCCGATGCGCTGGTGGCGGGGGGCTTCCGGGATCTCACCAGGATCGCTCTGTCGAATTCGGACTGGTGGGCAGACCTGTTGGTCTCCAACCGGGTGTCCCTCTCCTCGGTGCTTCGGGAGATGTCAGCGGGATTGGAGGACTGGGCGAGGCATCTGGACGAGGTGGAGGAGCAATGGGTTGGCGAGCTTCTGGGTTCGGCAAGGCGGGCCCGCGCGGCCTTCGGCACGCCCGGAGAGGGGCTGGGAGTGTTGCTGGAGGACCGTCCGGGGGAGATCGCCCGGGTAGGTCATGCACTGTCCGAGAGCGGAGTGGACCTGCGGGACCTCCAACTCCGCCACGCCACCCACGGCGGGGGAGGCGTGCTCACCCTCTCGGTCCGGCCGGAGGAGTCCGACAGCCTGCGCCGCTCCCTGAGAGCAGAGGGTTTCAGGCTCCTGGGGGACTGATTCCTAGACGCCGCCCGCGGCCAACATCCCGATCCACGCCAGTGCGACTCCCGCCACGGTTAGGGGCGCGATCCGCAACCAGACGCTTCCCGCTGTGCGCTCCGACTCTTCGAGGGTCTCGACCATCCAGGTCGAAAAGGTGGTGAGAGATCCCAGGAGACCGGTCCCCAGCGCCACTCCCCAGGACGAGTCGATCCGCCCGGCGTCGGTGAGGGCCACCACCAGACCCAGGGCGAAGGCGCCCACCAGATTCACCACCCCGGTGCCGGTTCCCCGTCTGCTCCGGTCGTCCAGCCAGGCGGTGAGTAGCCACCGGAGGTACGCTCCGGCGCCGCCCGCCAGGGCGATGGCCAGGATCACCATGCCAGACTCCTCCTCCTGGCCGCCGAGGCCACCCACAGGCCGGCGAGCACGCTACCTCCCACGTACACCGCCGCGGCGGCCGGGCCTCCTTCGTCGAAGATGGTTATGGCCTCCATCGCAAAGGTGGAGAAGGTGGTGAGGGCGCCGGAGAACCCGACGCCCAGGAGCGACCAAGCCACACCTCGTTCCCCCCGCCGCGCCGCGACCCCGGCCAGGAAGCCGAGGATCGCCGATCCCAGGAGGTTGGCGATCACCGTGGCCGTGAGGACCTGGCCCACCGGCGCCAGCCACTCGCCGAGTCCGTAGCGGGCCAGGGCTCCCAACGACCCTCCGCAGAAGACCGCGATAGCCGTCGTGGGGCTGCCGGGGATCGGCGTCATCGAAGTTCAGCGTATCACGGCGTTAACCGGCGTTTGCGCCTACGCCCGGTTCCGTATCCTTGGTGGGCATGCGAATCGCCGGTGCCCAACTGAACTTGGACGTGGGGGACTTGGAGGGAAACGGTCGACGGATTCTCGACGCCATGGATTGGGCCGAGGGGGAGAAAGCCGATCTCCTGGTCCTTCCCGAGTTGGCCACCAGCGGGTATCCGCCCGAGGATCTGGCCCTCCGGGACGATTTCCTGGGGGCTAACCGGGCTGTGCTGGAGCGGTTGGCTGAGCGGTCGGCCCGGACTGTCACCGTGGTCGGTTTCCTGGACTCCTCCCGCCCCGACGCACGGGGAGCCGACACTGGTCGCGGCCGGGTGGCCAACGCCGCCGCAGTCCTGGGATCGGGCCGCATCCTGGGGATCTACCACAAGGAGCACCTGCCCAACTATGGGGTCTTCGACGAGCGGCGCTGGTTCTATCCGGGCCGCAACACCGTCCACACCTGGCCGGTGGCCGGCACCACGGTGGGGGTCTCGGTGTGCGAGGATCTGTGGATGGAGGAAGGTCCGTGGCGGCTGCTGGCCGAGGCCAGCGCCGGGGTGATCGTCAATATCAACGCATCCCCCTACCACCTGGGTAAGGCCGCCGAGCGGGAAGCGTTGGTCTCCCGCCGCGCCCGGGAGGCCGGAGCGCCGGTGGTCTATCTCAATCTGGTGGGAGGCCAGGACGAGTTGGTGTTCGACGGCGCCTCGCTGGTGGCTGGCTCCGACGGCGCCATCCTCTATCGCGGCGCCCAGTTCGAAGAGGAGCGTTTCCTTTTAGATGTCCCCCCGGCCGGTAAGGAGGCTCCCGGGCGCGGAGCGGAGCGGGACTGGATGGAGCCCGAGGAAGAGATCTGGGAGGCGCTGGTGTTGGCGACCCGCGACTATGTGAGGAAGAACCGTTTCGAGGCGGCGGTGGTGGGCCTGTCGGGGGGGATCGACTCGGCGGTCACCGCCTGCGTGGCCGCCGATGCACTGGGCGCCGACCGGGTCTGGGGGGTCTCCATGCCGAGTGTCTACAGTTCCGAGCATTCCAAGACCGACGCCAAGCGGCTTGCGTCCAACCTGGGCATCCGCTTCGACATGGTTCCCATAGAACGGGCCCACGCCGCCTTCGTGGACACCCTGTCCCCGGTGATGGGGACCGACGGGTGGGGCGTGGCCGGGGAGAACCTGCAGGCCCGGGCGCGGGGATCGGTCCTCATGGCCCTCTCCAACCGGCACGGGGGGTTGGTGCTGGCCACCGGCAACAAGTCGGAGCTGTCAGTCGGCTACGCAACTCTCTACGGCGATATGGTGGGAGGCTTCGCACCGCTCAAGGATATCTACAAGACTCTCGTTTACCGCCTGGCGCAGTGGAGAAACCGCCGGGAACCGGTCATCCCCACGGAGATCCTCACCAAGCCTCCCTCCGCGGAACTCCGTCCCGACCAGTTGGATACCGACTCTCTTCCACCCTATGATGTTTTGGATTCCGTTTTGGCCATGTACATCGACTTGGAACGTTCTATGGAAGAGATAGCGGCTGCCGGCTTCGACGCATGCCTGGTGGGCCGGGTGGTGGGGCTGGTGGAGCGGTCCGAATACAAGAGACGCCAATCGGCGCCGGGCCCCAAGATCACCACCAAGTCCCTGGGACGTGAAAGGCGCCGTCCCATCACCAGCGGTTGGAACCTCCGATGAGCGGGCACTCCATCCTGGTCGACGGGAAGCCCTCGGGGCCGCTGGTCTTCGACATGGACAGCCCCACCATCACCAGGGGCGACGGATGCTTCGAGGTGATGCGTGTCTACGAGGGTGTTGCCTTCGAGTGCGACGCCCACCTCGACCGCATGGACCGGTCCGCTGCCATGATGGACCTAGAGGTTCCCCCACGGGCCGATCTCGACTCCTGGGTGAAGCAGGTGGCGGCCTATGGCCCGGAGGGGCTGATCAGAGTGATCGTGGGCCGGGGTGCGGAGCCCGGCCAGGAGAAGTGTGTGGTGACCTGGCATCCCGTTCCCTCCCGACCCGACACCATGACCCTCTTTCCGCTCACCGCTCCCTGGCATTCCGCCGGCCGACCCTGGGATCTGGCCGGGGGCAAGACCCTCTCCTACGGGCCCAACATGGCCGCCACCCGTCACGCGGTGAAGGAGGGGTTCGACGAGGCCCTCTTGGTCTCTGACGACCAGACGGTGCTGGAGGGCCCGGTCTTCTCGGTGGCCTGGGTCTATGAGGGGGTGTGGGAGACCCCGTCGCTGGATCTGCTGATCCTCGACTCCATCACCCGACGGGTGGTGCTGGAACTCGTGTCGGACTCGGACGTGCCCATGCGGGAGGGACGCTTCGGCCTCGACCGGGTTCTGGCAGCAGAGGAGGTGATGGTGATCGGAACCACCCGGGAAGTCACGCCGGTGGTCGCGGTCGGGGAGCAGAAGTACCAGTGGGGACCGGTCACCAAGCGCCTCAGAGAGGCCTTCGTGCGACGCGTCAGACAGTTCATCGATGAAGCCTGAGGGAGCGGGTCTCCCACAGCCCCACGGAACTGATCGGAAGCCCCCTGCTTTTGAGATGACCCGGTCGGTGAGCGTTCGCTTGGTCGGCATCTTGGCGGCACTGGCAGTTCTGTCCACGGCGACGGCCTGCGGCGGGGAAGCCGACCCGGCTCTGGTAACCACCACCTCCCTCGTTGTGACCACCGCCGCGCCCACCACCGAGCCTCCTCCGACCACCACGACCACGACCACTACTGCGCCCACCACCGCGGACGAGCCCGGCTCGGCCACGGAGGCTCCTTCGACCACCGCCGCGGATGACCAGGGGAGAGGCGAGATCACTTTCCGGGTGGCCCGGCAGGAATCGACCCGGGATGGAACCGTGCTGCACCTGGAGGTCCCCCCGGGCGACTACACCGATGTGGACCTCGAGAACCTGGTGCTGTCGATATACGAGGAGCGAGATGACCTCTACGAGCTACACGTGCTCGACAGCCGGGAGGCGATCTCGGCCCTCGTCACCCCCGAATCCGAGCGCACCCCCGAACAGAAGGCGCTCTTGAAGAGCCACTATCTGGTCAGCTTCCTCGAGGGATCGATCCTGCGATTCCAGGGCCCCTTCGCCAACCTCGAGGGATACATCGTAGGTTCCTAGCCGCCAAAGGCGCCGATCCCCACCCGCTGCGTTAATTTTTTGGGATTTCCCCTCCCGACCCGCCTCCGCCGTTCCGGTCGAATTTTCGGACAGGCGCGCGCCTGTCCGACTCGAGGATTCTTGGTCGTCGGCTGATGCTCGTCACCTTGGAGCGTCGCCTGGAGGCCCCCCCGCCGGTGGATGAGACTTGGTGATGATCCACCCGGTCCGGACCGTGGTCGGATGTTTGTTCCTCTCAATATGCGTACTCGGTGGGACACTTTCAATGGTCCAATGCCTGGTTTTTTCACAACCCGGGTGAAAGACGCCGGCTGGAGCAAAAAGCAGCTTGGGTCTGGCTGGTTCCAGGGCCCCTCCCACACGAACCGGTGCCGTTTGGTTCAGAGAAACGCCGCGGCCACCATCAGGAACCCGCCGAAGCCCACCACATCGGTGATCAGGGTGAGGAAGATGCTCGACGCCAGCGCCGGGTCGAATCCCAGCCGGCGCAGTGCCATGGGGATGCCNNAGCGCCACGGTGAGACCCATGGCGGCCACTGCCAGAAAGGCGCCGTTCAGGAGCCCGACGCTCACCTGGCGCCTCACCACCTCCCAGATACGCGCCCGCGGGAGGTCACCCGCGGCCATGGAGCGGATCACCACCGCCAGGCTTTGCACGCCCCCGTTCCCTCCCAGGAGCGCCACCACCGGCATGAGCGCGGCCAGCACCGGCTCGGCGGAGATGATCCCGGTCTGGCGCTCGATGACGAACGCCACCACCAGCGCCAGCAGCAGATTCAGAGTGAGCCAGGGGAGCCGCATTCTCACCGACGAGAGCACCGCGGTGTAGATGGTCTCCTCCGCGCCGGCGCCCACCGAGGCCGCAAAGTCCTCGGAGGCCTCGGCCTGGACCGCGTCTATCACCTCGTCGTATGTCACCATTCCCTGCAGATGTCCCAGGTCGTCCACCACCGGGAGCCCCAACAGGCGGTAGCGCTGCATCAGTTCGGAGACTTCTTCCCGGTCCGCCAGGGTGTGGACCATGACCGGGCTGGCCTCCATCGCTTCGTCGAGGCCCACCGACGGCCTGACGAACACCAGGTCCCGGAAGGAGAGCACCCCCCGCAGCACGCCAAAGTCGTCGGTGATGTACACGTAGGTGAGGTCTTCCACCGTCTCCCTGATATTGCGGATCCGCTCGATCGCCTCCCCGGCGGTGAGGCCGATGGGAAGCACCGCCACATCGGTGGTCATCAGCCCCCCGGCCGTGTCGGACGGGTAGTGGAACAACCGGCTCACCTCGCTGCCGGTCGGCTCCGCCATCAGGTCGATCACCGCTTCCACCGCCTCGGTCTCCATGTTCTCCAGGATGTCCACCGCTTCGGTGGCGGGCATCTCCTCCAGCACCGAGGCCGCCTCTCCCAGGGGCAGCTCCTCCAGGAGCGTGGCGGCGAGTTCGTCCCGCAACTCTTCGAGGATGGCGGCGCTCTGGGGCCGGTCTAGGGGGCTCAGGAGTTCCCCGGCGGTGAGGGGCGAGACCGACTCCAGAATGTCCGCCGCATCGTGAGGAGAGGCCTCCGCCAGGGCCGTCCACACCTCCGGATTGGCGCCCAGGTACTCCTCGACCTCGCCTGGCCGCCGACGAGCCACCCGGCGCAGACGCTGGGCGAGCTCTCGTGGACGATGCAGGCGAGGCTTCATGTGCCCCACAGATTACGGCTCCCTGCCGAGACAAGAACTCCGGTTACAGACTCCCCGTCCGGCGCCGGCGGACCCGGAGCCACTGGACCGGGCAGCAAAGGGAAGAACCGATCAGGCCGAAAAGGGACGGACCTCGGTGACCCTGACCTCGAATATCCCGCCCGGCGCCTCATAGGAGACCAGGTCGCCGGGGGACTTGGACAGCACCGCCTGCCCCAGGGGGCTGGTGGGGGAGACCACCAGGGAAGCCGATCCCCGGTTCTCGGCGGGCGCCAGGAGGAACTCCATCCGGTCTCCGCCTTCATCCACGACGGTCACCATCGATCCGATCTCCACCCGGCCGGTGTCGTCGACCTCCGTCACCTGCGCGTCCCGCAGCACCGCCTCCAGATGGGCGATCCGGGCCTCCATCAAACCCTGGTGGTCCTTGGCGGCCTGATAGTCGGCGTTCTCCCGGATGTCACCGTGCGAGCGTGCCTCGGCAATCCGCTCTGAGATCTCGATGCGCTTGGGACCCTTCAAGTCCTCCAGCTCCGAGATGAGCCGGCGGTGCGCATCGGGGGTGAGAAAGGTGGCTGGGTTTTCCATCGCAACAAAGAGAGCATATCAAGTTGGTAGCTTTGTGCAGATGGACACCAAGCTGACCCGCTTCAGTCACGGCGCCGGCTGAGGGTGCAAGCTCGGCTCAGCCGAGTTGGCGCAGGTCCTGCGCCCCCTCAGGGACCATCCCGCCTTCTCCTCCCCCCACCTCCTAGTGGGGGTGGAGACCCGTGACGACGCAGGCGCATACCGCCTGCCGGACGGGCGCGTCCTCATCCAGACGGTTGACTTCTTCACGCCGGTGGTGGACGACCCGGCGGACTGGGGGAGGGTCGCCGCCGCAAACGCCCTGTCGGATGTCTACGCCATGGGCGGTAAGCCGCTCACCGCTCTCCAGTTGGTGTGCTGGCCGTCAGGGACCCTGCCGCTCGAGACCCTCACCACGGTGGTCCAGGGAGGGTCTGAGGTGATGGCCCGGGCGGGATGCACGGTGGTGGGGGGCCACACCGTGGACGATCCCGAGCCCAAGTACGGCTTCTCGGTGACCGGGACCGCGGTGAGGCTCACCACCAACGCCGGAGCCCGTCCCGGAGACCT
>JAAXHN010000140.1 GCA_012270885.1 Acidimicrobiia bacterium | reverse complement strand
CTAGGTGTCCTTCCCACAGAGGTGGGTTACAAGTTTGGTGATGGGTGGTTGGCCCCCGAGTGATCTGTGGGGTCGGTGGTGATTGTAGGTGCGGAGGAAGGTGGTGAGGGCTCGGCGTCGTTGGTGGTTGGTCTGATAGGGGCGTTTGTAGGCCCATCCGCGTAGGAGGGTCTGGTGGAAGCGTTCCACTTTTCCGTTGGTTTGGGGACGGTAGGGGCGGATCAGTTTGTGAGCGGCGCCGATCTCTGACAGGGTGTCGGCGAAGGCTTGGCTGTGTCGGTAGGCCCAGGCGTTGTCGGTCATCACTCGGTCGATGCGGTACCCCCAGGTAGCGAACCAGTGGGCAGCGCGGAGCATGAACCCGGCACAGGCTTGGGCGTCTTGGGCGTCGAGGACTTCTGTGTAGGCCACCCGGGTGTGGTCATCGACCATCGAATGCACATACTCGTATCCGACCTTCTGCCGAGGTCTCGCACCTTGTCGTCCCCGCACCCTCCACCCACCCCCATCAGGTATTCTGCCCAACTTCTTGATGTCCACATGCACCAGCTCGCCTGGGCAGTCCCGCACATAACGGATCGGGACACCGCTAGTGCGATCCAAATCGGACAGGCGTGACAGACCCCGACGGGAAAGCACCTGATAGATAGTGGAAGGGGGTATCCCCAGCCGCCAGGCCATCAAATGAGGGCCTTCTTTCTCTCGGATCCGATCCGAAACGATTCGTTCCTCTGTCTCGGTAGGGACCCGGTTGGGACTGCTGTGGGGACGCGACGAACGATCCTGGAGACCTGGTTCGCCTTCCTCTCGCCACCGCCGCAGCCACCGGTAGGCGGTCTGGCGGGAAACCCCCGCCGCCTCGGCAGCGTGGGCCACCGGCCATCGGTTCACCAGAATCCGATCCACCAGCAACTTTCGACCAAACGGTGTCAACCGTGCTTTAGAGTTTCCCATGAGGGCCTCCTGATTCGCGGATATCATCACCCACGAATCAAACCACGGAGGCCCTCAGCAACCAAACATCCAACTGTCAACAACGTCCCTGGGAAGGACACCTAGCACCGAGGCGGATAGCCGCTATCCGCCGGACCGCCCGAGGCGCATCCGGAGCACCGCTCTCCACAGTCCGAGGGTCCCGATCTCTCCCTCTGCCAGCACCCGTCCTCCCGGGTCCTCCACCACCGGGATGCGCAGACCGTAGTCGACCGCCGACTCGGGCCGGTGGTCGATGTTCACTTCCTGTAGGGCCAGGCCCCAGAAGAGCGCCACCCGCCGTACCCGGGGCGCCGCCACCGCACACAGGTGGCACTCGGGGCGGGTATAGAAGACCAGGTAGCGCCCCTTGGCCTTCATTAGGGTCCGATATCCTGGGTGGCCCATGGGAGTGACTGAGTGCGGCCCGGCACCGCGATAGCCATAATCGCCCTGGCGCTGGTCATCGTGGTGGCGGCGGTTGTGCAACTCCTGGGTCTGGTGGTCTCTCCATAACCACCGACATCCGCTCGGCCAGAGAGAGCCGGTCACAGGCCCGCCCTTCCCGCATCGCCAGCGCCACAAGCCCCGCCGAATCGACATGGACCAGGAGTTCTCCCCTCTCCACATCGGCGTAAGCCCTCGCCATTCTGATCAGGTAGGAGGATGCGCCGATCCGCACCGACAGTTCCGAGCAGTCATCCAGGTCGGCGGCCTGCAAGTCGTGGGGAGCGATATTGGTCTGGACGTTGCCGAAGGTGTCCACCCACCAAGCCTCGCCGCTCACCCTGCCGGGACTTGGCTCCGGCAGGGGCAGGAGCAGGGGAGTCACCTCCTCGGGGCCGATCGGGGTACCGAGCTCGGACAGCACCGCTTCCCCCGCCGCCAAGGCCGCCGCCGCCGGAGCGAAGACGTCCCGTCCCCAGAAGGTCTCTCCCGCGGCCGGTAGGCGGTATTCGGGGTTCTCCACGGAGACCATCCGCCGGGCGCCGCCCACCATCGCCACGGCGGGCGACAGGAGACCGTTGTCGGGTCCCACGAAGATCATCTCCGAGGTTTCGACCGCCAGGGCTTTCCGGTCGGTGCCGACTCCCGGGTCCACAACCGCCAGAACCACTCCCGAAGGTAGGTATTGAACAGCGCGCAAGAGCGACAGCGCTCCGGCCCTTACGTTTCCGGCTGGAGTCCCGTGGTTGATGTCTATCACCCGTGACTCCGGTGCGATCCGGGCCATCACCCCATGAACCACCCCTACGAACTCGTCATCGGTCCCGAAGTCCGAGAGAAAGCTGATGGGAAGACTCATGATGTCCTGTTCGTCCGACGCCCCAAGGGCAGGCGCTTAAGGCTACAGCTGGATGCCGGTCCGCTCCGCGCGCGGTCGTCACAAGAATCGGTTTACTCCCGAGCCTTTCCTGACAGGGGTTACACTGTCTGATTTGCAAGCAGCAGGATGGAACGGGCACTCCTTGGTTTGGTACTTCGCGCGTTTGAAGCTGGGATAAACATCGCATTGCTCCGAGCCCGCACCATCGGATCGCGCACCTGGCGCAGGACAGGTTCTCTCGGGCTTGTCCTGATACTGGTGTTGTCCGGCGTGGTTGCGGCTCCGGCCCCCGCCGCCGCGCAGGTGGGAGAGCTTGTCTCCGAAGCGTCGCCGCATGAGGCGCTAGCCCGGCTGCAGCGCGAATTCTCGGCTATCTTGTCTCTTCGAGAAACCCCGGATACGACCTGTGTGTCGGTAATGGTCAATGACGAACCCGTTTTCGAGTCGAAGGCTGACTCGGCTCTCATTCCGGCCTCGGTGATGAAAATAGTCACGGCGGCGGCAGCCTTGGACGTAATAGGAGAAGATGGTGTCTATACGACCGAGGTGGTGGTTGACGCCGAGGTATGGGCATCTTCCGGCGATGGTGTTTTGGAAGGCAATCTGTATCTGGTCGGTGGAGGGGATCCGGTCCTGTCCACTCCGGGTTATTTCCGTCGCTATGCCGAGCCTGTGGCCTACACGGATGTTTCGGAACTCGCTGATGGGGTTTTCCAAAGTCTGCAAGCGAAAGGCATCACCAGAATCGAGGGCGGGGTGGTGGGGGACGACTCTTGGTTTCCTGATCGGGAACGTGACTATGCCGATCATTTGCTCTCCGATGGCGATGGAGTTGTGTGGAAACGCTCCCATGTGAGTGCTAATCAAGTCGGACCTTTGTCGGGTCTTCTGCTCAACGACGGTTTTTATTCCTTCTCTTGGTCTCCGTTCCGGCGGCGTGAGAATCGAAGGACAAGTGATCCGCCCCGGCACGCCGCGTCGGCGTTTGACGATCTTTTGGAAGCTCGAGGAATAGTGATCACTGAGAGGCCGCGGGCCGGTATGGCTCCCGCCGAGAGCGCCACACTGGGACAAATCAACTCGCCCCCGATGTCGGAGATTGTGGAGCGGATGCTCAGCAGGTCCGACAACACGACCGCGGAGATGGTGCTGAAGGAGATCGGTCGCCGCACTCTCGGATCGTCCCGAGCGCAAGCCGTCACCGGCGTTCAAGAGGTGATACGGCGCCTGCTCGGGGACCTCGGTGATGACCTGAGGATTGTTGACGGCTCCGGTTTGTCGAATCACAACCGACTCACCTGCGCCGCCGTTGCCGAACTGCTCCGAGGGGCTGGTTGGGACTCGCCGTTGATCACTGCCTTATCGGTGGCCGGTGAACGGGGCACCTTGAGGAACTGTCGGCCTGCCGCTCCGCCCGCAGACCAGGGTCCGCCGAATCCGGTGGCTGCGAAGACAGGCTATTTGGACGAGGCGACCGCCCTGGCGGGCGCGGCGTCCACCCGCGACGGCGAGACGCTGACGTTCGCCATGATTGCAAACAGGTCCGACTATATAGGACTTCTCCTATGCAACAGGCTGCAAAGAACCCTCCTGAATGCGGCGGCACAGTACACATACGGTCCCATCGTTTCTCCCCAAGCAACAGCTGTCGCCGATGAGAATCCGTGCCCGGCGACAGATACAGGCTCGAGCCAACCCGGGGGGACCTCAGGGGAACGTACGGCAGGTTGCACGCGGTTTGTGGATGTGGTGGGGGGTGTTCATGCGGGGGCGATTGAGGCTTTGGCGGGGGCTGGGGTTACGTTGGGTTGTGATGTGGTGGGGCCGCGGTTTTGTCCTGATCGGCCTGTGAGCCGGGCTGAGATGGCTTCTTTTTTGGTCCGGGCCCTCTCGTTGGAGGTGGGGTCTGG
>JAAXHN010000139.1 GCA_012270885.1 Acidimicrobiia bacterium | reverse complement strand
ACTCATACTTGTAGGGTCCCTCCTCGGCTTGGGGCCGGGTCTGACCCACGCGGAAACTGGCGTTTGTGCCTTTCCCACGATCTGTCGACCTGGCCCTAGCCGGGAGTCCTGAACCGGGGGGCGGGGTGACCTTATAGGAGCTTCGACTTCTCCACCTTGAGTGTTCTGTCCGCCGCTCTGCCCGGCTCAGGGGGGACTTGGAATTGTAGGCAGTGAGCGAGGGTGGGCATAGTGGCAGAGCAAGATCGAGTAGATGGTGTGGTTGTGGTCGGTGGGGTGGACACACATCGGGATACCCATGTTGGGGCGGTTGTCGATAGCACAGGTCGCCTGTTGGGATCCGCCCTGTTCCGAGCCGATCCTGCCGGCTATGGGCAACTGGTCGCCTGGATGGCTTCGTGGGGTCGGGTCAGCCGAGTCGGGGTGGAAGGAACGGGCAGCTACGGTGCCGGCCTCGCCCGTCATCTCCTCGGCACCGGCATAGACGTGGTGGAGGTGAACCGTCCTAATCGGCAGCTACGCCGCCGGCAGGGCAAGGACGACCACACCGACGCCGAGGCAGCAGCTCGGGCTGCTCTCAGTGGTGAAGCAGCCGCTGTTCCCAAGTCCGGGGACGGACCGGTCGAGTGGATACGGATGCTGGCGCTAACGCGGCGCTCCGCCATCAAGGCCCGCACCCAGGCCGCCAACCAGATCCATTCTGTGCTGGTAAGTGCCCCAGAGCCGCTAAAAGCCCAGCTAAGGGGTATGAATCTCAAAGCCCGGGTCCGGGTCTGCGCCCGGTTCCGACCCAGCGGAGAGTCCTCCGTCAGCTACGCCAAGCTGGCTCTCCGTCGCCTAGCCCGCCGGTATCAGGTCCTCGACACCGAGATCGCAGAGCTCAATATCGAGATCCGCCGTCTCTGCGCCAAGGCCAACCCGGCGCTGCTGGCCGCCAAGGCCGTAGGCCCTGACACAGCCGCCGCGCTGCTCGTCGCGGCCGGCGACAACCCCGAGCGCATGAACTCGGAACGATCCTTTGCTGCGCTGTGTGGCGTCAGCCCTGTCCAAGCGTCGTCCGGGCGAACAGTACGACATCGTCTCAGCCGGGGCGGTAACCGGCAAGCCAACAGCGCACTATGGCGGATCGCTACCAATCGGATGCGTACCGACCCTGCCACCAAAGAATACGTCGCCAGACGCCAAGCTGAGGGCAAGAAGCGAACCGAGATCATCCGCTGCCTCAAGCGGCACATCGCCCGAGAAGTCTACCGCCTCCTCACCGACCCGCCACCAACCCCGAACTGCGCGAAGCTACGCAGCCGACGCCAACAAAGCGGAATCACCGTCACCGAAGCCGCCCGAACTCTCGGAACCTACCCCAGCCGCATCTCCGCACTCGAGCTAGGCCGCGACCACAACCACCAACTCGCTACCCGATACCAGAGATGGCTCCAAACCCACGAACCACCAGCCCCAGCACCTACTTGACAAACATAGGAGCATCGTGGGTTTGGTGGGGTGAAATCCTTGGTTGGGGGGTGAGGCCTCGCTGGAATCGGTCGAGTACCACATTCGCCGGTCGAGGGAGGCCTCGATGTCTGATGTTATGTCCGTTCGTCTGCGCTTGTCGGGTGTTCGCGTGCTTGGGGTGAACCACCTCGAAACACCTATGATGAACGCTGGGAACCCACGTACCCGGGGTGGGATTCGAACCCACACGCCCCTTAGGGGCAGCGGAGTTTAAGTCCGCCACGTCTACCGTTCCGTCACCCGGGCCAGGAGGGAGTGGGCGGGCACGAGGGCCGCCGAGAACGTCCTGGTCCCCAGCGCCTCGCTCCAGCCTATCCGTGCGCACTCCCGGCCCTCATTCTCGCACCGATCCGCCGGCTGGGGCGGGCACCCCGCCCGGTGATCTCAGCGGGGCTCGACCCAGGCGGAGTTCCTGGCGGCCTGGCCGTCGGTTTCCATCACGCAGGGGACCGGGCAGTCGAGCGGCTCAACCCAGGGAGCTACCAGGTCACCCACCGGGTTGGCGTTGCCGGCTCGGGTGTCCGCGTAGTGGGCATGCAGGCACTTGACCCCGCTGGTGGCGCCCGCTACTCCTCCGCGGGGTATCGGCTCCGCATTCTCCGGCAGCAGGGCGTCCCGCTGGGTGGCGTAACGGGCGTGGGCCGCGTCCAGCGCGGCGCCGAAGGCAGGGACCCGGTCCGCCCGCCGGTCCAGCGCCTTGACCCCGCCGCCGCTCTCGAGACGGCTGATCCGCTTCACGGCCAGAGGGCACGTCAGCCAGTACAGGGTCGGGAACGGAGTGCCGTCCTCCAGTACCGGGGGCACCCGGACGACGACCGGAAGGTTGAGATGGCAACGGGATAGGGTGGCGATCTCCGCTCTTGAAGGCCGGCCGATCTGTACCGCTACGACCCGACGCTCATCCATTGCTCATGTCGCGGCCGGTGAGGAAGTCCCAGAACGCCTCCCAGAATCCGCCGGACTCGGGCACCACCTCGTCCGATCCGACAGGCGGTTGCTCGGGGTCATGGAGTTCCTCGCTCATGATGACCACGTAGCTGGTCTCTCCGGGGTTCACGTAGCCGAAGTCGGCCCGGGCGATGCGCTCTATCTCGGTGGGGGAATGCAGCAGCTCCACCTCCCGCTCCAGTCGAGCGTTCTCCTCCTGAATCTCGGCCAGACGCAGGCTGAGGTCCTCTGCCTCACCGTTCAGCGCGATCAGCTGGCGTATCGGGAACACGTCCACCGCCGCAACCAGCACTATCCCCAGCATTAGCAGGGGAAGGAGGACGCTGCGACGCTGACGGGCTTCCACCGTCAGCCATCTCCGTAGAGCGACAGGCCCGGGTAGCGAGCCTGGCTCTCCAGCCGCTCCTCGATCCGGAGCAGTTCGTTGTACTTGGCGGTTCGTTCCGAGCGGGCCGGGGCTCCGGTCTTGATCTGTCCGGCATTGGTGGCCACGGCCAGATGGGCGATGAAGGTGTCCTCGGTCTCGCCGGAGCGGTGCGAGACCACCCTTCCGTAGCCGGCGCCCCGGGCTATCTCCATGGTGTGGAGGGTCTCGGAGAGGGATCCGATCTGGTTGACCTTGACGAGAACGGCGTTCGCTACGCCCAGGTCGATGCCCTGGCGCAGGATCAGGCGGTTGGTGACGAAGATATCGTCCCCGACCAGCTGGCAACGGCCTCCCAGCCGCTCGGTCAGCAGGGACCAACCCTCCCAGTCGTCCTCGGACAGACCGTCCTCGATGGACACGATCGGATAGGTATCCACCAGTTCTTCGTAGAAGTCGACCATGCCGGTCGCGTCGAGGGAACGTCCCTCCAACTGGTAGGCACCGTGGCGATGGAACTCGGTGGCGGCCACGTCGAGAGCCAGCGCGATCTCCTCGCCCGGCCGGTACCCGGCCCGTTCGATGGAGGTCATCAGCAGGTCCAGAGCCTCCCGGCTGTCTGACAGGTTGGGCGCGAAGCCTCCCTCGTCGCCCACGTTGGTGCTCAAGCCCCGTGCGGACAGGACCTTCTTGAGTGTCTGGTACACCTCCACCCCGGCTCGGAGAGCGGCGGAGAACGAGGGCAGGCCGGCGGGGACCACCATGAACTCCTGGACATCCAGCGGGTTGGCGGCGTGGGCGCCTCCGTTGAGCACGTTGAGCAGGGGAACGGGTAGATCCTGCGCGGAGGGGCCGCCCAGGTAGCGGAATAGGGGCATGTCCAGCTGGGTCGCGGCGGCGCGGGCGCAGGCAAGCGACACCGCGAGGATGGCGTTGGCGCCCATCCGACCCTTGTTGGTGGTGGCGTCGAGATCGATCATGAGCTGGTCGATGAGCGGCTGCTCGGTGGCGTCGTGCCCGATGACCGCCGGCCCCAGGATGTCGTTGACGTGTGATACGGCCCGGGCCACGCCCTTCCCGGCGTAGGGAGCGTCCCCGTCCCGCAGCTCGACCGCCTCGAGGGTCCCGGTGGAGGCGCCTGAGGGTACGGCGGCCCGCCCCACGGCGCCACCGGTGAGGCCTACGTCGGCCTCTACGGTGGGATTGCCGCGCGAGTCAAGAATCTGCCTAGCACGGACCGTAGTGATGGTCGTGGCCACCGATGCTCCCTCGGAACTGGCTCGTTAACTTATCACGATAAGCCGCCAGCTCCGTGCATCTATGGCTGGCGCCGCCTCTACAACGGAATCGCGGGAGGAAGCCACTGCTACATGCTTCTTAGCATGGTTGCAGCTGGTTTATGTCACACCCATGGTGTATGATACGAACATATGTTCGATTACCTGCTCGACTACCCGGAGGCCGGCTCGACCCGACCAAGCCCCGCAGTCACCGCCGACGTCCGGGGATCGCATCCCGGCAGGTTCAT
>JAAXHN010000138.1 GCA_012270885.1 Acidimicrobiia bacterium | reverse complement strand
GTCTGTCGGGTTAGGACAGGTTAGGAGGGGGCACCGAGAGAACTACGGGGAAGGGGAACTGGCGTTTGGACCGAGACTTGCATGAAGGATGGCAGTCGATCCGCTTCCTAAACTGGCGGATGGCACGCAAGCAAACCGTCGGTTTCTCCGAGGAGAGGTATTTCCCCCATGGATCAGTCTTTTTTCTTGATCGCCGCCCTGGTTTTGGGCCTGGCCGCGTTGGTTTTGGCGATGTGGTTTACCCGGCAAGTGCTGGCCGCTCCCATGGGGAACGAACGGATGCGGGAGATCTCCGAGGCCATCCGGGAGGGAGCTATGGCGTTTCTGCGAAGGGAATATCGATGGCTGGCGGTGTTCGTGGTGGCCATGTTCATCCTGATCGGCCTGGTGTTGGACGATGGGTGGTTGCGAGCGGTGGCGTACGTGTTCGGTGCCGTTCTTTCCGCCGCGGCAGGTTTTGTGGGGATGAGGGTGGCGACCGCTGCCAATTCCCGCACCGCCGAAGCGGCCCGCCTGGGGGGTGTGCAGAGAGCTCTCCCTCTCGCTTTCCGGGGTGGAGCGGTGATGGGTTTCACAGTGGCCGGTCTGGGACTGGCCGGAGTGACGCTGGGCTATTTGGTGTTCGTGGAGGCCAGCGGGATGGAACTTGCCCGGGGGGTGGACATCGTGGCGGCCATCGGACTGGGGGGATCCTCAATCGCTCTGTTTGCCAGGGTGGGCGGCGGTATATACACCAAAGCGGCAGACGTCGGGGCGGACCTGGTGGGCAAGGTTGAAGCAGGCATTCCCGAGGATGATCCCCGCAATCCGGCGGTGATCGCCGATAACGTGGGTGACAACGTCGGGGACGTGGCCGGGATGGGGGCCGACCTGTTCGAATCCTACGTGGGGTCCCTGGTCGCACCGATTGCTTTCGCTGCTTTGGTCTTTGCCAACGCTTCCTACCAGTTGGGAGCAATCGTCTTCCCCCTGGCGGTCGGAACGGTTGGCATGTTGGCTTCCATAATCGGTTCCTTCTTTGTCAAGCCCCGTGACGCCTCCGATCTGGCTTCGGCGCTTCACCGTGGTACCAACTCTTCCATGGTGCTAGCGGCGTTGGGAATCCTTGGCGTCTCCTACTGGATCTTCGGGGACAACTCCGATGTCCAGCCTCTCGGTCTGTGGGTGGCGGTGGTGATCGGTCTGGCGGTGGGCTTCGTAATCGGAAAGATCTCCGAGATCTACACCTCCGATCACTACCAGGCGGTCAAGGACATCGCCGAACAGGCCGAGACCGGTCCGGCGACCGTGGTGCTGGCCGGGGTGGCAGTCGGAAAGAAGTCGGCCGCGTATTCGGTGCTGGTGGTGGCGGCGGGCATCGGAGGAGCCTATGCGGCCGGAGAGTGGGCCCTGGGTGACGTGGGCGGAATCTACGGGGTGGCAGTGGCGGCCATCGGGGTACTGGCCACCCTGGGCATCACCATCGCGGTGGACGCCTACGGTCCGATCGCCGACAATGCCGGGGGAATAGCGGAGATGGCGCACCTTCCGCCCGAAGTCCGTGAGACCACCGACGCTCTCGACTCGTTGGGCAACACCACCGCAGCCGTGGCCAAGGGGTTCGCGATCGGCTCGGCGGCGGTCACGGCTCTGGCCCTGTTCGCCACCTTTACCCAGGCGGTGAGTTTGGATGTGATCAACATTGTCTCGGTTGAGGTAACCGTGGGGCTGTTCCTCGGCGGGATGTTCCCGTTTCTCTTCGCCGCTCTGACCATTGCCGCGGTGGGGAGGGCGGCGTTCACCATGATCGAAGAGGTACGGCGCCAGTTCCGAGAGATTCCCGGTTTGAGAGAGGGACGTCCCGAGGCCCGGGCCGAATACGCAAAGTGCGTGGATATCGCTACCGGCGGGGCCCTCAGAGAAATGGTGCTTCCCGGAGTGCTGGCGGTGGCGTTGCCCCTGGTGATAGGGTTCACGTCCACCTCAGCCTTGGGAGGCTTTTTGGCCGGGGCGCTGGTGACCGGCTTCCTGTTGGCCATTTACATGGCCAACGCCGGAGGAGCGTGGGACAACGCCAAGAAGCACATCGAGGCCGGGAACCGGGGCGGCAAGGGCTCGGACGCCCACAAGGCGGCGGTGATCGGCGACACAGTGGGCGATCCCTTCAAGGACACCTCCGGTCCCGCCATGAACATCGTGATCAAGGTGATGACCATCGTCTCCTTGATCTTTGCCGACGCCTTTATCGGCTAGGTGGGCTCCACATCCCGACCTCCGTCCACGGGTCACCCGGGCGGAGCGTGATAACCGAACAGTGTTCGGGACGGTCCCGGAACAGCTCCTCGAGACTCCGCCCCGTCAACAGCAGACGTCCGGCCTGGATGGGATCCTGGTGGCCGACCACCGCCACCTCTCCACCGGAGACGGTGGCCTCCGCCTCCCGGACCGCCATGGTGATCCTCTCGGCCAACTCGGAAAGTGTCTCAGGAGCAAAAGCAAGGCGAAAGGGGTGCTGGAGATAGGCTTCCATCTCCCCGGGGAACAGTTCCGGTATTACCTCCCAGCGGTGTCCCGCCCAGCGGTCCATCAGCCTCCATTCCGCCAATTCGGGGAGAACGCCCACTTCCAGTCGATGGGGGGCCGCCAGGTTCTCAGCGGTTTGCAGGGCTCTTTCCAGTGGTGATGACCACACCGCTCCGAGCGGTCGGTCGGCCAGATAGCCACTGGCCTGGCGGGTTTGCCGAACACCCCGAGGGCTCAGGCGGAATCCCGGCAGTGACGCGTAGACCAGGTGCCGGGGATTGTGAACCTCGCCATGGCGCACCAAATGAACCAACTCTGCCATGTTCGGTCCAGCCTATTCGGTAGGGTGATGATGGTGAGCGCGCCGCTTCTTCGAGAGCCGATTCTCCATGTGGACATGGACGCGTTCTTCGTTGAGGTGGAACGCCGCCGCGACCCGAATCTGCAGAATCTGGCGGTGGTGGTGGGGGGAAGCGGCCGGAGGGGCGTGGTGGCCTCCGCTTCCTACGAGGCAAGACGGTTCGGGATCCACTCGGCCATGCCTATGACCGAGGCTCGGTCTCTATGTCCGGGTTTGGTGATTGTTCCTCCCGACCATTCCCTTTACGGAGAGGTTTCCGAAGAGGTGTTCGCCGTGTTTCTCTCGTTCACGCCCCGGGTGGAGAAGCTCTCTGTGGACGAGGCGTTCCTGGATGTCTCGGGTCTTCGCTACCACTACCGGAGCGTGACGGATGTGGGGTCTGCGTTGCGAGAGCGAGTGCGCCGCCAATCCGGACTGCGGGCGTCGGTGGGGATCGCGGTCAACAAGACCCTGGCCAAACTGGCTTCCGAGCAGGCCAAGCCTGATGGGATGCTGCGGGTCCCCGCGGAGGTGAGCCTTGACTTCCTGCATCCCCTGCCGGTGGAGAGACTGTGGGGGGTGGGGAAGTCGACCGGAGCACGACTTCATGGTTTGGGAATTCGCACGGTTGGGGACCTGGCAGCCCTACCTGTGGAGCATCTCCGTCCGGTGGTGGGAAGCGCCACCGCGGAACATCTGGGAAAACTTGCCCGCGGGATCGACGATCGGCCGATCGTCACTGATCCCGTGGGGGTGTCCTTGTCGGTCGAGAACACCTTCGAGAATGATCTCGGGTCTCGATCAGAGGTCGAACTCAAGCTACGTGAGCAGGCAGAACGCTTGGCTGTCCGCCTGCAAACAGCTCAGGTGTGGGCTACGACCGTCTCTTTGAAGGTAAGGTTCAGCGACTTCACCACAATCACCCGTTCTCATACCAGAGAGGTCCCGACCAGGCTGGCGATCGATATCTTTCGCCAGGTGACCGAACTGGCCGACCGAGCCGGGCTCGAGGGGAGGAAGGTGCGGCTGTTGGGTATCTCCGCCGGGGGATTGCGCTTCGTGCCGGGGCACCCGCAACTGGCTCTGGCCGGCGAGAAGCGGTGGGAGTCACTGGAGGCGGAGGTCTTCCGGCTGCGGAGGCGATTCGGGTTCGATGCGGTGTTGCCGGCTCGTCTCAGCCCGAGTTCTCCACCGGACCCTTAAACCTTGGAAAAGTACCTCTAATGATGGCTAGCTACCCTTCGGATGACCATATACTGGAGGGCGGAAGCGGATTATTTCGGAGGCTTGGGCTGAAGTGCCGTTGAACGAAGAAGAGCAACGGATCCTCGAAGAGATCGAGAGCCAATTCTATGAGGAGGAAGTGGCTGAAACCACCGAGGAACCCTTGCTCTACTCGAGCCGCGCGGCGTTGACGATCCCCATGGGGTTCCTGGCGACAGGAATTCTTGTGGTGTTGGTATTTTTTACCTCCCACTTACTCGTCGCACTGGGGGGATTTGTTGTTATGGTGATAGCGGCTACCTTTTTGGTACAAGGTCTGCGGGTGAGAACGAACCTTCAGTGGAAGGGTGTACAGGGAGGGAGCGACACGAAAGCGAACGGATTCGGTACATGGCCCCGCTAAGCGGGTCCTGAGCCGGATAGGTGGAACGGAGCTAATGGAGGAAGTGGGCTTTACCTCGTCGGAAGCGATGAGGTTCACAGGCTGCAGCTATAACCAAATACGGTATTGGGACAAGGTTTGCCTGGTGAAGCCCTCGATCAAGGGCACCGGGGGTCGTCCCGGCGTCCGAAGGATCTACAACCTCCAGGATCTGGTGGCCCTGCGGGTGATCAAGAGCCTGATCGACAACGGTTTGTCTCTCCAGAGAATCCAGAGGGGCTGGAAGTATCTGCGTCGGGAGGGCGACCTTGACCAGCATCTGGCCCAAGCCGGCCTGTTCGCCGATGCTTTCGGCACCACCATTCTCGCTCCCCATCCGGAAAGCAGCGTGATCATCGACACTCTCGCCGACGGGCAATTCGTCTTCGTGGAGGTGATGGGGAAGGTCGTCGAGGAAGTGGAGGAGGATCTTTCCGACTTCGAGTTCAACCGGGCGCGGTTCCGCACCATGCTCGAACGGGTGATGGAGGACTTCCGTGATAACCCGTTCTGGGCTGCAGCAGGAGGCTGACCGCCGCTACTCACCCCAAGTCCACCTTGCGAAATGACGCCGCAGTGAGGACTGCGGCCGTCTAGTCTGGCAGGGATTGTGACCAAGGCACTGGTTCTCAACGCCACTTTCGAGCCGCTCTCGGTGGTTAGTTGCCGTCGCGCCCTGGTGTTGGTTTGGCGGGATCGGGCAACGGTGGTGGAGGAGAGGGGGGAGGTGTGGCATTCCGCCGATCACACCTTCGTGGTTCCCTCGGTGGTTCGACTGAACTATTACGTGAAAGCTCCCTTCCGCCGATCGGTTCCGCTGACCCGGCGGGCGGTCTTCGGACGAGACGAAAACTTGTGCCAATACTGCGGGGCCACCGCGGAGAGTCTCGACCACGTCGTGCCCCGCTCCCGGGGCGGCGCCCATACCTGGGACAATGTGGTTGCCTGTTGTCGGCGGTGCAACATAAAGAAGGGAAACCGTCTTCCCACCGAAGCAGGTATCGTGCTCCTGCGGTCTCCTCGCTCTCCATGGCGCTTTGGCTGGATCTACACCAGCTCCGGCTACCGCGTGGATCCCGCCTGGCAGCCCTATCTGGCCTACTCCGCCTAGCGCAGGTATCAGAAAAGCAGCAGAACGCGAATAAAACTCTTCTTTCGGGGTTGACGTTTGTCTCACCCGTCTGTCATCTTGGTGGTTTAGTCGAAATCACCGTCACGGCCTTACCCGACGCGTCGTTCAGGCCGTGCCAGGGATCATTCATGAACAGCGCCCCAGGGGATTGGCCGGGCGCGCCCTATCCTAGGTGTCCTTCCTGGTCTTGACAGCGGCCCGCTCGGGGGAGGTAAGGAAGGCTACCTGGGACGAGATCAACATCGGCCAGGAGGTGTGGTCGATTCCAGCGGATCGGACCAAAACAGGCCGTCCCCATCGTGTTCCCCTGAGCGGTGCCGCCGTGTCTGTCTTGGACGAAGCACACAGGCATACGGGCGGCCGAGGGCTGATTTTCCCATCGGTCCGGGGCAAGGCCCAAAGCAGCGACGGGCTGGCGAAGCTCCTCAAAGAGAACAGCATTGGCTGACTCCATCCTCTCAAGAAGAAAACCTCTACCAAAGCCGGGGAGATTCATACATGTGGTTGGTTATTGTTGGGGTGGTGTCTCAGTTTCATCTCCGCGATAGTTGGGTATGCATTGGACGAGGTGGAAACTGAGGGTCTCTCCCTTGACCTTCTTGGGTCCGTTGCGACGTTTGGCGAAGTGGGGAAGGGAAGGGGGGAACAGGTGGGCTGGATGGTCAGCTAGCGACAGTCTCCCATCCCGCCCGCGCATCGGTCGCAAGTGCAGGGTTGAGGCGGCTTTTTGGGCCGGTGTGTTAGCGGTTGGCACGGGTGCTGTCGGGAGAGCTGGCGCTGTGCGAGGGGTGTGAGTGGCGTTGGGTGTGAGCGGGTGTGCCGGTCTGAGTTGGTGAGGGGAGGGCCGGTGAACGAGAAGCGTGTTGTGGTTGTGGGTGGGGGAGTTGCCGGGTTGGGCGCTGCTTACACCCTGAAGGGGCGGGGTTTGGTTCCGGTCGTTTTTGAAGGCAGCGGCCGTGTGGGCGGGCGCCTTGCCGGTGAGAGGGTTGGGGGGTTTTCGATCGACGCGGGGGCTGATTTCTTCTGTTCGTCCTACGATGCGGTTTTCCGTGTCTGTGAAGAGTTGGGATTGGCCCTGGTGGCGTCGAGGATGAAGCTGGGTTGGTTCAGGAACGGCCGGTGGACAACAACGACGCCGGGTTTGTCGGTTGGCAACCTGATCAGGAACTTGCCCCGGCTCATGCCCTGGGTTTTTTGTCACCGCGGGCAGTGTTGCCCAGCATGAGGCTGTTTCGAGGCATTTTCCGGCAGTCCCAGTACCTGGACTTTTCTGCCGACAGTCGGATGGTGGAGCTCGACGGTGCAGAGACCTTCGGCGAGTACCTGGACCGCCTGGGCGTGCCTGAGCGTCTCCAGGTGACACTGCGGGGGTTCCTGGAAATGACAATGGGCCGTGTCGAGTCATCCGGCGAGGCGTACATGCGGACATATCTGGCGGAGATGCTGCTAAACGCGGACAAGCTCTACGTACCGGAGAAAGGCGCTGGCGCTCTCGTTGATGCCCTGGCCGACGCGTGCGGAGATACCATCCGCCTTTCGACTCCCGTCACAAAGGTCGTCATCAACGACCGGGGGGGGGTGTGACCGGCGTAGTCGTGGACGGCGATGTCATCGAAGCGGACGCGATCATCCTGTGCGGTGCCTCCGGCAGTCGCCCGTGAGATCATTCCCGATCTTCCCAACAGCATCCGCCAGACGCTGGCGAGCATCACTTATTCGTCCGGGTGCCGGGTGGTGATCGGCCTGGACCATCCACCACTCCCCCCGGGCTGGAAATGGGATTACAGAGTGTATTGTGAATGGTGTTATGAGGAGTTGGAAGTGAATTTAACTATTGATGGTATGGAATATGAAGGGATATCGTATGAGTGATCTGATCAAATGGATAGGGGAGTTTGTAAGGACTGATGGTGGAAGGTTCTTGGTCGTGAGTGTTAGTTGGGTTGTGTTTGTAAAGTGGTTTGTGAGAAGGAATAAGAGGATCCGAGATGCTTATGAAAGGAAGAGAGATCGTGTTGTTTGAAAGTGGGGTGGATCGTGTTGAACGGCGCCCTGTACCCCGAGGACGACACCCCCCTGCTGTTGGACCGGTCCATCAACCTACCCTCAGCCGCGCCGCCGGGCAAAAGCACGCTCGACCTGCTCATCGGCCGCCACCGCGCGGAGGAGTTGATCCCCCTCGACGACGATGAGATCAAACGCCGTCTGCTCGGCGCCGCCCGCCGCAACCCCCCTCCCGGTTCTGCCATCCCCGCCGACAACGAGGGCCTGTTCACGCGCGTATACCGATGGGAGAACGCAGTATGCATGGCACCGCCCGGGATGCTCAACGCCGTAACGCAGATCCGCCGCCAACTGAGGCGAAACACTCCCTACCTGTTCATAGCAGGCGACTACACGCGGGTGCCCTCGGTGAACGGCGCCCTGGCCAGCGGCATCGAAGCAGCAGAACAAGCCGCAGACCTGCTCGCCGCCTCCCCGGACACCAGATGAAACCATCAACGCCGATGGGCGGAACTCGAAAGAACCCGGACAACAACTAAACCTAGATGTCCTTCCCACAGAGGTGGTTTACGAGTCGGGTGATCGGTGGTTGGTCTTGTAATGAGCTGTGGGGTCTGTGATGATTGTAGAAGCGGAGGAACCTGGTTGAACCGCCCCGGGTTTCCCGGAG
>JAAXHN010000137.1 GCA_012270885.1 Acidimicrobiia bacterium | reverse complement strand
GTTCTGCATGTTGTTGGCGTAGTCGCCCACCTTGACCGCCTCGATGAACAGGTAGGAGAGGTATTCGCCTATCTCGATTGCGGTCCCGATCGCATGGGCTCCCAGGAAGGTAATTACAGCCGCCGGCCAGCCGCCGAAGGCTCTGAACATCCGGGCCGTCGCCTCCCAGACGGCAAGGCCGCCCGTTCCCAGCCCCACCACGTGGAGAAGATGGTCATAACCCAGGAACCCGAACAAGGTGAACTCGTACAGCCGCACATCATTGATGAATACGTTCCCTCCGGCCATGTGGGCAAAACCCGAGATGGAAAGAAGGATCAACACCTCGGTGGAGAATCGAACCCGGCTGTCGAACCCCAATACCAGACCGGCCGCCAACAGCACCCATACCAGGTAGGGGAGGGCCAGCCTGGCGCCGGTGCTGAAACCATAGATGGTCCACGCCGCCACATAGACCCCCGTCACTCCCGCAATCCACGGATGTCGGGTGACCGTGCTGGTTACCCGCGATCCGCCCGGATTCATAGCGCCCTCGGCAGGATTCGAACCTGCGACCTACTGCTTAGGAGGCAGCCGCTCTATCCACTGAGCTACAAGGGCGTGGGTGGCGAAACTCGCCGGTCTTGGATTTATGGTAGATGGACGGTAGGAGTGGGGTTGGTTTAAGAGGGAGAAAAAGCCTTACGTACTCGTGGGGGTTCTGGGATCGTTCGGTTCAGGCCGGGTCTTTCCAGGTCACATCTTCTGGATGGGGTTCTATCTTGCTCCAACAGATAACGGTTTGATCGGTACGCAACCCACAAGTATGGTTCCCTCCAGGGCTCACCAAGGCGAATGACCCTCTATAAACCGCACGTGGTAGCAAGATCATCAACCTCATTCCAGCCCAACTCAACCGAGGCCGAAGACTCGAACTGAACCGAATAGGTTTTCCAAAGCCAAACAAGAGTGGTTTGGAAATTGGCCAAAAGTGGTGTCACCATGGTTCCTGCACAGATTCTATGCGGTTGGAGTGAAATAGTCTCGGTTCCGCGGCTCCCATTCGTTTTGTCCATTCAATCGGAGATGTCAGGAAGAGAAACGCTCCTCCAGGACGGCGATCGTTTCCAAAGGCCGTACTTCTCGATCGGCAGCCAGTACCAGGAGGTGGTATAGAAGATCGGCCATCTCCTCGGCGACCCGCCGGTTGTCCACCTCCCCTTTAGCGTGATCTCTGGCGGCCATCAGCACCTCGGTTGCCTCCTCCATCAGCTTCCTGCAGGCCAGGTCCACCCCACCTTCCAAGAGGCAGGTGGTGTAGGACCCGGCCGGTCGCTCCGCAGCGCGGGAGGTTATCACCCCCCACAGTTGCTCCAACCACCAGAATCCCTCGCCCGGCGGGGAGTCGCCGAAGCAGGTGGTGGTGTGGCGGTGACAGGCCGGACCTGCTGGCCGGACGGTGATCAGAAGCGTGTCGGCGTCGCAGTCCGCGGCGATCCTCACCACCTCCAGGGTGGTGCCGCTGGTGGCGCCCTTTAACCAAAGTTCCTGGCGGGATCGGGACCAGAAGCAGACGTAGCCGCTTTCCATCGTTGCGGCGTACGACTCCCGGTTTAGATAAGCCACCATCAGCACCTCACCCGTCCGGGCGTCCTGCACTACCCCAGGTATCAGCCCATCGGCACTCCATTTCAGATCACTGGCCCGGGGGGGGGACACGCCGCTCATTAGAGGCGCACCGGCACGCCCGCCCGGGCCATGGCGCGCTTGACCTCGGAGATCTCGATCTCCTTGCGGTGGAAAATGGAAGCCGCCAGCACCGCCTCGGCGCCGGCCTCCAGGCATGCATCCACGCAGTGCTGGGTGGTTCCGGCTCCTCCCGAGGCTATCACCGGCACCTCCACGGCTGCGGTGACCGCAGAGGTCAACTCCAGGTCGTAGCCGTCCTTCGTCCCGTCCCGGTCCATGGAAGTGAGGAGAATCTCACCAGCGCCCAAATCGACTCCCCGCCGCGCCCACTCCACCGCATCCCAGCCGATGGGCTCCCTGCCCCCCACAACCACCACTTCGAATCCTCCCTCGGGGCGACGCCGGGCATCGATCGCCAGCACCACGCACTGACGCCCGAAGCGGCGGCGGCACTCCTTGAGAAGTTCCGGGCGACGGACCGCGGCGGTGTTGATGCTCACCTTGTCGGCCCCGGCCCGCAGAGCCGACTTCATGTCTTCGGGGGAGCGGATCCCTCCACCCACCGTGAGAGGGATGAACACCTCCGAGGCTGTGCGTCTCACCACATCCCACATGGTGTTACGGTTCTCCGGAGCGGCGGCGATGTCCAGGTAGCAGATCTCATCCGCGCCCTCGGACGCATACCGGCTCGCCAACTCGATCGGGTCACCCTCATCGGTGAGGTTGACGAAGTTGACTCCCTTCACCACCCGGCCGTCCGCCACGTCCAGGCAGGGAATGATTCTCTTGCGCAGCATCAGCAGGCCTCCGACCCGGATCGGCACTCCGCCAGGAAGTTGGAGAGCACCCGAAGGCCGTTGGCGCCGGACCGCTCGGGATGGAACTGGACCCCCACCCGGCGCCCGTCCCTGACCGCCACACAGAACCGGGCGCCATAGCTGGCCTCGCCGATGACCAACCCCGAATCGATGGGCGCCGGTGCGTAGGAGTGCACGAAGTAAAAGGTGGGATGGTCGGGAAGTCCCTCCCACAAAGGATCTTCGGCGCTCATCAGCAGATCGTTCCACCCGATGTGGGGAAGGCGGGGAGTCTCCCGCAACCGCTCCACCCGGCCGGGCATCAGCCCTAGACAGGCGCTGTCGTCCTCCGAACTGGCCTCGAAGAACAACTGCAGACCCACGCAGATCCCCAGGAGGGGGCCCGTCCAGTCGACCAGGGAGTCGACGAAGCCTGCTTGTTCCAGCCGTTCCATGGCGGCTCCGGGGGTCCCCACCCCGGGAAGCACCACGCCGTCCGCGCCATCGAGTTGGTGAGGCCCGGCGGCTAACACCGTCTCCGCACCCACCCTCTCCAGTCCCTGGGTGATGGAGACCAGGTTTCCAGCGCCATGGTCAACCACGGCGATTCTCGTCAAGTGGCGCCCTTGGTGGAGGCAACGCCCACACGTCTGGGATCGCGTTCCACCGCTTGGCGCAGGGCGCGGGCCAAAGCCTTGATGGCAGCCTCCGCCTGGTGGTGGTCGTTCCGGCCTGTCGAGCTCAAGTGGAGGGTGATACCTGCAGTCCGCGCCAGGGCCTCGATCGCATGGGGGAGGTTCTGGGTAGTGAGGTTTCCGATGGCCGGGTTGCGGAGAGGTAGGTCCACCACCGCGTAGGGACGGCCGCCCACATCCACCTCCGCTCTGCCCAGAGCCTCGTCCATTGGAACCGCAGCGTCTCCAAAACGGTTGATGCCCGCCCGATCTCCCAATGCCTCGGCAATGGCCGATCCGAGCACCAGGGCGGTGTCCTCCACGGTGTGATGATCGTCAACTTCCAGGTCGCCCCGGGTATTGATCGTCAGGTCGAACAGCGCGTGATGGGCCAGGGAGGTGAGGAGGTGATCGAAGAAACCTACTCCGCTGGAGACCTGAGCTTGGCCGGATCCATCCAGATCGAGACGGACTTCCACCGAGGTCTCCTTGGTCTCCCTGTTCAGGTGTGCGGTTCTCTTCATGCTGCTCCTTCCGTGTTGAACCGTAGCTCTGCGGCGCGGCGGTGGGCTGTGAAGCCTTCCACATCGGCCAGTCGGGTGATGATGGGGAGAATATCGGCCAGACCCTCGCGGGTCAGACGTTGCTCCTGGCGCCAGGAACCGAAGTCCTCCACCCAAAGCGGACCGTAGCAGGCGGCCAAGCCTCCGGTGGGAAGCACGTGATTGGCGCCGGTTGCATAGTCACCGGCCGACTCCGCCGACCAGCGCCCGACGTAAACCGAACCGGCGGCGGTGACCGCCTTGGCGTGCGTCTCGGTGTCGGAGGTGAGGATGGAGACGTGCTCGGCTGCGTATCGATTGGTGAAAGTGAGAGCTCGGGTCATGTCGGGAGCGATCACCGTCATGCCGTGCTTGGACAGGGCTTCGGCCAGGACCTCCCGACGCTCGAGGCAGGCCAACTGCTCCTCGAGCGCCTCCTCCACCCGGGAGGGGAGAGTCGGGTCGGTGGTGACCAGGACCGCGGGGGAGTCCGGTCCGTGCTCGGCCTGGCAGAGGAGATCGGCGGCGACCAGTACCGGTTCGGCCGAGTGGTCGGCCAGCACCAGGACTTCCGAGGGACCGGCCGGGAGGTCGATGCCGCAGTCCCCTAACACCGCCAACTTGGCGGCCGTCACCCACTGACTGCCCGGTCCGACGATCTTTTCCACCCGCTTCACGAGTCCGGTGCCGTAGGCGAGAGTTGCTACCGCGCCCGCGCCTCCCATGGCCCAAACCTCGTCTGCGCCCGCCACCCAGCAGGCCGCCAGGGTCGCCCGGTTGACGTTGCCATCGGCGCCCGCCGGGGTGGCAATCACCACCTCACTCACCCCGGCCACCTTGGCCGGAACCACCGTCATTAGGACGGTGGAGGGGTAGGCGGCCTTTCCGCCGGGGACGTAGGCGCCCACCCGCACGAGGGGGGACCACCGTCGGGTGATGGCAATGCCCCGAACATCTTCGCGGTGGGTGTCCGAAGGGATCTGGGGACGGTGGAATGCCGCGATCCGGTCCCTGGCCTCCTCCAGGGCGGCGGTCACCTCCGGCATCTCAGCGGCGGCTCGCTTCAACTCCTCCCGGGTTACCGGGAAGTAGCCCCCTCCATAGCGAGCAGCCATCCGTTCCATGGCCCGATCGCCCTCGTTCCTCACCTCCTCGCAGATGGCCCCTGCGATCCTCCGCACCTCGGGATCGGGCACCGCGGAGCGGCGGCACAACCCGATCCACTCGGCTTCGGTGAGTTCTTCCAGCAACACCTGGCGCAGACGAGGTTGAGAGATGGCAATCACGGGATGATCTGTCCTATGTCGAGCACCAGGATTCCCTTCCCACCCGCATCTTCGAGTCGGGGCAGGAGATCCCAGAGGTCCGAGGCGTCCACCACCGAATGCATGGCCACCATCTTCGAATCGTCCAATGGAACGATGGTGGGAGCCGACAGACCGGGCATCAGACGGCTGATCTCGGCAGTGTTGTCGGCGGAGGTGTTGAGAAGCAGGTAGCGCTTACGACGCCCGGCGGTGACCGCCCGTACCGCGGTGACCAGTTGGCGGACCAGCCGATTGTCCCTCACCCCGGGGAGTCCGGCCAGGACCGCCTGGGACTCGAGGAGAACGCCGATGTCCCGCAATCCGTTAAGCCTGAGGGTGGATCCTGTCGAGACCAGGTCGACCACGGCGTCGGCCAGGGCGATCTTGGTGGCCGCCTCCACCGATCCTTTGAGGGCCACAACAGAGACGGGGATGTCCCGATCCGAGAGGAACCGAGCGGTGGTCCGGGGATGAGAGGTGGCGACCCGGAGTCCCGTCAGGTCCTCCAGCGAGTCGATAGGAGAGGAGTTGGGAACTGCGGCCGCCAAGCGACAGTACCCGAAGTCCAGCTTGGCGAGCGTCACCAGGGCGGCATCCGGATCGGACTCCTCCATGAGATCCAATCCCGTTATACCGACGTCGGCGACACCCTCGATCAACATTTCCGGGATGTCCTCGGTGCGGACCAGTACCAGATCCACCTCGACGTTCCGGACCCGCAGGGAGAGAGCCCGGTCGGTCACCTCGAAGGACATCCCGGCACTCTTGAGAAGCCGGAGGGAAGGTTCGCGGAGACGACCCTTGTTCGGTACCGCCAGGGTGAGTGCACTCTTGCTCATCGGGACTGTTCCGATTCAGGCGACGATTTGACCCGGGAGAGCGCCAGGCGATAACCCCCGGTGCCGTGACGCAGCCACTGGTTGATACGTGTTATGGTGGCGGTGGCGGCGCCGGTGATCTCCGAGATCTGCCGGTAGGAGAGTCCCCGGTCGAGCTGGCGGACAACCGCCCATCGCTGACTCAGATCCGATATCTCCTTGCGGGTGCAGAGATCCCGGAAGAAGATCGCCGCTTCGTCGACCGTCTCCAGGGTCAGCACCGCCGAGAAAAGCGCCCGGGTGTCATGGTTGCGCCATGATCTGTCGACTGTCATATACTGTCCGGGGTTGACATTAGTGTGCTATCATAATAGCATGTTAGCACATTAGCGCAAACTCAGTTTTATCATCCCCCAGGAGGCACTCCGAGATGCAGATAATCCCAGCCGTGGACATACTGGAGGGGAGGGTGGTCAGGTTGCTGCACGGCGACTTCGGAAGGGTGACGCGCTATTCGGACGATCCGGTCGAGGCGGCACGCCGCTGGATGGAACAGGGCGCGGAGTTGGTGCATGTGGTGGATCTCTCCGGCGCCAAGACGGGTGATCCCGACCGGCAGATCTGGCGGGAGATGAGCGAGGCGGGAATTCCGTTCCAGGTCGGTGGGGGAATCCGTACTGCCGACACCGCCCAGGCCGCACTGGCGAGAGGGGCCCGGAGGGTGGTGATGGGAACCGCTGCGGTGTGGAATCCGGCCGCACTGAGGGAAGTGGGAGAGGTGGAGCGGGTGGTGGCGGCTCTGGACGTACGAGCGGGCCGGGCCAGAGGGGCTGGGTGGCTGGACGAGGGGCGCACGGTCCCCCAGGCGCTCAGAGGGCTGCGGGAGGTGGGAGTGGTGAGGTTATTGGTGACCGGCATCGAGCGGGATGGAGCCATGCGGGGGCCGGATCTTGACCTGCTGGCACAGGTGGGAAAGCTTTCGAACATGGCGGTAACCGCCTCCGGTGGGGTGGGCACTCTTTCCGACCTCAAGGCGGTAGCGGCCTTGGGATGCGAGGCCGCCATTGTGGGCAGGGCACTGTATGAGGAGCGATTCACGCTGAGCGAAGCGATTTCAGCGGCAGCCTAGCCTAACCTGGCTCAGGCGGATGGATTGAGAATTATTAGTGCTTGGGTAGATCCCCTACGACTGTGAGCAGGAACCGAGCCAGGTTTAGCCCTCTGATCGTTGCCTGCGGGCCTCGAATAGCAGCACGGCCGCCGCCGATCCGGCATTGAGGGAGTCGACGGTTCCCGACATGGGGATGGACACCTTGTGGTCGGCGCCATCCAGCCACAGATCCGACAGACCGTACTGTTCGGTGCCGATCACCACCGCCACCCTGCCCGAGAGATCGGTCTTCCAGCATGGCTCCCGGGCCGCAGGGCTGGTGGATATCACGCGGAGGTTTGACTGGCGGAGCCAGTCGAGCGCCTCCCGGCCCTCCGCCACCGCCAGCGGCACGGTGAAAAGCGACCCCAGGGAGGCGCGGACCACGTTGGGATTGAAGACATCGGTGGCCGGATCGGCCACCACCACCGCATCTGCGTCGGCTGCCTCGGCGGTCCGGAGCATCGCTCCCAGGTTTCCGGGCTTTTCCACCGACTCCACAACCAACACAAGGGGCTCCGCTCCCAGCCGGAGCCGGGAGAGCGGGAGTGAAGGCTGGCGGAGCACCGCCAAGAGGCCCTCGGGACGATCGCGGTAGGCAACCTTCCGGAATGCAGCTTCCGACATCTCCACCACCTCGGCTGCCTGCGCTGCTTCCGAGAGAAGTTTTTCCTCGTTGTCCCCCAGAAAAAGGGGTGGGCAGCAGTACACAGCCTCTATCTGACCCTTCCAGGCCAACGCCCTTCGCAACTCCCGATATCCCTCCACCAGGAAAGTCGCTTTCCTCTCCCGCTCGCGCCGGGTGCGAAGACGTACAAGGGCCTTGACCCTGGAATTCTGCGGGGAGGATATGAAGGTGCGGAGGAGAGAAGTCTGGGACATCAAACCGTCCTTCGATGGATCCTCAGTCCGGCCCGGGGCCACCGTGCCATGACGGTCGGGAAGGCCGGCATCAGACGAACCGCTCGGGGGCGACGACCGCTGCGTCGAATCCATGGTCCACCAGCCGGGTGGGGACCTCCGAGTCCAATACTAAGGATGCGGTCAACTCCCCGGCGCCCGGAGAAGTCTGGATCCCCGTGCCGCCCTGGCCTACCAGCCAGAAAAACCCCTCCGTCCGGGGATCGAAGCCGATCACCATCTCCCGGTCCGGGGCAAATGTCCTCAACCCCGTCCACGAGGAGCGAACCGACCGAATCCCCAACGTGGTCGCCTGGTTGATGCGCTCGATCGCCAAGGCAATGTCGATTGGCTCGGGCCGGGCGTCGCAGGGAGGGGAAGGGTTCTCCTCCGACAGAGAACAGAGCAGTTGGACCCCGTCCGGCTTGAAGTACCACCCCATCTCGATACTGGCCACCAGCGGCCAAGACCGGTAGTCGTCATGTCCGGGAACCATGAAGACGGTGCGGCGCATAGGAGTGATGCCCATCGGACCCAGGCCCGCCATCCGTGCTACCTCATCCCCCCATGCCCCGGCGGCATTCACCACCACCTGGGCTGTCAGAGTTTCGTCTCCAACCCTCAGTCTCCATCCACCGGTGGTCTTCTCCATTGCCTTGACAGGTGAGGAGACCCGGATTTCGGCGCCCCAGCGCCGGGCGCCCCGCACGAAGGCCTGGTGGACCGCTGCCACGTCTATGTCGGCCGCTCCGGGTTCCCAGACCGCGCCGGTCAGCATCTCCGGCCTGAGCGCCGAGCAAATCTGACGTGCCTTGTCGGCGTCCAGCAACTCCACCCATGCTCCCTGCCTCTTTGCATCGGCTTCCCATTGCTCGAGCGCCCCGGTCTGCTGCTCCCCGCCCACCAACATCCCGCCCCGCGGGGACAGGAACGGAAAGTCGGCCAGGCCCGGGGGAGGGTTGTCGAGGAACGCACGGCTGGCGGAGGTCAAGGGACGGATCCCCTGCGATCCGTAGGACTCGAATAAGAGAGCGGCGGAGCGTCCAGTGGTGTGATAGGCAAGCGTGGACTCGGCTTCGAGCAACACCACGTCGGCTCTCTCCGCCAGATAGAAAGCGGCGGCGGCGCCCGCAATGCCGCCCCCTATCACCGCAACCCGGGGAGGCGTCACAGTGTTTCCCTCAGAGATAGAGTCCGGTTGCCGGCCGGTCTTCGGGTTCGGGGCGGCCCGCCATCAGCTTGGCGCGCTGTGCGGCCCGGGCCTGGGCCATCATCTCTCTGGTAACAAGGCTGGCCTGGATGCCTTGGAACAGCCCCTCCAGCCACCCGATCAACTGAGCCTGGGCGATGCGTACCTCCGACGACGTGGGTGGGTCATCTCCCAGCAGCGGCTCGAACATGCGGTCGAACTCGGTCAGCAACTCCTTGCTGAGCACGTCCCGGAGTTCATCGAGGGAGCGATCATGGATTTTGGAGATGAGCTCCCTCCCGGACTCGTCCGGGGTGGCCGCCCGCACTTCCTCGAGTATCGACCTGGTCATCGTGGCGATCCTGATCAGCTTGCCGGGCTCGGTGACCTCCTGGTCAGAGCCCGGTTCTTCCGCATCCCCGCAGACCTGCCCGCCCTGCACCAGATCGGGACGGAGGGTTTGATCAGACCGCATAATCGGGAAGGATAATGGCTAGACAGGTACCTCGGCGCCGTTCAACACCCACGCCTCCCTGCTCAAAAGGAACTCGGCCACCCGCGCAACCTCGTCGGGAGTCGGCCAGAGGCTGTGATCGGCGTCTGGCATGGCCTCCCGGGATACCGGAGTGTCAATGACCGATGGCACCAGCACCGAAACCGAGACATTGGTCTTCACCAACTCGGCGGCCAGGCTCCGGCCCAACGCAACCACTCCCGCCTTGGCGATGTTGAACGCGGCCTGGTCGCGAGGGGTTTCGAAGGCGGCGCGGCTGGCGGTCAGCACCACCCGGGCCCAGTCAGCGCTGCGAAGATAGGGGAGGGCAGCCCGCACCATTGTGAAAGTCGACCGGAGATTGGCGTCCAGCATCCTCTCGAGGCGCAGATCCGAAGTGTGCTCAACCGTCGTTCCCCCCGCCCAGCTTCCGGCCACGCAGGCCAGTCCGGAGATCGCACCCCATCGCGTTTCCACTTCCTCCAAGAACCTTTCGACGGTCGGGGAATCGGTCACATCGACCCGGCGCAGGATGATCCGGGGGTGATAGGTTCCGAAGCGGTCCTCGAAGCGGTCGGCCTCAACGGGTCTGAGGTAGGTCAATGCCAGCCGGAGACGTTCGTCACTCAGGAGCCTATTGGTGAGCGCCTGTCCTAGCCAACTGGTTCCGCCGGTAATCACCACCGTACTCATTGGCTCCGATTCTGGCAGGTCGGCGTGGGTATGCGTTGACATTCGTCCGATCTTCGCCTAAAAGGCAGCGTGGCGGAACGGGTGGGTCTAATCTGGTTATCCGATGGTCACCGTGGGAATCACCGGTCTGTCGAATACTGGAAAGACCTCGCTCTTTGCGGCTCTCACCGCTCGCCCTGAAGGGATCGCATCCTTTCCCTTCTCAACCACCGAGACCCGGCTCGGCATCATCCGGATCGTCGATCCACTCCTCGAGGAACTGGGCCGTCTGGAGGGGTCGGCCCGCATCACTCCCGCAACACTGGAGGTGACCGATGGTCCTCCCCTCCAGGAGCCGGGAGGAGACCTGGACACCCGTACGGTGGGAAACCTGAGCCAAGCCGACTGCATGGTGGTTGTGCTCCGCGCATTCACCGGCCCCTCCGTGCCCGACGGCGGATCGGGAACCGATCCCCGTTCCCAGGCCGAGGAGGTGTTGCTCGCGATGGCCATCAGCGACGCCCAGATGTTCGAAGGATCCATCCTTCGCCTTCGTAATCAAGCCACCTCCCGTCCCGAGCGCCGGGCGGCCTATGAAACGGTGGCCCGGGCGTCCGGCATCTCCGGTGACGGAGGCCTCCTGAGGGAGAGGCTGTGGTCAGACATCGAATTGAAGACTTTGGCGGACTTCGCGCCCCTCACCCTCAAGCCGGTTGTCTGGGTGGTCAACGTCGAGGAGGAACAGGTGGGGGGAACGCCGAACCCGGTGGAGGGGGTGGTCCCCTCCGGTGACCCGGTAGTGCCTATGACCCTCCGACTTGAAGCGGAGGCCGCCATGTTGGACGCCCGGGACCAGGCTGAGATGCTGCAAGCCTTCGGGCTAGGCAGGGGAGTGGCCGCCACCATCTCCCAAGCCGTGCTGGACACCCTGGCAATGTGCACCTTCTACACCTGCAACTCCCGGGAGACCAGGGCCTGGCTCATACCGGCGGGGTCAAATGCCCGCCGGGCGGCGGGCAAGGTCCACTCCGATATGGAGCGAGGTTTCATCCGGGCGGAGGTGGGTGCCGCCCAGGCGGTAATCGCCGCAGGAGGCTGGGATGCGGCCCGCGCCAAGGCCGTGGTCCGGGTGGAGGGGCGAGACTATCCCGTGCAGTCGCGGGACATCCTGCAGATCAGGTTCTCGGTGTGAAGTCTGTATTGTTATCAAGCGAATGACATACATACTGACCGCTGATCAACAGGGCTCGGCCAGCCTCTTGGATGAGCACCAGGTCTTACTCTTCCTGGTGCAGTTGGCGCTGCTGGTGGGCGCCGCCCGATTCCTGGGGGGAGTGGCCAACAAGCTCGGCCAGCCCCCGGTGGTCGGCCAGCTCCTGGGAGGGGTGGTGGTCGGGCCGAGCGTGCTGGGCCAGTTCTACCCGGAGACGTTCGATTGGATCTTTTCGGACTCCACCGTGGCCTCGGTCCTGTACGGGGTGGCGTGGCTGGCCGTGATCATGGTGCTGGTCGTGATCGGCTATGAGACCGATCTGGGAATCATCTCTCGTCTCCGTCGGGCTGCTCTGAACGTCTCCACCGGCGCTCTGCTCGTTCCCCTGGTGGCGGTGGGGCTGGTAGCGCTCCTGACGCCTTCCTCCTTCGTGGGGACCTCCGGGCGCGGCCTGTACGCGGCCTTCATGGCGCTGGCCCTGTCGGTGGCCGCCTTGCCGGTGGTGGCGAAGATCCTCTTGGACCTGGGCATGCTGCGCCGCAACTTCGGCCAGGTGACTCTGGCGGTGAGCATGACCATGGATTCGGTGGGATGGCTGATCCTGGCCGGATTGGCCGGCATCGCACAGGAAGGTTTCGAACCCGCCCAGTTGCTCACCGCTTTGGGTGGCCTGGTCGTGTTTGTGGTCCTGGCGGCCACGGTCGGCAGGTGGCTGCTCAATCAGGCCATGCGCCTGGCTCTGCGGGGGGGATCGAATCTGGAGGCGGCCCTCACGGTGGGTCTGGTGGCGGCCATCGCCGGGGGGGCGATCACCCATGCCCTGGGTCTCGAGGCCATCCTGGGGGCGTTCATCGTCGGAATCATCCTCGCCACGCTGCGGTACCAGATGGTCGAAGTCCGCCATGTCCTAGAGACCATCACCGACTCGTTCTTCGCTCCGGTGTTCTTTGCCTTCAGCGGGCTGCGGGTGGACATCTCCCTCCTGGCGTCGCCTAGCGCCATCATCTGGACGGTGGCGCTCATCGTCCTGGCGGTGGCCGCCAAGATGTTCGGCACCCTGGTCGGGGCCCGCCGGGCCGGCCTGACCGTGAAGGAGTCGCTGGCTCTCGGGTCGGGCCTGTCCGCTCTGGGCGCCATGGGAATCGTGGTGGCCCTGGTGGGTCTCAGCCTGGGAGTGCTGTCGGACACCGGGTACACGGTGATCGTGCTGGCCGCCATCGTCACCTCGCTCCTGGCTCCGGTCCTGCTGAAGATCTCGGTTCGGGGAATGGAAGCCGAAGGAGAGGAAAAAGCCCGCCTCGAGTCGGAGGCCATCCGATCCCAGGCCCACATCCTGGGGTCACAGCGCATCCTCCTGCCCACCCGGGGCGGCGCCAACAGCGTCTTCGCCGCCACCCAAGTCGGCCGCCTGTTCCCGGACGCGGAGGTTACGGTCCTGGAGGTCAGCGGATCCTCGGGGGGATGGTGGAAGCGCCTGATCGGCAAGGAGGTCGAAGTGGAGACCGGCCCCGAGGCGGCCATCAGGGCGATGGAAGGCGAGGAACACCGCCTGATCAGAAGACGGGCGCGCGATCCTGCGGACGCAATCCTCAGGGAAGCGGATCTCGGATATGACCTGGTCGTGCTGGGAGCCCCCGAGCAGACCGGCGAGACGGAAGTTTTCTCGACCGTGATCGACCGCGTGCTGGCCCGCCTGGAGGTTCCCACGCTGATCTTCCGTTACCCCGAGCCAACCGACGGGTTCTCGGGCGGTCCCATCCCCAAAGTGCGCAGGGTACTGCTGTCGGTGGAGGCGAATCCTGCCTCCCGCGCTGCCGCCGAGGTGGCCTACTCCCTGGCCGCTCGCAACGACGGCATGGTCTTCGCACTGCACCTGATCAACGAGACCGCCGACGGTCCCTACTACTTCGACATGAGGGCCAGCGCCAAGAACTTCATGACAGGCCGCGACCTGGTGGAGGAGTCGGTCGAATACGGAGAGCGCCTGGGAGCCAGGGTCCACGCCGACGTGCGGCCGGTGGCCCAACCCGAGGGAGAGCTCACCAACACCGCCAACTCGGAGAACTGGGACCTGTTGGTGGTGGGCGCCGCCAACCGGCCTCTCACCAACCGGCCGTTCTTCGGCTACGGGATGTCCTTCATACTCAAGAACGTCACCATACCGCTGGTGATAGTGGCCATTCCGGCATCCTCTCATCTCACGGCTCCCCACTAACCGCTCGTGCGGGAATTCCTGGTCGAACTGCTCGAGGGATGGGGGGTGGCCGACCCGATGGCAGTGGCGTTGATCTCGGCGCTTCCCGTGCTTGAACTGAGGGGAGGCATTCCCTTTGGAAGGCTGGTGCTGGAGATGGGTTCTCTTCCCACCTGGATCTGGGCGGTGGTCGGCAACCTTGCGCCCCTGCCGCTGGTCTTCTGGCTGCTGGGGGTGGTTGACAGGTACTGCACGCCCCACCGCGTGTCCTGGCTCCGCCGGTTGCTGGATAGTCTCTACGCCCACACGCGTCGTCGCCACAGCGCACGGTTCGTCCGGCTGCGAGACCTGGCGCTGCTGGTGGTGGTCGCCATCCCCCTGCCACTCACCGGAGGGTGGAGCGGAGTACTGGCTGCCTACGTTTTCGGTGTCCCCCTCCGCCGAGCCTCCTGGCTGATCGCCACGGGAGTGGCCGTGGCCAGCACTGCCGTGCTGGCCCTGGTGGATGCAGGCCTGCTGATCTGGAGCTGACATCGGCACGGTAGGCCCCGGTTCTCGGCGCTCGGCCCTAGAGTCGCCCGATAGGGCAGAAACCTGGCAACGGGTCCGTTACAGTTAGCATCGAATCCCATCTACCCCGAAGAGAGCAGCACAACTTGTCCTCGATCACTTTTGAAAGCGTCGGAAAGGTCTATCCAGGAGGGACCCGGGCGATAACCGACGTCAGCCTTAATGTTGCGGATGGGGAATTCGTAGTGCTTGTCGGCCCGTCCGGGTGCGGCAAGTCAACTCTCCTGCGCATGGTGGCCGGTTTGGAGGAGGTCACCGAGGGGGTCCTGCGGATCGGCGAGAAGGTGGTGAACGATGTATCGCCCAAGGACCGTGACATCGCCATGGTTTTCCAGAATTACGCCCTCTATCCCCACATGAGCGTGTTTGACAACATGGCGTTCGGCTTGAAGATGCGCCGCATGCCTCGCGACGAGATCCGCCGCAGGGTGGACGAGGCCGCCGCCATCCTGGAGATCTCGGAACTGATGGACAGAAAACCCAAGTCACTATCGGGAGGACAGAGACAGCGGGTGGCGATGGGCAGAGCGATCGTGCGGGAGCCGGTCGCCTTCCTCATGGACGAGCCCCTCTCCAACCTCGATGCCAAGCTGCGGGTCCAGATGCGTTCGGAACTGGGACTTCTCCACAACCGATTGAAGACCACGACACTCTACGTAACCCACGATCAAGTGGAGGCGATGACCATGGGGGACAGGGTGGCGGTGCTTCGCAAAGCCGGTGAGCAGCAGACCAACCTCCAGCAGATCGACACTCCCCGGGTTCTCTACGACCATCCTGCCAACCTGTTCGTGGCGGGATTCATCGGTTCACCTTCCATGAACTTCGTCTACGGGACGTTCACATCCAACGGCGCCGGGGGTTCCCTGTCCTTCGCGGACGAGGAGGTCCCTCTAGACGGGGCGGTGCTCTCGAACCATCCCCGCTTGGCTTCCTACGCGGGGACGCAGTTGGTAGTAGGAATCAGGCCCGAGGCCTTCGAGATCGCATCGGAGGTTTCCGGGGCCGACGGTATGGCCACCATCAGCGTGGGGGCAGACCTGGTGGAGCAGTTGGGATCCGAGGCCTATGTCCACTTCACAAAGCCTGCGCCGCCGGTGATCACCCCCGACATCCGTGAACTCCTGGAGGACGAGGGAAGCGACGTCTCCTCGCTGGGAGACAGCACCAAATTCGTCGCCCGGGTAAACCCCGACTTCGCGCCCCGCGGGGGAGAGGACATGCGGTTGGTACTGGATGTGTCCAAGCTGCATTTCTTCGACAGTGACACGGGAATGGCCATTAACTGATGCGCTGCCGTTGAAAGGAGGGGTTAGCCATCCAGAACGCTCCAATCGGAACGCCCCGCCCGCGCTTGTTCAACGTTGACCAAGCTCAGCAAGATGAAACCCACCGCGAAAAAAGAGATCAGCGAAAGCACCGCCGGGCGGCTGGAGCCGGTTAGTTCGCGAAACGTCGCGAAGATGATAGGCCCCCAGATGGCGGAGAATTTGGTGAACACCGAGAAAAACCCGAAAAACTCGGAGGAGGCCTGCTGGGGGATCATGGATCCGTAAAGGCTGCGGCTGAGCGCCTGAGTGCCTCCCTGAACTATCCCGATCACCATACCCACCGCCAGCAGCGGATAGTTCTGACCCACCGGCAGGTAGTAGGCGGCTATCAGCACTCCGATCCATACAACCAGCGCGAAGGCGACCGAACGTTTGGGCCCGATGCGTTCCGAGAGCCGCCCGAACAGGAGCGCCCCGAAGAAGGCCATGAACTGCACCACCAGGACAACCAGTGCGATGAAGGCGGTGCTTATCTCCAGGGTCTCGGAGGCATAGATGGCGGAGATGTTGAAAACCGTCTGCACCCCGTCGATGTAGAACATATAGGCCACCACGAACAACAACAGGTGCCGGTGGCGCGACAACCTGGTAACGGTCGCCCACGTACGACTGAACCCCAGACGAACATATGCAAGGGATCGACTCTCCCTTTGCCGGTGGGGCATCTCCTGGGAGGTTCCCACCTCCCTCAGACGCCGGAGTGCATACCAGGAGAAGCTCGCCCACCACAATCCCGACCCGCCGATCCCGATCCGGGCAGCAAGGGATTCCTCGATTCCGAAGGTGTCCGCGTAGAAGATGAAGATCATGGCAAAGAGCAAGTAGATACCCCCTCCTATGTACCCGAGGGCATACCCCTTGGAGCTCACGCGATCGATGGTGTCGTCGGTGGTGATGAGTGGGAGGATGCCGTCGTAGAACACGTTGCCGGCCGCAAGGCCGAAGTGAGAGACCAAGAACATGATCATGGCCAACAGAACGTCGCCGGTGGCCACGAACGCGAAGCAGGTCGCGAACAGCGCCCCCCCGTAGGCGAAGACCTTCAGGAAAGTCAGCCGCCGGGCGCTGTAGTCAGCTATGGCTCCCAGTACGGGCGTGATCAGGAACAGCACCAGGGAGATTAGCCCAACCATGTACCCCCACAGGGACTCGGCGCTCAGCCCCATCCACCCTTCTTCGGGGACGATGTACGATGCGAAATATGAAGGCAGGATCCCGACTATTACCACAACAAAGGCCGAGTTGGCCCAGTCATACATCGCCCAACCGAAAACGGTGCGCCGGTCGTTCCGCATCTGTTTCAGAACACTAACGCCCTCCCTTCGTCGGCCCGGGCGGCGGGGACGCATCATGGAGACCGCCAAGGTCCCCACGTCTTGGGAGGAAGACCTCCCGCGGTGCTAATCTCCGCTCGGCCCCGTCCCGGTGGCCGGGCTTTGCTTTTATGTGTCTTTACCACTCGTCTCGGTTCCCCGGAGCATCATGGCCTTCCTGCTGGCGGGATTGAGTTCGGTCATATACGGGGTGTGCGACTTCTCCGGGGGACTGGCCACCCGCCGGGCCCATGTGCTGGCGGTCACTCTCTGGGCCAACGTCGTAGGGCTGCTAATAGCCATCCTGGTGGCGGTGATCCATCACCTGGTGGAAGCTGCGTCGGTGACCCTTGCCGACCTGGCCTGGGGATTGGCGAGCGGATTGGCGGGAGTGACCGGATTGGCGCTTTATTTTCAGGGAATGGCCACGGGTCAGATGGCGGTGGTGGCGCCCGTGTCCGCGGTCACCCTGGCCTTGGTTCCATTCCTGTTCGGAGTGGCGACAGGAGAACGCTATCCTCTGGTGGCTTGGCTGGGCGTCCTCGTCGCCATGCCCGCCCTGTGGCTCACCGTCCAGACGCGGTCCTCACAGAACCGTCCCGGCAAACCCTTCTACGGCGTCGCCGCCGGGGTG